>CAYWGW010000027.1:20064-25061 GCA_964457385.1 uncultured Spirochaetaceae bacterium
CCCGAGAGCGAGGAGCCCTGGACCCTCGATCTCGACCCGGAGGAGGCCGCCTCGCTGGTCGGACCCGGAGCACTGAGCTTCGACGACGGTGGCGACGGTGACTGGGACGAAGACTTCACCTCTCGACCGGCGTCTGGCCTCCTACCTCATTCGCGGCCAGTCGAGAACCAGCCCTCGGAGACCGTGGTCTCGATCGAGGACTTCGTCGTCTCTCCAGACCGGGTCGGAGGGATGACGGAGATCGGGGTTCCGGCCGAGCTCCCCGCCTGGCATCGACCGCGGCGGATCGCCTTTCTCGCCGCCGTGCTCGCGCTGGCAGTGATCGCGATCGGGCTGTCCTGGCCCTGGTTCGGATCCTCCCGAGTGGAGGAGACGCGGACGAAATCCGTCGGGGCAGCGAACCCGGATCCGGCGTCCCCCCAACCCCGAGTGCTCGCCCGGTTGCGCGGTCCGGTCGTCGTCGACTCCCCAGCCGAACGGCCAGCACCTCGAGCGGACACCGAGACGCCCTGACCCGTCTCGGAGACCCCAATCGGATGCCAGACCATTCGATGGCGGCCCGAAGCGGACCGACCGAAGATTGACTTGGAGTTCCGGGGCCGCGTCCTACGATCCATTCCACGAGGAGAGCCGACATGAGTGCCTACATGGGCGACGTGGTGCTGCTGTATCTGCAGGAGCTCATCGACTGGGAGTCGTATTTCAGCTGGCGCAGGGGCGACGCCGGCGACCTCGAAGTCGATCGAGCGGCCCTGCGCGAAGTGCTCGAGACGGCGGCCCAGATCTGCGAGGAGCAGGAGCCTGCGCTGCGGGCCGGCTGGCACGAATGCGCGCGGCTCGAGAACGGCCGGGTCGTCTACCCACCCCATATCGAGGCGACCTACGACAAGCTCCGCCAGGCGGGTCTCGTCAGCTTTGGTGTCGAGGAGCGATACGACGGCTTCGGGCTTCCGAGCTTCGTCGCGAACGTGCTGCTCCAGATGATCTCGCGCGCGGATGCAGGCCTGATGACGATTCTCGGGCTGCAGGCGGGCGTCGCCGAGGACATCCAACGCTACGGCTCGGAGGAGCTGAAGAAGGCCTATCTCCCGCGATTCGCCTCGGGTGAGGTGATGGGGGCGATGGACCTGACGGAACCCCAGGCGGGCTCCGATCTCGGTGCCATCCAGACACGCGCGACTCGCGAGGGAGACCGCTACTTCCTCGACGGCCAGAAGATCTACATCACGAACGGTGGCTGCGAGATCCACCTCGTGCTGGCTCGGGACGCCGAGACCTTCGAGCACTCGAAGGGCACGACGAAGGGGCTCTCTCTCTACCTGGTGCCGCGCACCCTGCCCTCGGGCGAGAAGAACGGTCTCGAGGTCACGCGGCTCGAGGACAAGCTCGGCATCCACGGCTCGCCGACGGCTGCGATCCAGCTCACCCGCGCCGAGGGATTCCTGGTCGGCAAGTCGGGCGACGGCTTCAAGGCGATGCTGACCCTGATGAACAACGCGCGGCTCGGCGTGGCGGCCCAGGGCGTCGGCATCGCCGAGGCTGCCCTCGACGTGGCGCTGCGTTATGCGAGGCAGCGCGTCCAGTTCGGCGTCCCGATCGCCGAGCAGCCGCTGATGAAGGATCGACTCGCGCGCATGGTCCTCGAGCTCGAGGGCAGCCGCGCCCTGCTCTACCGTGCCTGCGCCCTCGTCGATCAGAACAACGCGATCGAGAAGGCTCTCGCCCGAGCGGGCGACGGCTCTTCCGAGCTCTCACCCGCGGAGAAGGTCGAACTCGAGGCCCTCCACGAGCGCAACGACACGCGGATCCGGCTGCTCACCCCGCTGGCGAAGTACATGGGCACGGAGGCCGCGGACTCGATCAGTCGCGACGCGATCCAGATCCACGGCGGTCTCGGCTTCATGGCCGAGAGCGAGGTCGGCAAGCTCCACAACGACGCCATCATCACGACCATCTACGAGGGCACGTCCGAGATCCAGGTCTCCTTCGCGCTCAAGGAGATCGGAAAGGGCGCCCTCACGGTGGTTTTCGAAGGCCTCGAGCGAGAGCTGAAGACCTTCGAGGACCCGGATCTGAAGGAGCTGGCGGACAAGGTGCTGGTCGGCATGAACCTGATCCTGGACTCGGCGAGCGCGCTGCTGGCGGACTTCAGCTACGCCCTGATGTCGGCCCAGTCCCTGGCCGAGATCGTGGCGAGCGTGATCGCGGGCGCCGAGCTACTCCGCCAGGCCAAGGCCGATCCGCGGCGACACGACCTTGCCGCCTCCTGGATCAATCGCCGGATGGTCGATCTAGAAGGGCGCTGCCGCCGGATCAAGGAGGGCTCGAAGGCGCGCCTGGGCCGCTGTGACGCCGTGATCGCGCTGGCGGAGTAGGGGCATCTCCGCGAGCATCCACGGTAGTCGCATGCACACGATCTGGCGTTGGCTCAAGAGACTGGGGACCGTGGGTGGGCTGCTGCTCGCGCTCGGCTACTTCAGCTTCTGCGCCTACAGCCTACCGCGCCATGCGAAGGTACACGTCACAGGCACCGAGATCTCGCGCCGCGACGTGGAGCTTCCCGACGGCCGGATTAGAACGGACGACGTCCGTTACGTGATGGCCGAGGACCTCGACGGCTCCCCGCGGATGTTCCGGAACGAGGATACGGGCTGGGGCTGGCCGCCCTACTTCAAATTCGACTCCGGGGATCTGGCGGCCCAGGCGAACAACCTCGCGACCGAGGCGCGGGACGAGACCGTCCTCGTCACGTACTACGGCTTCCGCGTCCGGATGCTGAGCATGTTTCCGAATCTTCTCTCCATGCGAGTCGTCCCGCCCGACCACGATCCGATTCCATGGCTCACGCTCTTCGTCGTCTTCCTCCACCTCGTCCTGCTGGGCGTGGCGTTCACCGTCTTGCGCTCCTGGCGCGAGAGCCTCCAAGCCCCGGACTGAAGGCGAATACCCACGGTCCAGCTCCCCAGCCAACGAAAAACAGCCCGAATCTGACCTCCCAGCCCGCCGCGCAGCCCGGCGTCCCGCGCGGTTGCTAGGGTCTTGAAGCAGGCCACGAGACCTGAGCCCCGGTGGCCGTACGGCCGGCGCTCGCACCCGGTTGCGGAGGATCCGGGACGGCTCCTGAGCAATACTGGTAAGCCATCGAACCCAAAGCCTCGAACACATTGGAGGACCCATCATGTTTCCGTCGAGAACGTTCCTGCCGAAGACCGCGAGCCGAAGCCGCTCGGGACTCGCACGGATCTCCCTGCCCATCACCGGAATCGCGCTGATCGCTCTCGCCGGCTGTGCGTCGAGCGGCGCGATCTCGGACGTCAATGCACGGCTCGATTCGATCGACCAACGCCTCGACGGCCTCTCGCGTCAGCTCGAGGAGACCTCGGCGCAGGCCGAGGCTGCCGAGAACACCGCCGATCAGGCCATGCAGCGCGCAACGGCCGCGGAGACGAACGTGCGTGCCGCAGCCTCCCGCGCCGACGCCGCAGCCCAGAAGGCCGCGGCAGCCTTCGAAAAGACGGTTCGGAAGTAGTCGATCGAACGACTCCGACCGGCCTGCGTCCCGGCACCGCGCTCGCAATTCCCTCTCCGGATGGATGCGAGGCGGTGTCGGGACGCCATCGCTTCACGGCTCACGGCACATCCATCACGGCATGCATCACGGAAGGGAGCCGACGAGCACCGGGACTCCCTCGGCTCGTTCGACGGCCGTCCAGACGCGCTCGAGATCGATCCTGTCCAGTACGCCGAGCTGACGTGGAAGCAGCAGGGCCGCGGAGAGCGGCTCGGAAGAACGGCCGTAGAGGTCCGGGTGAACCTCCAGAAACAGGCCCTTGCCATTGGTGCCCCATTTGTACGGCTCGTAGATGAGTCTCACCTGCGTCCCCGACTCGATCCGATCGAAGAGCTGCTGCATCTCGTCCTCGTAGAGGCGCACGCAGCCGTGGGTCGAATTGCGGCCGATCGACCAACGCACGTTCGTCCCGTGGATGCCGTAGGAAGATTCTCCAAGCGTCATCCAGCGGGTGCCCAGGGGATTGTCCTCGCCGGGCTGAACCCGGGGCGGCAGATGGGGCTTCTCCGCGAGTATCGATTTCGGCACGTTCCAGATCGGATCGATCGACTTGGCGCCGATCCTGAATTCCTGGATCGGCGTGGGATCACTGGCATCACCGACGGCCACCGCGTGCACGCGGACCGGCCCCACCCCGGTGAAGTCGTAGAGCCGCATCTCGGGCAGATTGATCACCAGCCCCTCGGCCTCCGCCGGAGGCAGCGCGTAGCGGGTCGGGAGGCGTACGACCGTGCCGACGGGCGGGATCCAGGGATCGATGTCCGGATTCAGGCGCTGGATCGCATCGAATCCGAGGCGATGCAGATAGGCGACATCGTGCAGGGTCTGACCGGACTCGATCAGATGGGCCGTCTCTTCACCAACCACCGGCCGCAGTCGACTCCAGGCTTCTTCGTCGTCGGCGGCGGGTCGTGCAGACCCGACGCCCGCGACCAGGGCGGAGGTGGCGGCGACGGCGACGAGCCCTGTACGGCCGCCAGGAAGTTTCGGAAAGAACGACATCGTGTCCGCAGTCTGCCACAGCGAGCCCCCGGAACCGAATCGCTGCGCCAAGACCGTTCGACCCCCGATCTGCGACAGCCTGCCTCGCAGAGGAGACCACTCGTCCCATCCACGCATCACGGGTCGGTCCCACTCGGGCCTGGCCGGCACGAGAGCTGCATGATCACGACGCCATGGACAACCAGATCACCGCTGCAGACCTGATGACCCGCCAAGTCGTCCACCTCGCTCCCGGAATGACCCTCGAAGAGATGGACAGGGTGCTTTTGCGACAAGGCATCAGCGGTGCCCCGGTCGTCGAGGACCGTTGCCTGGTAGGGGTGGTCTCCCAGTCGGACGTGGTCCGCCTGCTCTGGCAGGAGCAGGTCGGCGCCGCAAAGGTGGCCGCCTATCATTCGAGTCCCCTGCCGATCTCGATCCCCGC
>CAYWGW010000027.1:25161-30433 GCA_964457385.1 uncultured Spirochaetaceae bacterium
CGATCCCCGCGTCAGATCCTCACCGCCGACCGGGGACGGCGACGGCCTCGGAGCGCATCATGCCGGTTCGATCCGCTCCGCACAGCGGCGCGGGATCAGATCGAGAATCGCCTGGATGCTCAGCTGCCGCATCTCGCTGGTGCGAGTGGAATCGTCGAAGTAGGAGATCAGCAATCCCCCGTCGAGCATCACCAGGATCCCCATCGCCAGCGCATGGGGATCGTGATGAGGCGGCACGATCTCCGCAATCGTCTCCGTCAGGGCGCCGCCAAATCGATGGTGCAGATCGAGCAACGTGCGGATCAGCCAGTCGCGGAAGCTCGTGTGCTCGAGCGCCCAGCGCAGGAAGCCGTCCACATCCGTGCGATGTCGAGCCACGAACGATTGATAGAGCTCCACCTGCTCCCGCAAGCGCTTCTCCGGCGGCAGGTTCGATACGTCGCGATCGAGGGAATCCCGGAAAGGCTGGCAGATCCGGGTGAAGCACTCACGGAACAACGACTCCTTGTCGCTGAAATGCCAGAAGACCGTCGCGCGCGAGACCTCGGCGCGTTCGGCGACCTGCGCAATCGTCGCGTTCTCGTAGCCGCGGCCGAGAAAAAGCTCGGTCGCCGCCACGAGGATCCTCTCCTGGGTCGCGGCCTTCCCCGTCAATACGGGTCGTCCTCCGGTCGCATCGGGAACATTCTTCGAATGAACACATTCTCGGGTCACGTCGGAGTCGACGGCTCCCACCGATGTTTGTCGTGAATCACGCACGCCGCAGACCTCCTCGTTGATCGCGAGTCACGCCGAGTCTACACGGTCGTGCTGTTGGACGTGCCGTTGGAAAGGACCCGAGTCGAACCGATCGTGATCCGGTCGATGATCACTCGAACGAACGATCGTTCACGGAAGTTCTCCGGTCGCGCGCTAGCTTGATGAACGACGCCGTGATTCGATGGAGGACGAGATGGGCATACACGCTTCGAGAATCCACGCGACGCCGCCGCCCAACATCACGGCCGCACTCGCTCAGCATGCCGTGGTCAGCGACCGGGCCATCCTCGTCGGGAACCGGGCTGGCGTGGTCGGATGGGCCAACCAGGGCTGGACGGAGATGACCGGCTTCCCACTGGAGGCCACACTGGGCAAGCCCATCGCCCACTTCCTGGGTGAGGCCGACATCGAGCTCGAGCTCGTGGACTTCGTCGGACAGCATTATCTCGAAGGACGCGCCTGCACGATCGAGTTCCCCTTCGAGACCTTCGACGAGCGCTCGATCTGGGTCCATCTCGAGGTCCAGCCGATCCGGAACGAGGTCGGGGAGATCGTGGAGTTCGTCGCCGTCGCGACCGACGAGACCGAACGCCGCACCCGGGATCTCGCCGCCGCCGGGCCTGGCGTCACCGACCCGGCCGCCTCGGTGGATTCGCCCTGCTCGAGCAGCGCGGACCGCGACGGGCAGCCCGATGGGCTCGAACGCGCGATGCTGGGGGAGCAGGCGCGACTCGTCTGCAAGAGCCATCTCCGGAGCCCGCTTCCCAGAATCGAATTCGATCTCGCGCTCGACGCAGCACCGCTCCCGGTCTCATGCAGCCCGTTGCTCCTCTCGGAGCTGATCCACCAGGTGGTGGAGTCTGCGATCGAGGGAATCGGCGAAGGCTGGGGAACGGTGACACTGATGAGTGGACGCACGGAGGCCGGTCGGGGGCACGTCTCGATGGCCTACCCGCTGATCGCCCGGTCTCCGCTCCTGGCCCGCACGGCCTGGCATTTCCTCGAGATCCATGATTCGGGGATGGCACTGGATCCGGCGGCGTCGGTTACGGCACGAGATGGCGATGCGCATCGCGATTCCAGGAACCATCGACTGGCGGTCGCTTCGGAGCTCGCGCGGCTGCTCGGCGGTGCCCTCCGGATCGACAGCGCCCCGGGTTGCGGCACACAGGCGCTGCTGCTTCTCCCTCCGGCTCCGACGGCTTCCGCCGGGTGATCGCGACCGGTTCCGTCCAGCCCGCCGCACCCGCCCCGCGCAACCCCGGGCCCATGGACGCAGGATCGCAACGGGACCCTCAGGCCATGTACATGCCACCGTTGGCCGCGAAGACCTGACCCGTCGTGTACCCGGAGATCCTGGGACAGGCGATCCCGAGCACCGTCGCCGCCAGCTCCTCGGGTTCGGCCACCTTTCCCAGCAACGTGGCGCGGCGCATCGCGTCGATGCCCGCGTCTCCGACGCCGGCCAGCATGGGGGTGTTGACGGGGCCGGGCGCGACCGCGTTCACGCGCACCCGGTAGCCGGAGAACTCGCGTGCGGTCGTCCGGGTCACCGCCTCGATGGCCCCCTTGGCCGCCGTGTAGTCGACCTGGCCGACGTTGCCGTTGCGCGCCGAGACCGACGAGAAGTTGACGATGAAGCGGTTCACGCCGTCGTCCAGCGGCTCGTTGCCGTTGGCCTTGAAGAGCGGATGCCAATGCTGGACCGCGACCTCGCGCGTGAAGAGGAAGGTCCCGCCGAGATGCACGGCGAGGACCTTGTTGAAGTCGTCGAGGGATTTCTTCGTGATTCGGGCATCCCGCGTGATGCCCGCGACGTTGACGATGCCATTGATGCACTGGCTCGCCTCGAGGACCTGCCCGACGGCACGCTGCACGTCGTCCTCGGAGCTCACGTTGGCCGGCACGACGAGGGGCTCGACCGCGGCCTGCTCGATCCGGCCTTGCGCCTCCTTCAGTCGATCCCCATCGAGGTCGACCATCGCCACCTGGGCCCCGTGGCGCGCGAGTGCCTGGGCGACACAGAAGCCGATGCCCTGGGCCGCGCCCGTCACGATATGGGTCTCGCCCAGGAAGGCGTTCTCTCGCAGGATCAGGTCCATCGTCGCTTCCTCCCGGATTGGCCCACTCGGTCGTCCCACTCGACCGACCGGTTCAGGATGCACGAACCGCGCCCGCGATCGCGCGCAGTCCGCGTCTGGGACGCGTGGGAATACGCGGAGCGCCGACGCTAGCGAGCCGGCTGGCCCTCCTGCAAGCCGATCGGGCAGGGAACGCCGGTCCCGCCGAGCCCGCAATAGCCGTGTGGGTTCTTGGCGAGATACTGCTGATGGTAGTCCTCGGCGAAATAATAGGGAGGAGCCGCCGCGATCTCCGTCGTGATCCGCCCGAGACCCGCCGCGGACAGGGCGCGCTGGAAGGCGGTCCGGGAGCGCAGCGCGAGCTCCTTCTGGCGCTCGTCGTAGTAGTAGAGACCCGATCGATACTGGGTGCCGACGTCGTTGCCCTGACGCATGCCCTGGGTGGGGTCATGGCTCTCCCAGAAGACCCGCAGCATCTCCTCGTAGGAGGTCTTCTCGGGGTCGAAGACCGCCCGCACCGCCTCGGTATGACCCGTGCGGCCGCTACAGACCTCCTGATAGGTCGGGTTGGGCGTATGACCGGCGACGTAGCCGACGGAGGTGCTGACGACGCCCGGAGCCTGCCAGAACTTCCGTTCCGCGCCCCAGAAGCAGCCCATCGCGACGAGGATCCTCTCGAGCCCCTCGAAGGCGTCGTCGAGAGGCTCTCCCGTCACGAAATGCTTCGCAGCAACGGGCATCCGTTCCGCGCGGCCCGGAAGGGCTTGTTCAAGTGAGGGCAGCTCGAGAGGCTTGCTGAAGAATCCCATCGCTCATCCTCCGAATGGCTTCGTCCGCGGTACTCTGGCTGGACGATAGCTTCCCGGGTAGAGGACGAGGAGGACGGCTTGCGCATCGCCACCTGGAACGTGAACGGGCTCCGAGCCCGGTTGGACTTCGTGAAGCACTGGCTGCAGGAGCGTGCGCCCGACGTGGTGGGACTCCAGGAGCTGAAGCTGTCGGACGACCAGTTCCCCCATGCCGACTTCGAGGCTCTCGGCTACCACGCCCTGAGCCACGGTCAGAAGAGCTGGAACGGCGTCGCGATCCTCTCGCGGCTGCCACTCGAGCCGATCGAGGCCGGTCTGCCGGGTCAGACGGATGCCGGGGCTCGTCTGCTGCGCGCGCGTGTGGGTGAGGGTGCGCTCGCCCTCGACTTCACGACGCTCTACTGCCCGAACGGCAAATCGACGGATCATGCGGACTTTCCGCGCAAGCTGGCGTGGTTCGAAGCGCTCCGGGATTGGGCCCGCGGGTTCGTCTCCGAGCAGGCGAGCTGCGTGCTCTGTGGCGACTTCAACATCGTACCGACGGCGCTCGACAGCTGGGACGAAGAGGCGCTCGCCGGCTCCATCTTCCATACGAACGAGGAGCGGGAGCAGATGGAGGCGCTCTCCGCGATCGGCCTCCACGACCTCTATCGGGAGCAGGAGCCCGAGGCCCGAGCCTTCAGCTGGTGGGACTATCGGGGCGGCGCCTTCCATCGTGGGCACGGACTCCGCATCGACCTCCTGCTCGGAACGCGACCGGTGGTCGATCGCCTGCGAGCGGTCGAGATCGATCGCGAGTACCGGAAGAAGAAAGATGGGCTGACCGCTTCGGATCACGCGCCCGTGATCGCCGTGCTCGACGACGAGCGCTGACCGCGGCGGCAGTCAGGCGGATCCGATCCGCCGAAAGACCTCGTCGGGCGCCTCGGGGCCGCCTTCGGATCCGATGGCCTCCACCTCGCTCGCCCACCGCGCGCAGAGAGCCTCCCGTCCCTCGACGCCCCGCGCCCTGAGCTCTTCCGGAAGCAGTCGCTCGATCACGACCCGCATCTGATCGGGTCGGACCGTCCCCGCTTCGAGACCGGCATTCTTGAGGGCGATGCGCACGGTGCCCCGGGACTCGAGGCGATCGAGGGAAGTCGCGGCCTCGAGCTCGCCGCAGAGCCAGGCGAAGGCAGGTGAATCGGCCACGAGTCCCTCCGAGCGGAGATCGAGCGCGCGACGGTAGCGGCTCGTCCCTTCCGCCATCGGCAGGTGACGCGCCTAGCGTGAGGGGTACGCGCCGACCTCAGCTCCGGGCGACCAGGGCGTCCCGAAGATCCTTCTTCAAAATCTTGCCCGAGGCGTTGCGGGGAAGGGGCTCTTTCACGACCTCGTAGACGGTCGGAACCTTGAAAGGCGCCAGGTGGGCCGAAACATGCTCACGCAACACGCTCGGATCGATCTCGCGGCCCTTCCTGGGCATCACGGCGCACGCAACCTCTTCTCCGAGACGTTCGTGGGGAATCCCGAACACGGCCGCCTCGTGGACGTCCGGGTGGGTGTAGATCACCGCCTCCACCTCGGCGCAGTAGATGTTCTCCCCACCGCGCAGGACCATGTCCTTCGCCCGATCCTCGACGT
>CAYWGW010000028.1:0-27316 GCA_964457385.1 uncultured Spirochaetaceae bacterium
CGCCGATACGGCGCTGCCGATCGAGGTCGGACAGACCATCTCGCAGCCCTTCATCGTGGCGTTGATGATCGAGGCACTCGAGCTCGGCGCCCACGGCCAAAAGGCGAAGGAAGCGGTGGTCCTCGATGTCGGCACGGGCTCGGGCTACGCGGCTGCGGTGCTCTCCGAGATCGCGGGCCGCGTGATCAGCATCGAACGGCATGCCGCGCTGGCGGAGCGGGCCCGGGAAACCCTGATCGCGGCGGGCTACGGCGATGTCGAGGTGATCCATGGAGACGGCTCCGGGGGATACCCGATCGGCGCGCCCTACGACGGCATCGTGGTCGCGGCCGGGGGCCCCGAGGTGCCAAACGCGCTGACCGAGCAGCTGGCAGTCGGCGGACGGCTCGTGATGCCGATCGGATCCTCTCCACGCGACCAGGAGCTGGTCTGCGTCACCCGTGAAGGCCCGGCCACCTGGCATACGGAGAGTCTCGGCCGGGTCCGCTTCGTCCCGCTGGTGGGGGAGCAGGGCTGGGGCGAGGAAGAGGCCACGCTGCCCATGGAGTCCGGGACGGGAGCACGGACGCGAGAGCCCGGGGAGCCGAGAGAGACGATCGCCGTCGTGGCGCGCCACGCCGAGCCTTTCGGCTCGATCGAGGACGCAGATCTCGAGCCCCTGCTTCGGCGCATCGGCGACGCCCGGATCGTGCTGCTGGGCGAGGCCTCCCATGGCACTTCGGAGTTCTACCAGATGCGCGACCGGATCACGCGGGAGCTCGTCGCGCACCACGGCTTCGAGATCGTCGCGGCGGAAGCGGACTGGCCCGATGCCGCGCGCATCGATCATTGGGTCCGTCATCTGGAGAGGGAGCCCGCCAGCTGGAGCGCCTTCGCCCGCTTCCCGACCTGGATGTGGCGCAATCGCGAGTTCGCTGCCTTCGTCGACTGGCTGCGTGACCACAACGGCGAGCGGCCGCCCGAGCGCCGCGCCGGCTTCTACGGACTCGACCTCTACAGCCTCTTCACCTCGATCGACGCCGTGCTCGGATACCTGGATGAGGCGGATCCGGAGTCCGCGGCGGTCGCCCGCCAGCGCTACGGATGCCTATCGCCCTGGGAGGGTGATGCCGCCGCCTACGGAGCAGCGGTCCTCCGCGGCCGCTACCGCGCCTGCGAGGACGAGGTCCGGGCCATGCTGGAAGACCTGCTCGCGAAGCGGATCACGGAGCTGCCAGCGGATGGCGAGCGACTGCAGGATGCGATCCAGAACGCGCGTCTGGTCGCCGACGCCGAGCGCTACTACCGGACGATGTACTACGGCAGCGCCGAGTCCTGGAATCTGCGCGACCGGCACATGTTCGACGTCCTGAAAACGCTGCTCGACTTTCGCGGACCCGATTCCAGAGCCGTAGTCTGGGCGCACAACTCACACGTCGGTGACGCCCGGGCGACCGAGATGTCGGCTCGGCGCGAGCTCAACCTCGGACAGCTCAGCCGTCAGGCCTTCGGCCGCCGTTCCTTCCACGTCGGGTTCGGTACGGATCACGGCAGCGTGGCCGCGGCCTCGGATTGGGGTGGCCCGATGGAGATCAAGAAGGTTCTCCCCTCCCATCGCGACAGCTACGAGTGGATCTGTCATGAATCCGAGCAGACTGCTTTCCTGCTCGATCTGCACGGCGGGGCGGGGAAGAGCCTCTACGAACCGCGCCTCGAGCGCGCGATCGGCGTCGTCTACCGACCGGAGACGGAGCTGGCCAGCCACTACCTGCAGGCCATCCTCCCCCGTCAATTCGACGAGTACGTGTGGTTCGACGAGACGCGGGCCGTCACGCCCCTCTCGACGGTCGATCTCGAGGGGACACCCGACACCTATCCCTTCGGTCTCTGAGACCTCGCTCTTAGCTGGGTCGCCCCCCGTTCGATGACCGCGGTCATTCCGATCGTCGCGACGGCGTTGGCCAGGGCGATCCAGCCGAAACCCAGCCGCTGGGCGATGGCGAGACCCGATCCCGAGATCCAGCCGAGCGCGAGGAAGAGCAGGTGGAGGCCGATGAAGGTCAGCAGCGCGACGCGAGCGGCCGAACGGGGAGTGAAGCTCTCCGCCGGCTTGATGGCGAGACGGGAGGATCCGATTCCGATCGCGAAGGCGAAGAAGGCCACTCCATGCAGGACGGTGTAGCCCGCCACGAGAGGCAGCATCGTCATGGGATCGTCGTTGGCCCCGATGGGCTCACCGCGGAAGAGGGCGGAGCCCAGCAGCGCAGGCGTCCACAGCGGTGGGCGTCCGGAGGTCAGGTCGACGGCCAGAAAGATCACGGCCACGATGAAAGCGCCGCAGATCCCGGAGAGCGCCGCATGGCGCATCCAGACGACTTCATCATACTCGCCCTGCCTGCGCGAAGGGCGGCTCGAGGGCTGGCTCTCGCCCCCCACTTGTTCTTCCTCGGATTGCGATCGAGCGTCGCGTGCCTGGTCCATCTCTCCCGCTCTCCCTGGGACTCCGGCTGGGAATCGTCTCACCTGGATCAGAGGCAGCAAGGAGCGTGCCCGGGACAACGAGGCTTCTCGAGACGATCGCCACGTCGCGTTGGTGCAGCTTGTGGATTCTTCAAGCGTGAATGCCATTCGTCCCCGTGCGTCCCCGTGAGCGTGCGAGAGGGAACGAAGGGCAGCTCGCTGGCCTTCGCGCACGGCTGAAGGTCGGATCCGTAGTTCGCGTCGGGATGTCGAGCCTCAGGCGGCATTCGCCTTTTTGACCCAGCTCGTGCACCAGCCCCCGGCCTCGACGAGGCCCTGGGAGAAGAGCTTGCAGGATCCCCGTTCATCGGTCTCTTTCGTGTAGAGCTCACAGTTGGCACAGCTCTGGTCCGACCTGGGACTCTCGTGTTGATAGTTGACGGTCTCGACCAGCGTCGCCATGGCGGGAATCCCGGTGACCAGGGCGTCCTCCGCCGCCGGCGCGGACTCGGGCGAGGACGAGGACGCCTGGGCGGCCTGTTCAGGGGATCCGGCCGGATCCCGGGCCTGCTGCTCGGCCTTGGCCATCTGCTTGCTTCCCGTGTTGCTTCCTGCGGCCTGGCCGCCGCGCGCCGCCGCGTCGCCACGACCGCCGGCATCTCTCGTGGTGTCGGTCGCGGCACCATCCTCCGAGTCGCCGCCACAGCCGACGAGCAGCCAGGAGGCCACTGGAATCGTGAGCCAGACCTGGCTCACGAGCGCGACGAAGCGCCGGCGATCGAGCCGCGCCGGCGGAGGCGATGAACCTCTTCTCGCGGACCGATCGATTTCTGCTTCTACAGATCTCGGTTCTCCCAATCTCATACCGGCTGCTCCTCCCTCTTCATTCACTCCGTTTTCACTCTCTTTCCCTCTGCAATCGTCGAAATCTGGTGTCGCGTGGATCCCACACAGTCGCGTGTCTGTACGGCGTGGCGGAGCTGCTCTCCGGCAACTCCACCGAGCCACCGAGACCTTTCCGCTCCGATCCAGTGACGCCTCACACGTGGAGGTCACACGTGAAGGTGAACCTGCAGACCTCTCATGGATAACGGGGAGCAAGCGACGTGCCAGGAGGAGAGGATCTAGACTTCGACGACCAGTGCGTGACCGGTGGATGGCTCGGCAATGCAGATTCCCAGGAGACCGACGGTCGATGTTCGTCGCGGACGACCCGACCCGCGAGGAGTTCGCGAACAGATACGCCGGCATGGCGTCTGCACGTCCGTCTCCTGCATGACTCGAAGCACCCATCGCGACCGACCTCTCTGGCAGTTCTTTCTCGCGCTCTTCCTCGTCTTCTTCGCGATCCAGCGGGGTCAGCTCGGCGCGATGATCTTCCTTTCGGAGGCGTCGCCCGCGCTCGTCGTCGCCTACGGGCTCCAGACCGCCCTGGCTCTGGCGACCGCCCTCGGAATCTGGCTGGGATGGCTTGGCGCGGTCGGACTCGTAGTCGCACTCGGATCTTCTGTCGCGGCGACGGTGCTCTTCGAGGCGTTCCATCTCGCGGTTCGTCCGCTCCTGTCGGCGACCAGCCAGTTGATCGTCGTAGCCATCGTCACGGCTGCACTCTCGTTCCTGTTGCGGCATGAGTTCAACGAGCAGGAGCGCTCGAACGGCGAGTCACAGCCCCCGCCACGGACCTGATGGAGTGAGAGACGTCAGCCTTCCCCTGCCTCGATCTCGATCCGCTTGCGCAGCGCCTCCTCCGCCCGGTCGAGGGAGCGTCTTCGCCGGCGCAGCTTCGCCCACGGATCCTCTCGCTGTGCGATCCGTCGGAAGACGTTCTCCAGGGTATACTCCCGCGGCCCGATACCCGGTCGTTCGAGATCCGACCAGGCCACGGGTGCGGCGATCGGAGCCCCTCGTAGCGGTCGCAGCGACCACGGCGCCACCGCCGTCTGCCCGTAGGCATTCCGCGCAACGTCCAGGTAGACACGATCGCCACGGTCGGCCTTGCGATGCGCCGTCGTGAGTTCGTCCGGATGACGGGACTCGAGCAGCGACATCGCTCGCAGCGCGAAATCCCGCACGGCGTCGAAGTCGGCCGTCCGGTCGAGCGGGACGACGACGTGGATCCCCTTTGAACCGGTGAGCTTCGGGAACCCGGGCAGCTCGAGCTCCCCCAGCAGCCGGCGCACGGAAAGGGCCGCGCGACGGGCCAGCTCGAAGCGTCCTTCAGGTGGGTCGAGGTCGATGACCAGGAGATCGGGATGTTCGAGACGATCCCTGCGCGAAAGCCAGGGATGGAGCGTGAGGACGCCTTGATCAGCGAGATAGGCGAGGGTCGCCTTCTTGTTGCAGACGACGAGCGTCTGGGCTTCGTTCGCCGAACGCAGCTCCACCCGGACCGTGTCGATCCAGTCGGGGAAATGGCTCCCTATCCGCTTCTGGTAGAAGCCCTCCTCTTCGATGCCATCCGGGAATCGCTGCAGGACGAGCGGGCGATCGCGGAGATGCGGAAGCAGGACGTCTGCGATGCGTTCGTAGTAGTCGAGGACCCGACGTTTGCAGATGCCGGAATCGGGAAAGAAGATCTTGTCCTCGTTCGAGCTCTCGAATCCGTAGCGTCCGTATTGACGTCGGGTCATGTCGATCCGCCGATCTCCGCGGGTGTCCTGGAGAACGGTCCGCGATCGGGCGACCTCCTGGTATCCCGATTGCAGGTCCCGGTCGAGAACCGGGTCGCGTCCACGTGCGTCAGATTCGAGTCACCCCGCTCTCCGCATCCCGCACGCGCAGGCTCGATCCGGACAGCCCGGAGCGAGAGAAACCTCGGATGCAGACTCGAATACAGACTCGAATATGGAAAGGAGACGACATGAAGCGAAACCTCTGGATGACTCGGCCCCTGAGTCGGCCCACCGGGTCGATCGGCCGTCCTGTCCTTCTCAGACGGCTGGCGCTCTCTCTCGGTATGGGCTGGATCATGGCCTGCGCGCCGCCGCCCAGCGCCATCGAAGTCCGTTTCGTCGATCCCGGCGCGGACGACCTCGAAGCCGTGGAGCATGCGGTGGCGACCCTCCGGCCCCTGGGTGGGAGCGAAGTCGAGGGTGTCGTCGAGTTCGAGGTGACCGACGAGAATCCCGTCGCCGGCCCGGGGCTGCGCATGCGAGCTCGTTTCTCGAACCTGCCAAGCGGTGTCCATGGCTTCCACGTCCACCTGATGGGCGATTGCCGCCGCGATGGTAAGCGTGCCGGAACCCATTTCAACTTCTCGGGCCCGTCCCGAAACCCGCCCGAGGACATCGCCCGCATCACGGGCAATCTCGGGGTTCTCGAGGCTGGAGAAGATGGGCAGGCGCAGCTCGAGGCGGACATCGATGATGCGCGACTTCACGGCCCGTACTCGATACTAGGCAGATCCATCGTCGTTCACGCGCGGGCAAACGATCCCACGCAGCCGCCGATCGGGGCGGCGGGAGCGCGGATCGCCTGCGGCGTCATCGGGCTCACGGGGGGCTGATTTCCGGTTCCCATCCCCCTGCTTCCGATCCTGCCTCGGAGCCGCACGGGACAGCGGGCGTCGGTCAGCGCTCGGCGCCTTGCTGTGCCGCATCGGGCTTCGCCGGGATCTCGCCTCGCCAGCCTTCCTCGGAACTCTGCGGCGATTCGGCATAGCGCTTGAACTGCTCCAGATCCTGCTCGATCCGGCGCGTGGCGATGCCGAGCGCGTCGGCGACCTTCTCGCTGATCCCGCTCGGCTCGAAATCCATTTGAAGCATCACCCGACAGCGCTCGTCGTCGAGCCTGTGAAAGGTGACGACACCGGCATTGCGGGCTCCGGTGTCGGAGCGCCAGGCGATGCGCTTGTCCGGAATCTGCTCCGTGATCTCCGCCTCCCACTCCTCGACCTTGCCCCAGAAGTTCGCGCGCCAGGACAGATGCCGGTCGTCTTTCTGCTCGATGCGTTCGACGTCCTGCATGAACTCTGGGAAGCGTTCGAACTGGGTCCAGATGTTGTAGGCCTTCGAGGCCGGAGCCTCGACTTCAATGGACCGCTCGATCGTGGACATGGATACCCCCTTCCCTCGCCTTGCCTCCTTTGATCGGCTGGATGCCTGGGAGGCGACTGGCGAGATTGATGCCTTGCCTCATGGCAACGACTACGGATTGAAAACTGCAAGGGCCATGCCCGAGCACAGGGAGAAGCCGGCAACCCCGTTGATCGATCCCGCGGCACGCGGCCACGAGGACGCTGCAGTTCGTTTGTACAAGCTTCCACAGCGTCCTCGCCCCCGCTTCCGCGCTCAGCCTCCGCTTTCGACCTGGAAGGCGAACTTCACGTCGGCGTGATATTCGACGACGCGGTCGTCCTGAACCTTCGCGGTGGTTCGCAGCACATCGATGCCTTTGATGTTGCGGACGCTACGAGACGCTTCACCCAGAGCATTCTGGACGGCGTCGTCCCAACTCTTGTCGGAGATCCCGACGAGCTCGAGAACCTTGATGACGGACATGAAAAACTCCTTTCGTGGGCGCCTGTCGTTGGCGCCTGTTCTGAGATCCTAAGGCGGCTTGCGCGCCAGTCCGAACAGAATGCGAGAGCACGAGCCGGACTGCATGTACAATCAGCAAGCATCATGCCACTCCCCAACGTCAGGACGCGATAACCCGTCCGCCAGCGAGCCCGCCAGCCCGTCAGGCAGGACGTCGAGGGCATTGCGATAGGAATCGAACGGAATCAGCGCGCCGCTCGATTCCCAAGATTCCGCATCCCGTCGGTACGTGCATTGCACCGGCTGTCGGAATCTCGATGTGCCGTCCAATGAACCTGTCCAGAATCTGGAAGCCTGGGGTCGCCGTTCTGGCAATGGCCGTCGTGACGGCCGTGCTGTGGGGCGCGATCTGGAGATCGGAGAACGAAGGTCGGCCCGCCGCAGGAAAATCGAAGCCGGCTGGGATCCCGGTCGGGTTGCAGCCGATCGAGCTTCGTCGGATCGAAGAATCGATCCGGACCGTCGGCACGCTGGTCGCAGGTGAAGCAGTGGTGCTGACGACCGAGGTATCCGGTCGTGTCGAGTCGATCCGATTCGAGGAGGGCGATCGGGTCGATGCGGGCGAGCTGCTCGTCCGACTCGAGAGCGAGAAGCAGCGCGAACGTCTCACCGAAGCACGGACGCGTGTCGCAGAAACGAGTCGGGAGTTAGAACGTCAGAAGCGACTTCACGAGCAGGACGTGGTCTCCATGGCTGCACTCGACGAGGCCCGCACCGCGCATGCACGTGCCCGGGCCGAGCTTCAGGCCGCCATCGAGGCGCTCGACGATCGACGGATCGAGGCACCCTTCGACGGCGTCAGCGGGCGTCGCCTGATCAGTCCCGGCGCACTCCTGGAGCCCGGAGACGAGATCACCCGGATCCTCTCGACCGGCGGTCTGGATCTGCTCTTCGAGGTCCCCGGTGATCGCATGGCCGCCCTGCACAAAGGGCTCCTCGTCCGGGCGAAGACGCCCGCCTGGCCCAAACGCACCTTCGAGGGAAGGGTTCATTTCGTGGGCAGCGAGGTCAGCGAAGCGACCCGCACGCTGCCCCTCGAGGCCCGCATTCCCGACGAGGGTGGGCGGCTGAAGCCGGGAATGTTCATGGACGTCGAGCTGATCGTGGGGGAGCGCCGAGTGGTGACGATTCCCGAGTCCGCGCTGCTGACCCGAGGCCCCGCGAGCTATGCCTTCGTGGTCGACGAGCAGGACGTGGCGCATCGCGTGCCCATCCGACCGGGTGTGCGTCGGGAGGGCTGGATCGAGGTCGAGAAAGGACTGGCGGAAGGCGATCGTCTCGTCGTGGAAGGTCTGCAGCGAGTGCGTGACGGCGCGAAGGTGCGTCCGGGCGACGCGCCCGGGAAGGCGACGAGGGAGGGGGCGGGGGAGGCGACGAGGGCGACGCCATGAAGCTCGCGCAGCTGGCCGTCGTTCGTCCCGTCTCCGCGACGGTGCTCTCGCTGCTGATCCTCGTCCTGGGTCTCGCAGCGCTCTCCCGCCTCCCGGTCCGGGAGTATCCAGACATCGACGACCCGACGGTCACCGTGACGGTCCTCTATCCCGGCGCCTCGGCAGAGGTCGTCGAGCGCGAGGTCACGCAACGTATCGAGGAGGCCGTGAGTGCGGTCGAGGGAGTGCGTCGGATCCGCTCCCAGTCCCGGGACGGCCGTGCCCGCATCGAGGTCGAGCTCTCCCTCGATCGCAATCTCGACCTGGCGGCCGCAGACGTCCGCGATCGGATCTCGACCATCCGAAACGAGCTGCCCGACGAGGCCGAGGAGCCACGCATCGCCCAGCGTGCATTGGAGGCACAGGTCATCATGTGGCTCGTCCTCACGAGTGACGTCCTCGACCTCCCGCAGCTCTCGGACTACGCCGAACGCACTCTCGTCGACTCGCTCTCGACCGTCTCCGGCGTAGCGAGCGTCCTGACGGGCGGCGATCGACGTTATGCAATGCGGATCTGGCTCGACCTCGAGCGCATGGCATCGCGGGGCGTCACGGTACTCGACATCGAGCGTGCGCTGCGCGAGCAGAACCTCGAGCTTCCGGCGGGCCGACTCGTCTCGCAGACGCGCGAGCTCACGGTGAGGACAATGACGGAGCTCGAGCGCCCCGAGCAGTACCAGGCCCTGATCCTGCGCTCGGAGGACGGAGTCCAGGTCACACTCGGCGACGTGGCTCGGGTCGAGTACGGGCCCGAGAGTCTGCGGACGGCAGCCCGGCTCGACGGCCAGGAGGCGATCGGACTGGGCATCGTGCGGCAGACGGGCTCCAATACCCTCGCCGTCGCCGACGGCGTGCGGCGGAAGCTCGCCGAGCTCGAGCCACGCATTCCCGAAAGCGTCCAGATCCGCATTGCCTTCGACGACTCGGACTTCATCGCTGCCTCGATCCGTCAGATCATCACCACGCTCTTCATCGCCATCGGCGTGGTGATCCTCGTGGTCTATCTGTCTCTCGCTTCCTGGCGCTCGGCTCTCGTGCCCTCGGCGACGATTCCCTCCTCGGTGGCCGGCGCTTTCATCGTTCTCTACGCCTTTGGCTTCTCGGTGAACGTGCTCACGCTGCTCGCCCTGATCCTGGCGATCGGCATGTTGATCGACGACGCCATCGTCGTCGCGGAGAACATTTTCCGCCATACGGAGCAGGGTAGGCCGGGACTGCTGGCCGGCGAGCGAGGCGGCGGGGAGGTGGCCTTCGCCGTGCTCGCCACGACCGTGGTGCTGATCTCGGTGATCGCGCCCCTGGCCCTGCTCACCGGGGACTCCGGGCGGCTCTTCACCGAGTTCGCGGCCGCGCTCGGAGGCGCCCTCGCCTTCTCGAGTCTCGTCGCCCTGACACTCGGCACCATGCTGGCCTCGCGAGTCGTGCATGCCGACAAGGTGCGGTCGGGATGGCTCTATCGGCGGGTCTCGCGACTCTTCGACCATGCCGGCGAGCACTATGCCCGGCTGCTCCAGGGACTGCTTGCCTGGCGTTGGGCCGTGATCGCCGTGGCCCTGGGTCTGGCAGCCGCCACGATCGGTCTCTACCGCAGCCTTCCCCGTGAGCTCGTCCCGACCGAGGACCGCGGCGCGATCCTGATTCCCGTCGAGGCGCCCCAGGGCACCACGCTCGAGACGATGCTCGAGCTGATCTCCGAGGTCGAGTCGGTTCTCGCGCCCTTCAGCGGAGAGGGGAATCCCGGTCGACACGTGATCTCGCTGGTGGCACCCCGCGGAGAGGGCGAAGGGCCGGTGAGCTCGGGCATCCTGATCTTCCGGCTCGAGGACTGGGCCGAACGGGAGGTGGGCCAGCAGGAGCTCGTCCGACGTCTGATTCCGAAGCTCAGAGGGATTCGTGGAGCCCAGGTTTTCGCCATCAATCCGCCGAGTCTGGGGCAGAGCGGGTTCGAGACTCCGGTGCAGATGGTCTTCTCCGCCGAGTCCCGGGAGCGCGCCTACCAGCATGCCCGACGCGTCCTGGAAGAGGCTCGGGACCTGCCCTCGATCGCGCAGGCCCGGCTCGATCACCAACCGACCAGTCCCCAGCTGCGACTGCGCGTGAATCGGACGCGAGCCGCCGATCTCGGCATCTCGATCCGCGAGATCGGACGCACATTGCAGATCGCGTTCGGCGGCGAGGACATCAGTGACTTCGCGATCGATGCCGAGAGCTACGAAGTGATGGTGCGAGCGGAGGCCTCGGATCGGGAATCGCCGCAGGATCTGCCCGACGTCCATCTGCGCGCCGAGACGGGCGAGCTCGTTTCCCTCTCCAGCTTGATCGAGGCCTCGGTCGTTGGACGCGCGCCTGAGCTCTACCGGACGGATCGGTTACCGTCGGTCACCCTGGAGGGCTCGCTCGCGGGGGGTGCGGCGCTGGGCGACGTGCTCGAACGGCTCGAAGCGATTGCCCGGGAGCAGCTGCCCGCGAATGCGTCGATCGGCTATCTCGGGCTGAGCGAAGACTACCGGCGCTCGAGCGCCGCCTTCCTGCTCGCCTTCGGCCTCGCCCTCGTGATCGTCTACCTGGTGCTCGCCGCGCAGTTCGAGAGCTTCATCCAGCCGGTCGTGTTGCTGGCGGGCGTACCCCTGGCCGTCTTCGGTGGGCTCACGGCGCTCTGGCTCGCCGGCGAGACGCTGAACATCTTCAGCCAGATCGGTCTCATCCTGGCCATCGGCCTCATGGCCAAGAACGCCATCCTGCTCGTCGAGCTTGCGAACCAGTACCGCGATCGCGGCCAGGATCTGCGCGAGTCGCTCGAGAATGCGGCCCGCACGCGCTTCCGCCCGATCCTGATGACGTCGTTCGCGACCCTGTTCGGTGCGCTTCCCCTGGCTCTGGCGGTCGGACCCGGCTCCGAGGTCCGCGCGACACTCGGTCTGGTGATCCTGGGCGGCGTGATCTCGGCGACGCTGATGGCGCTGTTGCTCGTCCCCCCTCTCTACCTCGTGCTGGCGGGATTCAGCCGATCCCGCGCCATTCACGAGCGCCAGCTCGAGCGGCAGAGAGCGCAGGATCCGGAGCAGAAGCCCGCCTCGGCTGCCGCCGAGCACCCGGGCATCGATGGCGAGTGAGTGCGGTGGCTCAGAGGCGGGCCAGGACCACCGCCGGGAAGCCGGCTTTGCAACCTCTACAGATTGCCGAGCAGGACCGGAATCCAGCGGCCGCAGGCGACACAGACCTGGATCGACGCAGGCGAGGCCCCGATCGACCAACGCTTCGATCGGGCACCGCCCTTGCACGAGCGTTGCACGAGTCCTTCCTCGTCACCCTGTCCCGCATGGCGTCCCGTCGCCCTGTCGGGCGGAGATGAAGCGGAGAAGAGGAAGTGATCCATGATCGCGGGCCATCGCCCGTCGGGGGGAACAATCATGCCGATAACCGAGTCCATGCCTCGCGACGACCACAACGCCCGGCTGCTTTCCCGTGTCCGCCCCGCCGACTGGCAGAATCCCGAACCGAAGGAGCGCTACGACCCGGCCGTCACCGATGATCAGGACGACGGCCTGCTGAAGATCCACACGAAGAAGGGAGGCGACCGGATCCTCGGCGCCACGATCGTGGCCGACCACGCGGGCGAGTTGATCACCCAGATCACGCTGGCCATGAGCCAGGGAATCGGGTTGAAGGCCTTCGGTGAGCTGATCTATCCCTATCCGACGCAGGGTGAGGTGATCAAGCGAGCGGCCGCCGAGAGCCAGCGGGCACGCCTCACGCCTCTCGTGAGGAGGCTGCTTCATCTCTTCCTGCGTCTGCGTCGACGATGAATCGTTCTTCGGATTCCCGAAACGGAGAAGAGCGTCCGCAGGGGGGCGAGCGTCGGCGTCGAGAAGGCCGACGAGAAGGAAGAGAGTCGCCCACCGGCTCCATCGCGTCGGGCCGAGGCGCCGGCACGGGATGGTCTTGGTGGATTCCACTCCTGGCCGGGATGGCCTATCTCGCCTTCGCAGGGCCCTTCGCAGGCGTCGAGCGCGTGAATCTCAGCTACAGCGAGTTCAAGCGTCAGGCGGAGGCGGGACACGTCGAAAGCGTCACGATCCGAGGGGACGAGATCGAGGGTCGCTTCTCGAAGACCTGGTTCGCCGAATCCAGCGACGAGGAGCGCCGGGCAGGCGGTTCCGATGAGGACGGGAAGGAAGAGAAGGAAGGGAAGGAAGAGAAGCCTCAACGCCAGGGCGAGGGCTACGACGCCTTTCGGACCATCGCACCTCCCTTCGCCGACGAAGAGCTCGGCGCGCTCCTCAGGCAGCATGAGGTCGAGGTCCAGGCGGAGAGTCCGGGGAGGGGAATCTGGCTGGAGATCGCGCTGGCCTTCCTGCCCTTCCTCTTGATTCTCGGACTGCTCTTCTGGGGCAGCCAGGCGCTGCGCCAACGCATGGAGGGCATGCAGCAGGGCGGCGGCGGACCTTTCGGCATCGGCCGCTCGCGCGCCCGGCGCTACGAGCGGACCCGAGCGGAGACCCGTTTCGACGACGTCGCCGGGGCCGAGAATGCCAAGCAGGACCTGCGGCAGGTGATCGATTTCCTGCGTGATCCCCGCCGATACCGGAAGCTCGGCGCCAAGCTGCCACGAGGCGTGCTGCTGAAGGGCCCGCCGGGCACCGGCAAGACGCTGCTCGCCCGTGCAGTCGCGGGTGAGGCGGAGGTGCCATTCTTCTCGATCAGCGGATCCGAGTTCATCGAGACCTTCGTCGGCGTGGGTGCAGCGCGAGTGAGGGACATGTTCCAGGAGGCGAAGAAGGAGGCGCCCTCGGTCATCTTCATCGACGAGATCGACTCGATCGGGCGCTCCCGCGGCACCGGGCTCGGCGGTGGCCACGACGAGCGCGAGCAGACGCTGAACCAGATCCTCAGCGAGATGGATGGATTCTCGGGGCGGGAGGCCGTCATCGTGATGGCCGCGACCAACCGCCCGGACGTCCTCGACCCGGCCTTGCTGCGTCCCGGCCGTTTCGATCGCAAGGTGGAGCTCGAGCTGCCGCGGCGCGAGGCACGGGGAGCGATCCTGAAGGTTCATACCCGCGAGGTGCCGCTCTCCGACGACGTCGATCTCGACGACATCGCCGCCGCGACCGCGACGTTCTCGGGCGCCGATCTCGAGAATCTCGTCAACGAGGCGGCCCTCCTCGCGGGCCGCGATGGAGCGACGACGGTGACGCCCGATCATTTCGAGCGGGCCCGCGACGTGATCGTACTCGGACACCCTCGCGAGCGTCTCATCGACGACGACGAGCGACGACGGGTCGCCCGGCACGAGGCCGGCCATGCCTTGCTCGCGGCTCTGCTCCCGAAGGCCGATGCGTTGCGGAAGGTGACGATCATGCCGCGGGGCCACGCGCTCGGAGCGACCGAGCAGATTCCGGACGAGGACCGCCTGAATCGGAGCCAGAGCTGCTTTCTCGATCGTCTCACCGTGATGTTGGCCGGCCGCTGCAGCGAGCGCGTGATCTACGAAGAAGTGAGCTCCGGCGCCGCCGACGACCTGGCTCGGGCCACGGACCTCGCCCGTCAGATGGTAACCCGATTTGGCATGAGCGACCGAATCGGCCCGGCCAGCTTCCGCCATGGCGACGAACACGTCTTCCTCGGCAAGGAACTCGGTCAGTCACGGAACTTCAGCGAGCATACGGCCGAGGTGATCGACGCCGAAATCCAGAAGATCCTGGCAGAATGCGAGAAACGCGCCCTCCGGATCCTGGAAGAGCATGCGGAGACGCTACGGACGATCGCCGACCACCTGCTCGAGAGAGAAACGCTGGAGAGTCAGGAGATCGAAGCCCTCATCGAGGAGAGCCGGAACGTCGGGGAGCCCGTGCGGGACGAGGGCGAGGCCGCGATTCCGTGCGATGACCTCCGTCCGGGTCGCGGCTGACGTCGCGTCCACCCACCGGGCGGGTGGGCGGACGACCGCATTGCATCCTAGGGTTCGGAGTGCGGGCCGTGCCCCGCTCGGGAGGCACGGATGCATTTCAGGAGGGAGAGTCTGATCGAGGCCAGCGCCGAGCGCGTCTTCGCGTTCCACGAAGCGCCGGATGCATTCGAAAGGCTGCAGCCGCCGTGGCAGAAGACCGAGATCATCCAGCCTCCCACGTCGCTCGAGGTCGGAACGCGAGTCGTCCTGCGGGTCGGGCTCGGCCCCTTCTGGCAGACCCTGGTCGCGGAGCATGTGGCCTACGAACCGGGACACCTTTTCGCCGATCGCATGATCGAGGGTCCCTTCGCGAGCTGGCTCCATCAGCACATCGTGACGCCGCAGGGTCCCGACCGTTGCCTGCTCACCGACGACATCGAATACGAACTGCCCCTCGGCTCCGTCGGTCGCGTCTTCGGAGGCTGGATTGCCCGACGGATGCTCGATCGCATGTTCGACTACCGGCACGCCGTGACCCGAGAAGCCTGCGAGACGCAGGCCTGATCGGATCGCGGGCTCGCTCGGATAAGGCTCAGCCCTCGGCGCCCCGCCGTCCGGGATCCAGCAGGCCGACGGGAGGGGACGTCGGCGGATCCACGTAGGGCGGGACGACGAGGGGCGGGGCCTTTGATCAGATGGCGACCGCGCGCGGCCGACGTGCCGCCAGCCACGCAAGCCCGCCACCGAAGAGCAGCGCCGTGGAGGGCTCGGGGACGAAGGCGATCCCGGTCACGCCCGTCGAGCCGGTGCCCGAGAGGACGTCGAGCTGGGTGGCGATGCCCGTCGTCGGATCGATCTCGAAGAGCTGGGGGCTCGAGCCGTTCACGAAAGTGCCGGCCACGAAGGCCCCCGTTCGCGGGTCGAGGTCGATCCCGGCCCGCAGCTCGAGATTGATCGCCACTCCGAGACTGTCGACGATCGGCACGCTTCCGATCTGGGCGCCGGTCAAGGCATCGAGCTCGACCAGACTGGAACCGCTGCCCGAAGTGTTCAGGCCGAAAAGACTCCCCGAGGCGTCGAAGGCGAGCCCGGAGAAGTCGGCGAAGGGAATCTGGCCAAGGAGGTCGAGGTTGCCGAAGTCCGGGCCGGCGTCGAGCTGGATCTCGAAGAGCTGGAAGTTCGTCGAGCTCTCCCGCGCGAGCGCGCCCAGCAGTCGACCCGTTCCGTCGTCGTAGGCGAGGCCGCCCTCGCTGAGACGCAGGTCGTTGAAGGTGCCGATGACGGTGGCACTTCCGTCGGTCGGCGAGATCTGCAGTATCTGCTGATCCTGGGCTGGGCCGAGCGTCGAGGTCACGGTCCAGAGGCTTCCGTCGAAGAACTCGAGGCCGATGGGCGAGCCCGTGATCGTGGATCCTCCCACGGTCACCGCACGCGGATTCGTCAACTCGCCCGACCCCGGCACGAGATCGAAGATCTGATTGCCCGAGATCGCCGCGAAGGGCATCGCAAGCGCCGCCGGACTCGCCAGCAGCCCGAAGGCCAGCATCGACAGGGTGTGGAATTTCATCGAGAACACGGTTCAATCTCCTCAGTTCGATTCAGGTTTCTTGCATCACGGCTCCCTCGACGCCGAGCGGGCCAAGCCCGCGCGGCGCGAAGTCCCCTTCCCGACCCGGAACATGGCGACTGCGGATCTCGATGCGGTGAGGAATCGCATCCGCTCGCGTGAGGTCTCGATGACGAGTCGACGAAGGGCTGCAAAGGCCCGCGGTGCGTGGCAACGAGAACGAGCCACCGACGAGAGCCGAGCGGATTTTCGCCGCCGTTCTATCGTTGCTCGCGATCGGCCCGCTCCTTCTGCTTCCCGGGCGCGCGGAGAGCGGCGAGACCGACTCCCTCGACCGCTCACCGATGCGTCCCGCCGAGACGGCGGACGCCGTTCTGAATGGGGAGGAGCAGTCCTGGGAGCGTCATCTCCATCACGCACTCCGGCTGCCCGAGTGGATCGACCGTCGCGATTGGCGGGTGCGGTTCTTCTACACGCTGCCCGTCGAGCTCCAGGATGGCGGCGTCTTCGAGGATGAGATCTCGACGAACCGGCGCTTCTGGGGCATCGCCTGGGAAGACCTCCGAATCGACTGGCTGCGGCTCGACGCCTACTATCTCGACCTCGACGACACGGTCCGCAACCAGGAGCTCCGCACTCTCGGGGTTCGGGCCTACCGCGTCGCTGGCCCGGCGCGGGTCGACTACGAGCTCGAGGGGATGGCACAGCTCGGAGAGCGCCAGGGGCGGGATCAGCGCGCCTTCGCCGTCCCGCCGAGCTCGGCTACACGTTCGAGCTGCCCGGGTCGCCGCGCTTGATGGCGGTCCTCGATCATGCGACGGGCAGCGACGACCCGGACGGCGACAGCGAGACCTTCGATCCGCTCTTCGGCTCGCGCCGTTTCGACCTCGTAGCCACCGGGATCTTCGGCCCCTTCCGACGCTCCAACATCCTCTCCCCCGGTGCGCCAGCCTCTCGATCGCCCCCACCAGTGGGCTCGACGCGCAGCTGACCGTGCGGCATTGGTGGCTCGGCGAATCGAAGGACGCCTTCTCGGGCACCGGCCTGCGGGATCCGAGCGGCGCCTCGGGTCGGGACCTCGGGACGATGATCGAGCTGCGTCTGCGATGGCGTCCCCTGCCAGGGCTCGCCTTCGACGTCGGCTACGACCATTGGTTCAAGGGCTCGTTCGTCGAGCAGGTTCCCGGGGCGGCCTCGGGCTCCGACAGCGACTACTTCTACCTGGCCACGCGTCTGCGGCTCTAGCCCGCCGACTCGACCCTTCATCCTGGGACTCATGCATCCGAAGGGTTGCGTGAGGAGCTAGGCGTCTTCGTCCGCCCGAGATGCGCTCCAGGAATCCGACGGGAGAGGCGCCAGGAGGCGATCGAGCGCGCGGCGGACGGGCTCCACGGCGATGGGCAGCGAGAGATCCGTTGCTACCCGTAGCCCGAGGGCCAGGAGAATCAGCAGCGACGAGAGATCGCGTGCCGCAACGTCCTCGCGAAGACGACCGTCATCGCGCTCGCGCTCCGCTACGTCGGCGAGTCGCTCCATCGCCTCGCAGAGCGTCGAGCGGAGTCGCTCACGCAGGCTCGGCGCGCGCTCACAGGCCTCCAGCAGCCGGTGAAGCAGGATCTGCTCGACGTCTCCTTCGAGACCTGCCGGGGTGGCATCCGGCTGGTCGAGGACATCCCTTCCGCGGGTCGAGTGGGCGACATAGAGGTCGACCGTGCGGGCCAGGTCGCCACGATGAGCGGAGTCGGCGCCGATCAACGTGTCGAGAAGACGGGTCAGCACGCTCTCCATGACCGCGACGACGAGATCCTCGCGACTCTTGAAGTGGACGTAGAAGGCTCCGCGCGTAAAGCCCGCGCGTCGGCAGATCGAATCCAGGCTCGGCGCGTCGAAGCCTCGCTCGGCGAACTCCGCCAGCGCCGCGGAGATCAGGGCCGCCCGCGTCTCCTGCTTGGCCGCCTCGCGATCTCCCACCGTCCCCTCCTCGGCCGCTGCCCGATCGCCAGCGGTCCTTTCCCCTTCGGGGCGGCCTGGCCGGAAAGGGGCTTCTGCGAGATCGACCACTGCCATGCCCTTGACATACCGAATCGTATGTGGAGAATCAACTTCGCATACGGGTTCGTATGTCAAACGGATCCGGGCCAGGAATCAAACCATCGGTCCCCGATGAACGACCCCGAGCACCAGGCGCGACTGCCCCAGCCCCACACTGTCCCAGCTCCACGCCGCCCCGGCCCCACGAGGAGTCTCCGTCATGACCGCCACCAGCCCCCCCACCGAAGCCGTCGGCAGCCCGAGCCGGCTGGACGCTCGAGCCGTCTTCCGTCTCTGGTTCCGGCATCTGCTCGCCCTGTGGATCCCCGCCAACGCGCTGCTCTTCGTCGCGACCGGTCCGCATCCGGGATGGCAGGCGGCCCTCTTCCTGATTCCGATCTTCGTGGCCCATCATCTCGACACCCGGGGATCGACCGAGCTTCGCCAGCCCCATCCCGAACTCCCCGCATGGCCCTTCGACGCGCTCGTCTATCTGCTCGCCGGCATCCAGATCGTGACCGTCATTCTCTTCGCCCGACTCTTCGCCGATCAGAGCTTCCTCTCCTTCGACTTCTTCCTCGGCACGGTCGTGATCGTAGGCGGTGCCTCGGGCTATTCGATCATCACCGCCCACGAGCTCATCCACCGAAAGCGCTTCTGGGAGCAGCAGCTCGGCCGGCTACTACTCTGCACGGTCCTCTACGAGCATTTCTACACCGAGCATCTGCGCGGTCATCACGTCCGCGTCGGCACGCCCGAGGATCCGGCGACCGCGCGATTCGGCGAGAGCTTCCACCGGTTCTACGCACGAACCGTTCCGGCGCAGTTTCGCAACGCCTGGCGGCTGGAGAAGAAGCGACTCGGGGACGAGCAGATGTCCAACCTCGATCCCCGGATGCTGCGTCACCGCTGCCTCCACGGACTCGTCGTGGGCTGGGGCGGCGCTTTCCTCGCGCTTGCGGCTTTCGGTCCCGTCGCCTTCTTCGCGGTCGTGCTCCAGGCCTTCTTCGCGAGCCGGCTCCTCGAGGTGGTGAACTACTTCGAACATTGGGGGCTCCAGCGCAGCGGGAAGCGCGTACGACCGACCGACTCCTGGGATACCCATTCCTGGTTCACCTACTACGCCCTGATCGGTCTCTCCCGCCACGCCGATCATCATGCGTGGGCGGCGAGGCCATACCAACAGCTGCGAGTCTGGGAGGAGCCGGCGACCCTTCCCCGTGGCTACATCGGGATGATCCCTCTCGTGCTATTCAGAAACCGTCTGTTCCGGAAGCTGGCGACCACCGAGCTGCAGAGAAGACGTCTCGGGCCCTTCCGCGACGCCCGTGACGCCGCCTGAGCAGACGATCGTCGCCCGACGCAGACGGCTACATCGAGTCGGATCGCGATCCCGATTCAGGGGTCCGGATGCGCGGATCTTCCCAGATCATGGTGAAGCCACCGGCATCGAAGGGGCTGAGACGCAGGATGCGGACGTTTCCCCGGAAGGCCGTCTGGAAACGCAGCGTGACCTCACGCCCCGCGAACTTCGAGAGATCCACGAAGTGCTCGTTGCCCGCGGTGGCGAAGAGACCCTGATGGCCCTCGACCCGGATCGTCTCCGAGAGCAGCTGCTCCTCGCGTGCTCCGTCTCGGACCCAGATCTCGGCGGTGATGGAAGCGTCCCGCGTAGCCGAGTATGGCTTTCGGTAGTCGAGCGAGACGACGAGCTGGGCCCGCTTCGGGACGGTGATGCTGCACGACGTCTCGACGGGCTGCCAGGGACGATGGAACGAACGTGTATGGTACAGGCTGGAGAAGAGGAGATGCTCTTCGATCCTGATCTCCGTCCCGGCCTCGCTCCCCAGCTCGCAGGATGCGATCGCGTTCGTCTCGACGATCCCGACGACGGACTCCTCACGCCGGACCAGATATCGGAATCGATTTCCCGCAACGTCGAAACGGGGCTCGAATCGGGTCCTCAGATAATCCGCCAGCGTCGGGGCGTAGTCGCGCAGCCCGACCCGATCCGAGAAAAAGTTGTTGAAGTCCGCGACCACCAGATTCACGTGGTGCTTCTCCGCGGCCTCGACGACACCAGCCCCCTTGTCATGGGCGATGTGATGCTCGTAGAGATTGTAGTAGCGACCGGGCATGTCGCGCTCCGCGAGGAAGTTCAGCATCGCCAGCGCAGGTACCGTCAGCACGGACTCGTCGGGGCTCGTCAGCTCGCGGATCACCTGGACCTGCTGATCGACCAGCGTGGCGTCGATCGGCGTCAGCAGCACGCCGCCTCGAGGAGACTCGAGCGGCGCGCGCATGATTCGCAACGCGTGCACATACCAGCCTCCAGCAGTGAGGACGAAGCCGAGCATCACCACACAGCCGATTGCCGTTCCGGACATCATCGGAATCGAGCGGGGGTGCTTGGCTCCTTCGAAGACCCGCTGAAGCAGAACCACGGACGCCACGAGAACGGGCTGATAGACGTTGATCAGGTGGTTGAAATCCGCCCGCGGAAAGACGCCCAGGAATACGAATGCCGCGACCGCCAGAACGGCGATCAGGCTGCCGTCGACCGGCCTTCTCTCCTCGGCCGGCCGGAATGCATACCAGACCCCGATCGCCAGGCCGAGGATCGGGAGCCAGAAGAGGAGCAGATGGAGGCGCGGCAGGACCTCGCCCAGCTGCGTCCACCCGAGACGTCGGCCAATCACGAGAAAGACATTCGGAGCCTGGTTGTACGAGTAGGCTCCGTAGGTCAGCCCGTCGACTCCGAAGAACGGAGCCTCGGCCCAGAGCATCGAGAGCGCCGGATAGGGAATGTCCTGACGGCCCATGAAGTCGAAAGGATGCAGGACCAGACTGTCGAAAAGCGGCCATAGGGCATCGTGATAGACGAAGTAGCCGACCGTCGGAAGCAGGATGGCCGCGCCTCCGATCGAGAGCAGGACACCATCGGACGCGAGTCCCCGAAACAGATCCGCCATCCGCTCTCGGGATTCGCTTCGGATGCCGACGAGCGAGACCACGGATCCCGCAATGGCGAAGGCGCCGTAGTTCTGCTTGCAGAGCACGGACAGGCCCAGGAGAACACCACAGATCACCAGATCGCGGGATCGTCGTGATTCCTTCCAAACCAGCAGCCGTTCAAGGGCCCAAAGCGCGAAGAGGATTGCGAAAGGCGAGTAGAAGACCAGCGTCCAGGCAGGAAACGCCCAGACCGTGAAGACCATCAGGGATCCGACGGCCGCCCAGGCCCAGGCGGTGCCCGCCGACAGGGAGACGATCCGGTAACCGAGGAACAGCGTTCCCAGATAGCCGGCAGACGCCAGGACCCGGGAAGAGAGCACGCTTGGCTCGACGAGTTGGAAGAGCCCAGCGAGGAAGAACCAGATCCCCGGCGACACGAAAGCGTCCATGTCCCGGTAGAGGATCTTGCCCTCCAGCATGTCGACCACCTGCGCCAGCAGATAGCCCTCGTCCGTCAGCACGATGCCACGGCGACAGAGGGAGTAGGCGAAGGCCAGGATGATCGCGACGGCGACGGCCCGCAATCCCCACGATCGGACGAATCCGACGATGTCCGGCCATCCGCTCATCGTCGGACCACGCTACCCGAGATGCCGAATCGCCACCATCTGCAACTCATGCGCAGCCTCTCCGTCTCGTCACGAGTCATCCGGCTCCCTCCGTACGAGGCCCAGCCAACGGCTGCCGACGCCGGGAATGATTTCGGCGGTCCGGTAGTGGTCCTGCAGATACCGTGCGAGCGCCGGGAAGAGCTGCGGGAAAGGAGGGAACTCGGGGTACATCCGCGGGTTGTACACGACGCAGCGGACGCGGGCCCGATCGAGCTCCTCGATGATGACCGAACCGTCGACGTTGCCCGGGATGACGAGATCGTAGGGAGTCGGGTTCGGCCGACGACTGAGGAAGTAGACGATCGGGATGTCCGGTGCGACGAAGATGGGCTCGCTGGATTCGGCGCAGTCGTCGAGGAAGCGGAGGGCACCGTGGTAGAGAGCGGAGGTCTCGGGCGTCACGTGGAGCCGCGCGCCAGGCAGATCCAGCGGGATCGGAAACCAGCCCCGGATCGTCGAGCCGATCCGAATCGACGCCGCCGTGACGACGAGCAGTAGCGCTACGCACGCGATCGCCGGCACCGGTTCCGGAATCGACGTACGTCGCCTCACCACCTCCTCCAGCCCGTCGAGTTCGAGGGCCATCAACAGCAGGATCGGAGCCAGGACGAAGGCGAGATGCGACCAGATCGCGGACGGGAAGATGCCCAGGGCGAAGAGGACTGCGAAGACGACGATCGATCGTGATTCATTCGCCGGGCGCGGATCGGAGACGCGACGGTCGCGCCAGAGCAGGAAGGGCGATGCGACGAGGGCCGCAAGCGGAATACCGTAGGAGAGCCGCGTCGCGACCTCGCGGACCAGCGGCGTGATCGGCCGCTCCAGGATCGTGCCACCCTGCAGCATCTGATTGAACAGCGTCGGCGGTGTGTAGAGGAAGACGAAACGCGGATCGTCCCGGGGAAGGGAACCGAAGATCGGCGGGATCGGGTTGTCGAAGGCTTCGACCTGGGCGCCCACCAGGTCGATGACGGTGGCCGCGACCATGTCCCCGAGCGCACCGTGACTCCAGAAGTAGAGCGTCGTCATGAGAGCCACCGAGCTGCCCGCTGCGACGACGGGGAGCGTGGCCGCCATCAGACTTCGATCGGCCAGGGCGGAACGAGAGCGGCTCCATGCGATGGCGATCCCGACGGCCACGATCGCGAAGAACCCGTAGTTCTGCTTCGTGAGGGCTGCCAGGGCGAGCAGGCCACCGAGGACGAGACCCTCGCCGATGCGTCCGGCGGCGAGATAGAGCTGGAGGGCAAGCAGAGCGCCCAGCGCCAGGAAGAGCGAGAGCGAGGCGTAGTTCAGCATCGTGAGGACGGGAAATCCCACGACCGTGAGCAGGATGAAGAGCGCTGCCGTCAGTCCGGCCCAATGAGCTCGCGCGACGCGTCGTGCAATCGTGAACAGGGTCAGCGCGATGCCCGTATTCACGGCGATCTGTGCCCAACGCGTCACCCGGAGATCGTGGCCGAAGAGGTCGAATAGCGCTGCCGTCAGATGATAGATGCCGGGCCCGACACCGGTATGAATGTCGCGGTAGAGGATCTCTCCTTCGAGGATCCGGATGGCCACGGCCACCAGCTGGCCCTCGTCCATCGGAACCGACGCCCGGTCGAAGGTGCGAATCTGCAGGAGGACCGAAAACAGCCCGACCAGGGCGACCCAGATCGTGGCCGCCCAACCCTGCCGGTCCCCGTGGCCGCCGGAAGATTGCCGGATCCACGTCTTCAAGGTCGCCATCGGGCTCCGATCATCGACTCGCTCCACGGTCTCGCGTCATCTGCCGTCGTCGTCGGCCGTCCTCATCGGTCGTCGTCGCCGTCCGAGGGAGCGAAAGCATGCCAATAAGTCATGCGTCGTCCAAGGGCCTGGACGGAGGCAGCCGGGACGCGTCTGGATTAGGATCGGATCGAGTCGATCGACGGCTGAGCGGGACGGGGAACGGAAAGCGTGCAGACAGAGGCTTCGGCGGAGCGGCCTCCGGCCGCATTGGACGACCCTCCGGTCTTCCTCTCTCTCATCATCCCGGCTCACGACGAGGAGCGTCGGCTCCCCACGACCTTCGATCGAATCCGCGAGTATCTCGACCGCCAGCCCTATCGTGCCGAGGTGGTCGTCGTGGAGAATGCGAGCAGCGACCAGACCTGGGATGTCGCCAGCGCGGCAGCGGCGCGCGATTCGCGATTCCGGGTCCTGCGAGAGCCCATACGCGGCAAAGGCGCCGCGGTGAAACGGGGCATGCTGGCTGCGCGGGGCGAGTACCGCTTCCTTTGCGATGCAGACCTCTCGATGCCGATCGCGGAGGTGGCGGAGTTCCTTCCGCCCCGGTTCGCGAACGTCGACGTCGCGATCGGGTCGCGGGAGGCGGAGGGCGCCGTCCGCTACGAAGAGCCGGGCAGACGCCATCGGATGGGACGGATGTTCAACGGCCTGATCCGATTCCTGCTCATTCCCGACATCCAGGACACCCAATGCGGCTTCAAGTGTTTTCGGGCGGAGGCAGCGGAAACGATCTTCAGTCGGACGACTCGAGCCGGGTTCAGCTTCGATGTCGAGAGCCTCGTCCTCGCCCGACGATTCGGCTTCCAGATCCGCGAGGTGCCCGTGCACTGGTACTACGACACGGACAGCCGGGTCCGGATCGTGCGGGACTCCTTCGTGATGATCTGGGACGTGCTGGCGATCTGGGTCCGCCTGCGACTCGGTCGCTACGAGCCCCGCCTGAGCCCCGCCACGCCTGAATCGATCGGCCGCTGATCCGCAGCGGCGGGGTTCGCAGGCAGAGGGACGACGTCCGCGGGACGCCCGGCATCAAAACTGCCAGCGAACTGCCACCCGCCTGCCGAGAGCCCCGATGAATGCGACCGAGCGTCAGGTCCTCGTAAAGCCCCGCGTTCGAAGGGTCGAACCCGCCATGGGCTCTTCATCTCGAAGCCCCGACGATCGCGGTCGGACGGGCTGCTCGACGAGGCTGGAGCCCAGCCCCCTGTGCCGCGCCTGTCGCGGCCCGTCTGGCAGGAGTCGAGGACCTTGATCGAGCCCACGCCCTGGGTTCCGTTCCTGTTCATGGGCGCCGGTATCTACCTGATGCTGGCTCTGGCCCTGCTGCGCCGTCATTACGGTCCGGGCACCCGCACCGTCGGACTCAGCATGCTGGCCGTGACCGTGTGGACGGTCGGCGCCATTGCCGAGTGGAAGTCCGGATCTGCCGAGGCGACCCTGCTGTCGGCGAAGTTCAAGTACACGGGCATCGTTCTCGTCTCTCCGCTCATCCTGCTCTTCTTCCTGCAGTATCTGGAGCGGATCGCGCTTCGTCGCTGGCAGATGGTCGCGCTCTTCGTGATCCCAATGGCCACGATCACAGTGACCTGGACCAACGATCTTCATCAATGGATGTGGATCAACTCGAGTCTCGAGGGCCCGGGGATATGGGACATGCGAGCCCATTGGGGCCCCTGGTTCTGGCGTGTCCACCTGCCCTACAGCTACCTGACGATGGCGGCGGGCATCCTCGTCCTGGCAATCGAATGGTGGCGGGGCAGCAAGCTCCAACGGTCCCAGGTGGCTGTCCTCTTCATCGCCACCCTGCTGCCGACTGTCGTGAACGTGCTCTTCATCCTCGGGTTCTTCCCGGGCAACTTCGGGCCGACGCCGATCGCGCTCGCCGCCAGCAGCATCCTCTACGCCTGGGGCTTCCTGCGTCTCGAGATCTTCCGTCGGAGCCCGATTGCCTATCACGCCGTGCTCGAGCACATGCAGGATGGCGTAGTCGTCGTCGACGCCTACGATCGCGTGGTCGATCTGAACCCCGCCGCCGCGCGACTCTGTGGCCGGCAGGGAACCTACGATTTCGTGGGCCACCGACTCGACGAGATCCTGCCCTTGCCGGCGCCCTCGGTGACGAGCAATCGGATCTCGAACATCGTATCCGTCTGCTTCGAGGACGAGCGGGGGCGCCGACTCGAGACGACCGTGTCGCCGATCCGGGTCGCTTCGGGAAGCCTGCGCGGGCGAGTGATCCTGCTTCGCGACGTGAGCGAGCGCTACGCCGCAGAGAAGGCCCTCCATCAGAGCGAAGCGCTGGTCCGGAGCCTCGTCGACGTCTCGCCGAACGGAATCTTCCGGCTGCAGCCCCGCATCGATCCGACCGGAGTCATCCGTGACTTCGTTTGTCTCTTTGCGAATGCTGCTGCCGCCGCCTGGGTCGGGTGCCCTCAGGCAGACCTGGTCGGGAAGCCCTTCAAGAACTTCGCCCGGCCCCATACCCCCTTCCTCTTCCAGGCGTTTCGAGACGTCCTCGTGACGGGAGAAGGATGCGACTTCGAGCGGGCGGTGAGACATCACGGTCGCGAGGTCTGGCTTCGTTTCCTCGCCGTTCCTGCCGACTCGGATCTCGTCGTCACCTGCGTCGACATCACGGAGACGAAGCACCGCGAGCAGCAGATGGTCGCCGCGGCGAGCGAGGATCCCCTGACGGGCCTGCTCAACCGACGAGGCTTCGAGGCCGATGCCGAAAACCTGCTCGTCGGCGCCTCCAATCGCATGGAACGTGGCGCGCTGCTCTACATCGATCTCGACGGCTTCAAGCAGATCAACGACTCCCTCGGACACGAGGTCGGGGACATGTTGCTCTGCGAGCTCGCCAGCCGATTCCAGAAATGCACCCGTGGACCCGACCTGCTCTCCCGGATCGGGGGAGACGAGTTCGTGATGCTGCTGATCGACGTCGATCGGGCCGGCGCCCTCGATGTCGCGGAACGGGTCAACCGCACGGCACGAGAGCCCATCCGGATCGAGTCGGGCGAGGTCGTCTGTCCTGTGAGCATCGGAGTGGCGCTCTATCCCGAGGCGGGAAGGGACCTGAAGAGACTTCTGCAGACGGCAGACCGCACGATGTATCGGGCGAAGGCGGCGGGCGGCGGCGTCGCCTGCGCGGAAGCATCGCAGCTGCCGGACGGGGGTCGAAGTGGCTCGGCCGCCTTCAGCGAAACGGCTCGTGACGAACCGGCTCGCGGATGACGAAGGTCCCGGCCCATTGGTCCCCCAGACGTCGTCGATCATCCCGGACGAGCAGGACGATCAGCTCGATCAGCACGAGGAAGGGAATCAGGAAGACGACGTTGCGGATGATTCCCGTTCCCCACTCGCCGGAGAGCGAGGCGCCGTAGCGATCCACCGCCCGTATGCCCACGATCTTCTTCCCGACGCTCTGACCGTCGAGGAAGGGGAGAGAATCCCGCAGCAGCACGTACGCCAGGCAGATCGCCCACCCGAAGACGGGCACCTGGCTCACCGGCATGCAGATGATCGCGTCGATCAGATAGGCACCCATGCGTTGGCTCCGGCTCGCCAGGGGAGCGTCGAGATAGTCTTCCGCGGGCTTCTCAGCGCTCTCTGAGAAGGCGGCCGTGACCTGGATGTCTGCGGACATGATCGACTCCTCTCGGTTCGTCGGTCGGCTCTCGTCGGTCGGATCCCGTCGATCGATTCCCACGCGCTGTCCCACATGGCGGGAAGGGGACCGTTCGTGGTCGGGCGACATTCTCCGGGCACCCACTCGGAGTCCTTCCAGTGTCGCCGAAACGGCCGTCACGGGCCAGTCGGAGAAGAGAGCAGGACGCCGGCCCCTCAGCAGCCGAGCACCCGGAGTTCGAGGAGCGAGCCAGGGTCGGGCCCCTCGCCTCTCCTCCCCTCCCCTCCTCGTCGAGATCCGGCTCGAGCTCCTGACATGCAGCGCATCAACAACTACCATACGCAGCATGCGACGCGTGGCCGGGTGGATGTCGCGCGACGTGGGTCGGATC
>CAYWGW010000028.1:27416-29374 GCA_964457385.1 uncultured Spirochaetaceae bacterium
CATCCCGAGCCGGCCCTGTTTCCCGCCGACCCCTACGAGTACGCCCGCGCGATCTGGTACGAGGAGTACTGCGACACGGAGCTGGCCGGACAGATCGGCCTGGGCATCTTCCGACCGATCCAGTTCAATCGCTTCCAGGGCAAGGAGCCCGACCTGCCGACCGCGAAGCAGACCTGGAACGAGAAGCTGCCGCGGCTCTTCGACTACCTGGAGGGCGAGCTCGACGGCCGGGACTGGCTGCTCGCCTCGGGTTTCTCGATCGCCGACATCACTCTCGGTTGCATGCTGATGCAGCTCGACCTCGTAGCCGGTCTGCCGCCGGCCGATCGCTGGCCCGGCCTGGCGGCCTTCGGCGAGCGGATGAAGGCGCGACCGAGCTTCGAACCCTGTCTGGCGATCTGCCGAAAGATCGTGACCCAGGCGCCCGTCGATCTCAGCGGCTGAGAAGGCCGGGCCATTGCTGCAACGAGTGTCGAGACCGGGCGCTTGCGACCGTTGCTTAGTGATCCCGATCGCGGCCCGGGTCGAGGTCGGGAGCGGGGTCGAGGTCGAGGTCGAGATAGGCATTCGCGGCACCGTGGCGGTACACGAGCTCTCCGCCCGAGTGTCCGACCTGCGCGACGCTGACCGCCGCAGCCACGCAGGCCACCAGCGTCAGCATGCGCGCTCCGCGGCCCGCGACGCCGGAGAGCAGCCCCGCGGCGGTGATCGGAATCGTGAGCCCCGCGAGCCAGAGAAAGCGCTCTGCGGCCTCCTCGTGCTCCTCGATGGGCGCTTCGGCGACGACTCGCTCGACGCGCTCCTCTTCGTTCTCGCCGGCTTCGGCCGTACCCCAGGCTGCACCGAAGAGAACGAGCTGAAAGATCACGACGCCCAGCCAGGCGGTCGCGGGAATCCTGTTCGTGTCGATCGCCCAGACCAGCGAAGCTGCGATGACCGGGGCCAGCAGAGCCAGTACGATCGGGAAGTGCACCAATGCAGGATGAAGCGGGTCGGGCCACATTTGCGGGATCCTCCTGACGAGCGGACATCGATGCATCCCGCGCGTCGACGGTCGTCGACATCATCGTCGACGATGGGGGAACGTCAGCAATGCCGGAAGCCGATGCCATCCGTCAGATGTCGGAGACCGGCCGATGAGGGCTGACGGCAACCGACAACCACCGGGGGAGCAGCGGATGAGTCTTTCGTCGGATGACCTCGACATGCAGTTCCGATGGGGACTCACGGCGCTGCTGCTGAGCATCGCGGCCTTCGGCGCGATCGATCTCGTACTCGACCGGCCGACCTCCCCCTGGACGCTCCACGTCCTCATCGAGCTCGCCTTCGTGACACTCTGCCTCATGGCAACCATCTTCCTCTGGCGCGGCTGGCGCGGGGCCCATCGTCGCCTCCAGGGCTCGCGGGCCGACCTGATCCGCAGAGAGACCGAACGCGATCTCTGGCGGGAGAAGGCGACACGACTGCTGCGCGGCCTCGGCGTCGAGATCGAGGCGCAGTTCGAGCGCTGGGGCCTCACGCCGGCAGAGAAACAGGTGGCCCTGCTGCTGCTGAAGGGTCTCGGTCACAGGGAGTCGGCCGAGGTGCTCGAACGCAGCGAGCGCACGGTTCGCCAGCACGCAGTGGCAGTCTACCGGAAGGCGGGGTTGGCGGGACGGGCCGAGCTCGCCGCTTTCTTTCTCGAAGACCTGCTGCTGCCCCAGGACTCCGCCGCGGACGAGAGCCAGCGCGAAGATCCCAGGCTCGTCATCACCACGGCGCCGGCCACGGCCACGGCCACGGCCACGAAAGCAAAGACATGAATCTCGAGCTGAGCGGACGAACGGCGATCGTGACGGGCAGCCATCGGGGAACGGGTGCCGGGATCGCCCGCGTGCTCGCAGGGGAAGGCGCGCGGGTCTGGATCCACGGCTTCGAGCCCGAGCCCACCGAGCAGGTGGCCGACGCGCTGCGAGGCA
>CAYWGW010000029.1:0-29154 GCA_964457385.1 uncultured Spirochaetaceae bacterium
CAGGGGCAGGAGCAGGGGCAGGGGCAGGAGCAGGGGCAGGAGGGAGCGAGGGCGAGTCGGCAGCAACGAGCAGCGAGGCACACCTGACGGGCGGGAGCGAGCGCGGGATGGCGGTGCGGCTGTCGATGGGGTCGACGGGTCGGTTCGCCAGGCAGATCCGGCAGGGCGCGCCCTTCGAGCTCTTCATGGCCGCCGACGAGCAGTACGTCCTCGACCTGCACCGCGACGGATTCACGCGCGACGCGGGCGATCTCTACGCGCTGGGTCGGATCGTGATGTTGACTCCGATCGACGCCTCGCGCGCCGTGCGTGTCGCGCGCACCACGCGCGTCGTCGACGCCGCGCTCGCCGCCGACGGGACGCTCGAGAGCCTTCGCCGGGCGCTCGCCGAGGGCCGGATCACGCGCTTCGCGATCGCCAACCCCGAGCACGCGCCCTACGGCCAGCGGGCGAGGGAGGCCCTGCAGCACGCCGGCCTCTGGGACTCGATCCAGCCTCATCTCGTGCTGGGCGAGAACGTGAGCCAGGCGGCGCAGTTCGCGCTCTCGGGAGACGCGGAAGGGGGCCTCGTCGCCTACTCCCTGGCGCTGGCGCCGAAGCTTTCGGCCCGTAGCGCCTACGAGCTGATCCCGGCGGGCTGGCACGCGCCCCTGCGACAGCGGATGGTGTTGCTGAAGGGAGCCGGGCCGGTGGCCGAGGCATTCTACGCCTATCTGCAGAGCCCGTCGGCCCGGGAGATCCTGGTTCGCCACGGCTTCGTCCTGCCCGGCGAGGACTGAGTCTTGGATTGGACGGCGCTCTGGCTTTCGTTGCAGCTGGCGGGATGGACGGTCGTCGTGCTGCTGCCGGTCTCGGTGCTGGGAGGGCGGCTGCTCGCCTATCGGGAGTTTGGCGGCAAGGGGCTGGTCGAGGCGCTCGTGATGCTGCCGCTGATCCTGCCGCCCACGGTCGTCGGCTTCTATCTGCTGGTCGCCTTTGGCCGCGGTTCGCCGATCGGCGCGTTCTGGCAGGAGGCTTTCGGTCAGCCGCTGGTCTTCAGCTTCGAGGGACTCGTCGCGGCCTCGATCCTCTTCAACCTGCCCTTCGCGATCCAGCCCGCCCAGCGCGGCTTCGAGGCGATTCCGATCGAAGTGCGCGAGGCGGCGAGCTGCTGCGGGATGTCCTGGCTGCAGAGCCTGTGGCGGATCGAGCTGCCCCTGGCCTGGCCGGGGCTGATGACGGCGATGGCGCTCACCTTCGCCCATACCCTGGGCGAGTTCGGGATCGTCCTGATGGTCGGCGGATCGATTCCGGGCGAGACGCGGACCATCGCGATCGCCATCTACGATCGGGTGCAGGCCTTCGACGACGCCGGCGCCGCGACGATGTCGGCCGTCCTGCTCGGGATCTCGCTCGTCACGATCATGCTGACCTTCTGGCTGTCGTCGAAGGTGGGGCGGAGGCTCTCCTGATGGCGCTCGAGGTGATGGCGAGCGCCGAGGAGCCGATCCCCCTCGATGTCTCCTTTCGGGTCGAGTCGGGCGAGCTGCTGGCGCTGGTCGGTCGCTCGGGCTCGGGGAAGACGACGCTATTGCGGACGATCGCGGGACTCTGGCGGCCGACGACGGCGCGGGTCGTCGTCGACGGGACGCCCTGGCTGGATACGCGCAGCGGTGTCTTCCTCGCGCCCCAGGAGCGTCGGGTGGGCGTCGTGTTCCAGTCCTACGCGCTCTTTCCGCATCTGAACGCGGCGGAGAACGTGGCGGTGGCGATCGATCGTCTTCCGCGCGCGCGACGGCGTGTCGAGGCGGCGCGGCTGCTCGAGCTCGTGGGTCTCTCCGATCTCGGAGACCGCAAGCCGGCGCAGCTCTCCGGCGGGCAGCAGCAGCGCGTGGCGATCGCGCGTGCGTTGGGCCGTCGACCCCAGGCGTTGCTGCTCGACGAGCCCTTCTCGGCGGTGGACCGAGCCACCCGCGAGCATCTCCACGCCGAGATCGTCGCGCTCCGCGCCCATCTCGACATGCCCGTCCTGCTGGTCACCCACGACCTGAACGAGGCGCAGCTGCTGGCCGATCGGATGGTGGTGCTCGAGGCGGGTCGGATGGTTCGGTCCGGCTCGAGTGCCGAGGTGATGGCGGATCCGGCGGCTCTGAAGTCCATGGGGATCCGGGAGGCGGCGGCGATGCTGCCCGCGCGCATCGTCGCTCACGAAGACGATGGCATGACCCGACTAGAGACCGCCGCAGGCCCCTTGTTTCTGCCGCGGGTCGAGGGTGCACCGGGGGCAAGGGTGCGGGTCCGGATCATGGCGCATGAGGTGATCCTCTCGCGGGCGCGGCCGCAGGGGCTGTCGGCGCAGAACATCCTGCCCGCGATCGTGGCCGAGGTCCGGGCAGGCGCGGGGCCGGGCGTGATGGTGACGCTCCGCCTCGGTCCCGACGAGATCCTCGCGCGCATCACACGCCGCGCTGCCGACGAGCTCGCGCTGCGTCCGGGCGACACCGTTCATGCGATCCTGAAGTCCATGTCCGTGGCCCGGGATCATGTCGGGCTCGCGGTCGAGCCGGCGGCGCTCAGAGTGAAACGATGAAGCGGATCCCGGCGACGAGGGCGTCCGGACGGTCGCGGCGGACGCCCGGATCCACGATGTATTGCAGGTCGCCCTGGATGTGGAGCCAGCTCCGGATCCGCGCCCGATAGGTCCATTCGATGGCGGTCTCGGCGGTGGCGGGCCGTCCACCGTCGGCGCGGATCGAGCTCTGGAGGCCGTTGCCGGCGAAGGCGGCGGCCACCGCGACGCCGAGTACGTCCTCCCGGCGCCAGGGGAGCAGGCCGGTGTAGGTGATGCCTCCGCCCACGTAGGTCTCGAAGGGCTCGATGTCCTCGTCGGCCCAGCCGAGCTGGAGGAAGACCGCGAGACCGCGCGAGCCGAAGGGATCGAGTACGCTCGCGTCGAGATCCGCCGTCGCGTAGAGACCCGGATGGCCGCGCTCCCGTTCCGGGCTGCCGTCTGCGACCGTCAACGAGAGATGATCGCGCCGGGCGCTGTAGACCCAGCTACCAGCGGCCACCCGCAGCGCATAAGGTCGCTCCTCGATCTCCCGCCCGATCGCCCGTCGCCGAGGCGTGCGAGACACGCTCTCGGTCGTGGATTCGAGGGTCGGACGCCAGGCGTGGGCGATCTCGGCGATCGCGAGCACGCCGTCGTCCTCGCCGAAGCGGATGCGCGTTCCCGGGCTGCGGTCGGGATCTCCGGGCACCCCGTCGAGCACGGCGGCCTGAACCTCCCAGCCGCGGTCGAGGACGACCTTCAAGCGGGCGGCGAGGGAGGAAGCGGGGAAGATCGAAGGCCCGTTCCGGCCGCTGTTGCCGAGCGCCGCGCCAATCCCGAAGGAGCTGTGCAGGAAGACGAGGGCGCTCTCGACCACGTAGAACTCGGAGTTGAGATCGTAGAGGCCGAGGAGCAGGGAAGCGCGATCGTCGAAGAAGGTCTTCTGCCACCAGGCTTCGTAGAGCCGCGCCGCGTCCGGAGCCTCGATGTTGTCGAGGATCTGGAGATCGCCCACGTCGTCGGAGGGCCGATCGCCATGGTCGTAGAGGCCGTAGAAGAAAAAGGTCCCGAGGTCGCGCCCGAGCACGGGCTCGGTATGCCAGGTGAGCGTCATGTCGAGGTTGCCGAGGAAGGCGTCGTCCTGATCGATCCCGCCCCGCGTGTTGACCAGATAGTCGCCGATGTACATGAATTCGAGGTCGAGCCCCCAACTCTCGAGCCATTCGCGATGGCGGCGGAGGTCGCCCAGGAACCCGACGTCCCCGACGCCCCCCTCCTCGATCTCAGCGGCTCCGGTTCCGGCTCCGGCGTCGGGAGCCTCGCCCGTCTGTGCAAATCCGATCGACGACGTCATCAGGAGGATCAGCACCGGGAGGAGCAGCCACGACATGCCCGCCTCTCCGACCGTAGTCCGGCACGCCCCGACCGCGGTCCGCCACGCCCCGTGTCGGGTCGCGCGCCCGGTCACGCGCCGCCAATGAACACCGGCTCGTAGTGTTCCACCGTGGGAAACGGCTCGTAGAAGTGATGAAGAAGCCGCTTCCACTCCTCGTACTGCTCCGACTCCCGAAACCCGACAGTATGATCCTCGAGTTCCTCCCATTCCACCAGCAGCACGTACTTGTCCGTCGTCTCGAGGCAGCGCTGCAGCTGGTGGGAAACGTAGCCGGGCATGGAGGCGAGGATATCCTGCGCTTGCGCGAAGGCTCGCTCGAAAGCGTCGCCCGCGCCGGGTCGGACATTCAACTGGGCAAGCTCGAGGATCAATTCGTTCTCCTTGCGATTCCCATTGCGACGGCCTTGCCTTCAGTCCTCGAGCTGCCTCCGACAGGCCGCGCTTCGAGCGGCGAAGCTCTCGACCCGGGCGTCCTCGAGATCCCGCTGACGTTCGTGGAGGACGAGCGGACAGAGGAGGCGCGATCCACCGAGGTCGATGGACTGGGCGTGGGCGACGGGGGTCGCCGTGTCGGCGAGACAGACGAGACAGACGAGAGCGAGAAGCGGCGAGATACTCCGAAGCGAAGAGCGCAATCGCTCGAGACGAGAAGGTCCGGACAGCAATCAGCTCTTCCTTTCGGGATCGAGTGGTGCTCGAGATGGGGGCGGTGCGGCGTGGTCCACTACGAGCTGCGAGCGCGACGAACTCCTGAGCGCATCAGGCCGCATCCTTGCGGGCCATGGCCGTCATCATGCCCCAGAGCCAGCTGATCTTGTAGCGCTCCATTTCGAGAATGGGCAGGCCGGCGTTTCTCAGCAGCGCGACGCACTCCCGCTCACGATAGGTCTTGAAATGCGCCGGGCTGAACAGACGCAGGTACAGATCAAAGATCCGGCAGGCCCAGTAGTCGTCACACCAATCCGTGATGACGAGTCGCCCACCCGGTCGCAGCACGCGCTTCATCTCCGTCAACGCGGCCAGGGGCTCGCGGATGTAGTGGAACATGTTGCACGACACGACGACATCGAACCGCTCCGCCGCAAACGGCAGTCGCTCTGCCCAGCCCTCCCGGAGGTCGATCGCCGGCGAAAGCCTCTGCCGCGCAATTCCCAGCATCTCCGGTACGGGATCGACACCCGAGAGCTGCTCGACGGGATGTGTCTCCGACAGCCGCTGAAGCAAGGCGCCCGTCCCGCAGCCGACGTCGAGCAGTCGGTCCGTGGCTCGCAGGCCGAGTCGCTCGATCGTCTCCCGAGTCGTCGACTCCACGTAGAATGACCACTTCGAATCGTACTCCTCTGCGAGCCGGGAGTACTCCTCGAGGAGGGGATCACGCATGCCCCCGCCTACTCCGCTGCCCGCTGGACCGTCACCGGAATGGCGCTCATCCGCGGGATCCCGGTATGTGGATCGAACTCGCGCTCGTTGTCGATCAGCCGACCGGTGTTGCTCCCGATCTCCCGAAACCGCGCGTCCCGGGCCGGAGCATCGCCGAAGCAATGGGCCATCGACACCAGACCGCGACGCAGCTCGGGCGCGCCCTCTGCGATGCCGACGATCGACGCATGTTCGGTCGCGATCTCGACGAGGTCGCCGGGTCGGAGGCCGAGCGCGGCCAGGTCGTCGGGATGGAGATAGGCGGGATTGTGGGAGCCTCCGCGCATGAGTGCCGGAATGTCGCGGCCGGTCGAGTTGTATACGTTCGGCATGCGCCGGGAGATCAGCCGGAAGGTCCGTGCGGCGCCGGTCGTTTGTTCTGCAGCGAGGTCGCCCGTGGCTGCGGCGGTGGCCGGGGCTGCGACCTCAGCCGCCTCCCGCCCGATCGCCGTCAGCTCCGCCAGCATGTCCGCATCGCCGACTTCGAGCCGATCGTTCGCGTCGGGATCTGCCGGTGCGACCCGGATCGTCTCGTCGTCGAAAATCTGCCCATGGGGATGCCGTTTCACCTGCCACAGCGGCACCCGTGAGCCCGCCATCAACGCTTCGATGAGCGCGTCGGTCGTCGGCTTCTTCTCCATGTCGAGCACGACCGGATCGCGTCTCTCGCGCAGCACGCCCGTTTCGGGGCGAACCGGATAGCAGGTGAGGGGGAGGCCCATGCGCTGCGCCAGGCCGTAGAAGAACTCCCATTCCTCGATCACGTCCGAGCCTCTGGGCGGAGTGGCGATCGCCGGCGCATACTGTGCGTAGGGCTCGGAGTAGCCCATCGCGACGTAGGTCTGCTCGATCCCTTCGCTCGAGACCGAGACGCCGGGCGTTTCGAGCGAGAGCTTCGGGGCGACGACGTAATCGGCGAGTCGGGTCGTGGCGCCCATCTTCGGGTCGAGGCAGACGAGCAGCTCGAGCGCCTCCATCGCGCGCAGCGTCTTCAGCTGATCGGGCCAGGCCGCGACGGGATTGCTGCCGACACAGACGAGCGCGCGGATGCGGTCGCCACCCTCGTAGAGGATCTCGTCGGCCAGCGCTGCAGTCGGCAACCCCGCCGCCGAGCTGCCGAGCGCACGCGAGCGTAGCTGCTCGCCCCGCCCCCAGGCGGCGCGAGGTCCCATCGCCTGGGCCTTCGGCATCGCTCGCGGGAGTAGCGCGCCGGGATTCGCGACGGCCTCGCTCTCGCGCCGCCAGCGTCCGCAGACCGTGTTCAGCGCCAGCAGCAGGTACTCGGTCAGGTTGCCATGGGGCGCCATGTTAGGCCCTGTTCCCGCGACGCCGCAGCCGCGGGGGCCGGCGGCGAAGGTGCGGGCGGCGAGCTCGATCTCCGCGGGCTCGAGGCCGGCACGACGGGCGGCGACCTCCGGCGTGAAGTCGGCGACGGTTTCGGCGAGCGCCTCGAGACCCTGAACGTGGGCGTCGGTGAAGGCAGCGTCGTGGAGGCGGTCGCGCAGGATGACGTGGAGCATGCCGGCCAGGATCGAGGGGTCCTCTCCCGGCCGCGGCTGCAGATAGACGTCGGCGAAGCGCGCGACCTCGGTCCTGCGCGGGTCGATGACGATGAGCTTCAGGCCGCGCTTCTTCGCCTCGCGAAGTCTCCGGCTCGGGTTGGCGGGCGGGATGCCGCCGGACATCGAGATCAGCGGGTTGTTGCCGAGCAGCAGCCAGACGTCCGCCTCGTCGAAGACGTGCGAGCCGCCGAGCCAGCGGCCGTGGAGCGCGTTGGCGATGTGCTTGCCGGGCTGATCGATCGACTGCGACGAAAAGACCATCTTCGAGCCGAGCGCCAGCAGCCAGCCGATCGCGGTCGGGATGGTGGCAGCGTGGGGACCTGCGTAGGTTCCGATGTAGAGGGCGACCGAGCGCGGGCCGTATTCCCTCACGAGCGCTCCGATGCGCTCGGAAACCTCGTCCATCGCCTGGTCGCTCGAGATCGACTCGAAGGCGTCGCCGTCGCTCCCCGGACCCGCCGAGCGGCGCTTCTGTGTCCACAGCAGTCGATCGGGGTGGGCGTGCTGATCGGGGAGCCGCCGGCCCTTGGCGCAGGTGAAGCCGTGGTACGCAGGGTTCACGGGATCGCCGACCACTCGGACGGGGCGTCCGTCGATCGCGTCGACGTCGACCAGGATCGCGCAGTTGGCGTGGCAGAAGCGGCAGATCGAGGGATGCGTTTCGACGGCCATGCGGCCAGTCTATCATGCGACGCGGTCGCGCCGGGCGATCGGGCGGATGGAAGGAGAGCGGGATGCGGGACTTCGAGGGCAGAACGGCGGTGATCACGGGGGCGGCGAGCGGCATGGGGCTCGCGATGGCCGAGTGCTTCGCACGCGAGGGTATGAACATCGTGCTGGCTGACGTCGAGAACGATGCGCTGCGCGAGGCGGCGGCGCGGATCGAATCGCTCGGTGTGAGCGCCCTGGCGGTTCCGACCGACGTGTCCGACGAGTCGGAGATGAATCATCTGGCCGCGGCGACGGGCGAGCGCTTCGGCGCGGTCGACGTGCTCTGTTTGAACGCGGGGGTGAGCGGTGGCGCGGGGCCGGTGGACACGCTGTCGGTGAAGGACTGGAAGTGGACGATCGACGTGAATCTCTACGGCATCATCCACGGCCTCAACAGCTTCCTCGAGGACATGAAGTCCCGTGACACGGGCGAGATCGTGATCACGGCCTCGGTCGCCGGTCTGACGAGCTTCCCCGGCTCGATACCCTACAACGCGACCAAGCACGCGGCGGTGACGATCGCCGAGGGGCTCTTCAGCGAGCTCGCGGATGCGGGCTCGCAGGTTCGCGTCCACTGCCTCTGCCCCGGCATCGTCTCGACAAACATCCACGCCTCCGATCGCAACCGGCCCAAGGAGCTGATGAACGAGCAGTCCCCGGATCTGAGCGACGAGGAGCTGGCGGCGGTCCGCGGCATGATGGAGCAGATCTTCGCCCAGGCGAAGCCGCCGGCGGAGGTGGCCGAACTCGTGATCGCGGCAATCGTCGACGGCCGCTTCTGGATCCAGACCGACGAGGTCTACCGCGACGCGATCCGCCAGCGCCATCGCGCAATCGAGAACGACACGGATCCGCCGGCCCGAGGCAGCCTGCTCACGCCCTACGGCGACCTGCTGGTCGAGCCGAGCTAGTCGCAATACCGTTCAGCTCGACCGAGATCGGGACGAGAAAGCGTCCGACCATCGACAGTGTCAGCTCCCCGCTCGGGTCGTCTTGTGCTCCGTGGTCGCGATTGCTCTGTTCTCCCGACGCTCGTACGGGGAGGCCCTTCGGTGTGCCTGGTCGAGAGATTGGGCTGGCCGGGAGACGCCGCGACCTCGTGTCGGGTCCGATCGTCTGGTCAGCTTCGATGGGACGACGCTTGATCCCGCCGACACGTTCTCGAACGAAGAGGCGTTCGGACGTTCGGGGCGCCAGGAGGAGAGGTGACCGTTCTCCAGTCGCGAACTTTCCCGCTAGTCGAGAACCTGGCCCATGTCCTCATTGGCAAGAAGTGGCGCGCTGTCGGGCGTCGGGAGACCCGCTGGCCGGCCAGGCGATCGCCCGACTCGAGGCGCCCGACTCGAGGAAGGGATGCCATGCCCCGACGATCGCGATCTCGTCGGCCTGGGTCATCCTGGGCTCTGGAGCCAGGCGGCCGCTCGGGGGCACGAGCAGAAGATCTCCGACTTCCATCATTCTTCATCGAGGCGCTGACTCGAGTCCGCCCCCCATGCGTTGGCCGAGAAACCCCGCGCCGTCTGCAATCTGAGTACCGTTGTCCTCGCGCAAGTGCAGTTGACTTTCGCTTTATATTCGTCTACCCTTCTGCCTTCTCCCCGCAAAGCCTGAGCCTTCGACGATGCAGACACCCCGGACTCCGATTGCTCTTCCGATCAGTCCGCTCTCTCGAGCAGACGTGGCGAGCCCTTTCGACCGGTCCCGCCCGGGCCGACGCCCCCCATTCCCCATCCCCCGACCGTTGCGCTGCCCTGCGCCCGCGGGCCCAGTCGCAGCGCGGTGGAGCCGCCGTCCGGTCACCGCAACTCCAGACACGACCGAGGAACGTCGTCGGGGGCAGCGTTTGCTCGCGACCCGATCTGGAGGGCCGCTTCGGCCTTGGCGTTGTTCTCGGTCCCGCTTCTTATCCAGGGTCTGGGCGAGGTGGATTCTGGTGCGGGATCCGGTCCCGTTCGCGGAGCGGCAGGAGCGGCAGGAGCGGCAATTGTGTGCGCGGGGAGGGACGCCGAGGATCCGGAACGGCTCTCGTGGTGGGCGCCGGTCGAGGTGGCGCTGCGCTTCGCGGGGGTGCGGGGGCGGGCGCGGGAGCGACTCGTGTTCGAGCTGGGGCTGCAGGATGGCGGTGGACGAGGAGGAGAGCCGGCGCTGGTGGCGTATCGGTCGGGGGATGTGATGATGGGGTGTTGACGGGGGGCGGGGGATACGGGACAACCGCGAGACTGATCCATGTGTTTCGATCGGGGCTGGCACTCGCTACGCCGCGGGCTGCGCGTGCTGATTGAGCCCGTCTGACCCCGATCATGCGACCGTCCGAACCGATCATACTAGTCGGAAACAGACTGCCCGTTGCGCTCGAGGAAGTCGCGGATCAGCCACTGCGCGATGCTCACCTTGCCGGGGAACATCGTCGGCATGGCGTCGGCGGCGAACCAGCCCGCCTCCTCGATCTCTTCTCCGTCGACCTCGATCTCGCCACCGGCATAGCGGGCGCGGAAGCCGAGCATGAGCGAGTTCGGGAAGGGCCAGGGCTGGCTCGCGAAGTAGCGCACGTCGTCGACGATGATCGAGGTCTCCTCCCAAACCTCGCGCACCACGGCCTCCTCGGCGCTCTCGCCCGGCTCGACGAAGCCCGCCGGTACGCTCATGATGCCCGGTGGAAAATGCGGCGAGCGCGCGAGCAGGATCTCGTTGCCCCGCTCGACGGCCACGATCATGGCTGGCGAGAGCCGTGGGTACATCGGGACCTTGCAGCGCGGGCACATGCGAGAGCGATCCTTGCTGGAGAGCTCGGTCGGCTCGGCGCAGGTACCGCAGTACTGATGCGTGCGGTCCCACTCGACGATCTGGACGGCGCGGCCCGCCAACGCGTGGGTGATTTCGTCGAAGGCGCCGTGGAGCATGTGGAGATTCGCGTATCGGAAGCCCTCGGCCTCATCGGCATCCTCGGGCAGCTCCGCCGAGAAGCAGTGGCGCCCGTCGAGCTGACCGAGATACTGGGTTCGTACGGCCTCGAGCCCGCGGGCGTCGATCTCCTCGACGCTGGGCAGTCTGAGATCCACGGTGACGAGAATCTCCCGACGCCGGAAGGCGAAGAGGATCGGCTGCTCGCCCGGCGACTCGGGCGGACGATGGTGAGGCACGAAGCGGAAGGGTGTGCGCGAGCCGTCAGCCATCTCCAAAGCCTACCCGAAACCAGCGGTCACGCCTCCAGCCTCTCGCTTTGATAACCTCCCTGTCATGAAGACCGCGAGCAAGGTTCGTCTCCTCGTCCTCCTCTTGATCTTCGTCGCCGGGATCATTCTCGTGACGAGTCTCTTCTCCTCCGGCCCTCCGGTGGAGATTTCAGACGGCAGTACCCTCGTCCTCGAACTCTCGGGAAGCTACGTCGAGGCGCCGGCGGCTTCGCCCCTGGCGCGTCTCGCGGGCGACGATACGCGCCCTTTCATGGACCTGCTGGCGCTCTTCCGGATGGCCGCCCGCGACGAGCGGATCGAGACCGTCGTCCTGCGTATCCAGCCGCTAGAGATCGGCTGGGGCAAGGCTGACGAGATCCGCCAGGCGATCGGCCGGTTGCGCGAGAAAGGACGCCACACGGTCGCCTTCCTCGAGGTCGCCAGCTTCTCGGCCAACAAGGAGCTCTACGTCGCGAGTGCCGCGAACGAGATCTTCGTCGGATCGGGGTCGACGATTCCGCTCGTGGGGCTGGCCGCCGAGTACGTCTTCCTGGGCGGGTTGATGGAGAAGCTCGGGATCGATTTCGACGTGGCGAAGGCCGGGCGCTACAAGAGCGCGGTCGAGCTCTTCTCGGAGCGCTCGATGTCCGAGGCCTCGCGCGAGATGGCCAACTCCCTGCTCGACGATACCTATCGTCGTTTCGTGGCGGCGCTGGCGGAGGGCCGCGGGCTGCTGCCGGCGGTCGTGCTCGACGCGATCGATCTGGGCGTCGTCCGAAGCCAGCGCCTCGAGGCCCTGGGGCTGATCGACGGCGAGCTGCATCTGGACCAGCTGCTCGAGCGCCATGGCGATGCGATCGTCCGCCACGCCGACTACGCGCAGATCGACCCCGAGTCCCTGGGCGTGGATCCGAAGGCGAGCTTCGCCCTCATCTATGGGACGGGGGCGGTGGTCCAGGGCGAGGCGGGCCGCTCGCCACTCTCGAGCACGCCGACGTTCGCGTCGGAGACGATCTCCCGGGCGCTGCTCGAGGCGGCCGAGGATCCGGATATCCGCGCCATCGTCCTGCGGATCGACAGCCCCGGCGGCTCGGCCTTCGCCTCCGAGGTGATCTGGCGGGCCATCGGCCGGGCGCGAGAGAAAGGCAAGCCCGTGATCGCGTCGTTCTCCGACGTCGCGGCCTCGGGTGGCTACTACGTCGCCGTCGCGGCGGACTCGATCGTGTCGGATCCCGGGACGCTGACGGGCTCTATCGGCGTCTTCGCGCTCCGGCCCGTGATCGGGGAGCTGCTCGGCAAGCTGGAGATCGGGGTCGACTCGTTGACCCGCGGCCGCCACGCCGATTTCCTGCTCTCCAGCCAGAAGCTCTCGGACGCAGCCCACGCACGGCTGCAGACCTCGGTGCTCGATACCTATCAGCTCTTCCTGACGCGCGTGGCCGAGGGACGCAACTTGTCGGTCGAGCAGGTCGACGATATCGCCCAGGGCCGCGTCTGGACGGGAGAGCAGGCGCTGGCGATGGGTCTGATCGACGAGCTTGGCGGGATCGACACCGCCGTGCGTCGAGCGAAGGAATCGGTCGGTCTCGAGGCGGCCGACGACGTCTACCTGATCCCCTTTCCGAAGCAGAAGGGCCTCGGCGAGCAGCTGCTCGAGGCTTTTCGGCTGAGCACGATCCGCGCCGCGGGGCCGGTCGTCGACTGGCCGGCGCCACTCGACCAGGTCCTGGCCTGGGCGCGGGACCTCCCGACGGGCGGTCCCCTGCTGATTCCGCCGTTGCTCGTCCAGATCCACTGAATTCGCACGTTTTCCGGTCCCCGCTCGAGCGTCGTCGGCCTCACGACGACCGATGGGCGAATCGACCTCTCCGAACCACTACCGGAACACTTCACAGACCCCGAACGAGCTGGCGAGCGAGAGAGAAAGTGCGCGCGAGCGCGCGAGAGAAAGAGAGAGGTGTCATGGCCGATCTGAGGACGGACGACGGCGTCCGGATCTACTACGAACATCATCTTCCGTCGCGCGTTTCGTCGCACTCGTCGTCCGACGATGAAGTGCCGCGGCCCACGGTGATCTTCTCCTGCGCCTTCTGTACGACCCATGAGAACTGGCGCGGCCAGGTCGCGCCGCTCGTCGCCGCGGGACATCCCGTCGTTCTCTGGGATCTTCGGGGACACGGCCGTTCCGAGGCGCCGCAGGACGAGGCCGCGTACTCGATCGAGCACGTAGTGGCGGATCTGCTCGCGCTGGCGGAGGCGACTACGCCCGGGGCGCCTTTCGTGGCCGCGGGGCTGTCCTTCGGTGGCCTCGCGTCGCTGCATTTTGCGTGGCGACATCCCGAGCGCGTGGCTGCCCTGGCGCTCTTCGCTTCTGGACCGGGCTTCAAGAATCCGGACGCGGCTGCGCGTTGGGCCGCCCAGGTCGAGCGCACCGCCCGCTTCCTGGAGACCCGCGGCTTCGACGACTTCGTCTCGGGTCGGGCGGGCGTGACCTGCGTCGGCTCGAAGCCCGAGCTGCCGGCGGCTCGGGCGGCGGCCGACGCGATCCGCGCCCAGGACCCGGGCGGCGTCGCGCGCTTCGGGCGTCGGGTGGCAGGCCCCGCGCCCAGCGTGATCGACGAGCTGGCCGAGCTGGACATGCCGGCGCTGGTGCTCGTCGGCGAGAAGGATGAGGCCTATCTGCGGGCGGGCGAGGTGATGGCGGCCAAGCTTCCCAGGGCGAGCCACGTGGTGATCCCGGAGGCCGGGCATATCGTCAACATCGAGCAGGCCGAAGCCTTCGACCGCGCCCTGCTCGACTTTCTCGCCTCCCTCGAGGCGCTCGCTGCCCCTGCGACACCGCGGGCGTCCTGAGGTCACGTTCTGCCCATGTCCTGCGAGACGTCGCTGAAGATGCCGCCGAACACGACGATTGAAGCGAGTCGATGTCCGCGCTGCGAGCAGCCGAACGGATGTGTCCTGGCCCGAGACGGATCCGCGGCGAACGAGGCCTGCTGGTGTCGGCGCGAGTCCTTCCCGCCCGGGCTGATCGAAGCGGTCTCCTGGCAGGATCGGGGCCCACGCTGCATCTGTCGCGCCTGTCTCCACGCCTGGCGCCTCGCGCAACCCGATCACTCCGAGCAGGCCAACGAGGTGAGCGATGCCGATCGAACTGTCGATTGAGGCGGATCGGCGGCGGGCGCGGCTGGTGATCCACGGTCGGGTCGAAACCGACGAGATCCTCTCGGCCGTCGATCAGGTCGCGCTCGATCCCGAGTTCGGCGCGGACTTCGCCATCCTGTCGGATCATCGCGACGTGGTCGAGCCGCTGACGCCAGAGCAGGCCCGGAAGCTGATCGAGCGGCTCGAGCATCATGGTGAGACCATGCGCGGTCGCCATTGGGTCGCGATCGTCGACTCGCCGGCGTCCTACGGAATGATGAGGTTGATGTCGGCTCGGCTGGAGAGCCTGGGCATCCGCGTCGATATCGTGGAATCGTCGGAAGAGGCGGACACACTGCTGGGTCGCGTTGCTTCCGGGAGCGACGGCTGACCGACCGCGATCGCGACCCCCGCCGCGCCTTCCGCCTCGACGGCGAATCAGCCGCCCTCGTACCAGCGCCGGACCTCTCGGAGCCCACCCGGGACATGACGCGCCGAAAGGCCTGCCCGCTGCATCAGGTCGGCCAGATGGGCGCTCTTCAGCCCGTGCTCGCAGTAGAGGACATAACACTGATTCGGATCGAAAGCCCCGTAGGCCTCGAGGGCGTGGGAGAAGTCGAGGTGGAGCGCCGCCGGCGGATGCCAGGTCTCGTAGGCGTCCTTCGAACGCAGGTCGATCAGGATCTCCTCCGGCTCGACGCCGTGGGCCACCAGTGCCTCGTCCTGCCAGGCGTCGAGGTCGACGTCGGCGAGTCGGATCTGGCTGCGCGCGGCAAGCGTCGCCTCGAGCACCCCCGGATCCATCTTCGCCTCCTCTTCGAGCAGGTCCTCCAGCCGCGCATGGGTCGCGGGATGGCTCGGCACGATGGCGCAGTACTCGCCGACCCCTGCCGAGAGGTCGTGGGTTCCGACGCGCTTCGATTCGGCGATGATCTCCTCCTTGTGGTTGCCGATCAGCGGGCGCAAGATCGGAAGACCGGCGCTGTCGGAGATCACGGCGAGGTTCTGGAGCGTCTGTGACGAGACCTGGCCGAGCGCCTCGCCCGTGACGATCGCGAGACCCCGGATCTCGGCGGCCACCGCCTCCGCTGCGCGCAGCATCATGCGCTTCAGCACGATCTGCCAGTAGCGCCTGCGGACCCGGTTCTGGATCTCGCGGCTCACCGGATCGAAGTCGAGCGCGTGGAAGCTCGGCCTCGTCCCGGAGTGCCAGAGATCGGCGAGGCGCTTCGCGATCGCGAGCGCCTCCATCTGATGGGGGCGGCCGCCGAGATTGCAGAAGACGTAGTCGAGGGAGACGCCCCGCCGAAGCAGCCGCCAGGACGCGACCGGGGAGTCGAAGCCCCCCGAGAGCAGGCTCACCGCGCGCCCGCCGCTGCCGAGCGGCAGCCCCGCCGCCCCCTTCTCGCTCGTCATGAAGTAGTAGGCGCGCTCGGCGTCGAGCTCGATCGAGATCTTCACCTCGGGATTCGAGAGATCGACGCGGCTCGCCAGCGGTCGGAGTCGCTCGCCGAGCTCTCGCTCGATCGATACCGAGCGGAGCGGAACCGCCGCCCGATCGCCGACCTTGCGGACCCGGATCGCGAAGCTTCGGTCACGCACGGCCTCCGCGCCGAACGCCCGACCCACCTCGACCACATCCTCGAGCCCGGTCCAGCGATGGGCTCGCGCGATCGAGACCGACTGCACGCCGAAGACCCGCGCCAGCCGGCGCGCCATCGCGGTGTCACTCGTCGCCTGGTGCCGCCCCTCGCTCGATCCGCCGCCGGCCGGATCCGACCCGAGCTCGACGAACACCCGATTACGATGGCGGATCACCTTCGCCGGACGCCCGCTCGCCTTGATCGACGCCCGCAGGTTCTCGATCAGTCGGGAGGTCATGCGGCGGCGTGTGGCCCAGGCCTTGGTCGTCAGATCTCCGCTGAAGCGGACCAGGAGTAGGCCGGACCCGGTGGCGGGCGCTTCGCTCGCCTCGGACGCGTCCATCTCTTCCGGCCCACCGGGTCTCTCGCTCATGACTCCTCTTGCGCGTCTTGCTCGCCTTGCGCGTCCGGTCGTGGGGCCGGCTCGCTCGCCTCCTGGGCGCGTCCCGTCTCGTCCCTCGCCCCCTCACTCTCTGGCACTCGAGCGGGATTCGGGGCGGCCGCCAGGTTCGGGACCCCGCTGTGGGATCGACAGTGTCGTGCGGAGACCGGGTCGCATCCACCCGGCCGCCCCAGGACGGCGCGAATCCATGCATCCGGAGTGCGACGCCCGGGGAAGATGGGTCATCATACCGGACAATGCTGCGACTGCGAATCTATCGGTTCCTGCTGGGCGTTCTCGGGGTCGCGTCGTCGATCTTCGGTCTCGCCCTCGTGGTCTCCTTCGTCGCCTATCAACGGCCGGGCTCCGTCCCGGGCATTCCGACGGGTCCGGTGGGCCATTATTTCGTGGCCTTCACCGGCTGCGCGCTGATCGGCTGGGCGGGCGGCCTGCTGGGGGCGGCGCGCGATCCCTTTGCGTCGCGTACGGTGGCGACGACGACGGTGTTCGTGCTGGCGCTGATGGCGCTGGTCCGGATGGTGGCCTGGGTGGTCGGGGACTATGCGGCCTGGCTGGGCAATCTGCCTCGCACGGAGGCGGCGATCCTGCTGGGACTCGCGATCGCGCTCGTCTGGCTGCGTCCGACGGTGGCCGAATGCGCGCAGGCGTCGGCGGGTGCGTCATCGGGCGCGTCGGTGATCCGTTCATGATCCTGCGGACTCTCGCGACGATCGTGTTGGCTGCCCTGCTCGGACTGGATCTCGCGCTGCCCGCGACTTCCCTCGGTCGTCGCGGGAGCGAGATGAAGGTCCGCCAGGACGTGGCGAGCGAGCTCGAGCTCGGCCAGACGCTTCCTCCCTTCGAGCTGGTCAGCCTGGATGGACGCCGTGTCGTGCGGGAGGATCTGGTCGGATCGCCGCTGTTGCTCGTCTTCGAGCGCAGCATCGATTGGTGCCCCTTCACCAAGATGCGTCTGCTCGAGCTCCGGGAGGCCTTCGCCGGGACCCCGGACCTGCGGATCGTCTGGGTGATGTCGGATGCCCAGATCAACGCCCGCACCCGGGCCTTCGTGGGGGAGCTGGGACTGGCGTCGGACGTGCTCTTTCTCGCCGACCCGAAGAGCCGGCTGATTCGGAAGCTGGGTCTGTTGAAGGAGGATCCAGAGCCGATCGAAATGGGGGTGCCCTACCCCACGACCCTGCTGCTGGATCCGGCCGGGCGGATCCGCTTCTCCGACATCCGGATCGACTACCACCGCTGGCTCGATCCGGGAGCGATCGAGCCCGCCCCTGCGACCGTGGGAGGCGCTGCGACTGCGCCGAATTGAGCCAATCGCTGTGGAAGTGCTGTCGAATCGGTGACTTGGATCTCATTCGACCGCCATCGGAGCTTGCGTCACCCGCCGGGAGCCTCCATTATCTGGCACGAAACGGCCGCGAGAGGCGTTGACCGGGCCAGCATGGATGCCGCATCGACCCTGGAGCGAGCGGATCTCTGCGAAGCGATTCGGTTCTGCGGGCAGGTTTGACGAAGAATTGATGAAAAACGAGCAAGAGAGAGAAGAGATCAAGGACTGCTCCGGAAGAGAGCAGATCGACGAGGCGGGATTTGGGCAGCGCGCCCCGGCCGGTCGTCGTCGTGGAGGAAACGACAAAGTCATGATGCGACGATTTTCTGTTCCGGCTGGCTTCCGGTTGATTCCGATTCTTCTGGTGACCGCACTGGCCTTCCTGGCCGGCTGCGCTTCGACCGATCAACCGGTGGAAGAGCCGGACGCCGGGATGGACAGCGAGTTCTCGGACGGCTCCGCCGATACGAGTGTTCCGGATTCGAGAGCGAGGGACACGGCCGTCTCCGACGCCCTGCGCGACATCGACATCGCGCCGGTCTACTTCGACTTCGACTCCTACGAGATCCGCAAGGAGTTCGGCGACGTGTTGCGTACGGCGGCACGAGCGCTCAAGCAGTCCGATGCCAACGTCGTGATCGAGGGGCATACGGACGAGCGCGGCTCCGACGAGTACAACATGGCGCTCGGAGAGCGCCGGGCCGCAGCGGTTCGCAAGTACCTCTACAATCTGGGCGTTCCGATGAAGCAGATGAGCATCGTGAGCTACGGCGAGGCCCAGCCCGCCGTAGCGGGCTCGGGCGAGCGCGTCTGGCAGCTGAACCGCCGCGCGGAGTTCTCTGTTCGCTAGTCGATCCAGGAAGAGCGAGTCGCGATTCTCGGACGAGATCGCTGGAGGCCGGTGGACGTCCTGTGCGTCGACCGGCCTCTTTCGTTTTTCGTCCTTTGGCCCCGGGACGCGGCGTGTCGGGCCGTTCTCCCTTGGCCGTCCCTCCACGGCGATGATATCTTCGGCCGAGGTGACGACTGCCGGACGTCGGGCCGATCGCATCGGTATCGGTAGATGATGCTCACGGCGAATTCTCACGGTAGATGCGCACGGCAAATGCCGATGGAAATGGAAGGGGTGCTTCCGATGTCCGAGCCCGGTGCCGATGCGGATCGGGAACGGTCGAGCGCCTCGCCTCGCGATTCCGGATCCCCGGACCCGAAGAGCCCCCTGCACGGCGGTAGGCTCGCCGCCCGCGCCCTGAAGGAGGCGGGGGTCGAGGTGATCTTCACGCTCTCCGGCGGCCACATCATGCCGCTCTACGACGGCTGCATCGACGAGGGCATCCGGATCGTCGACGTCCGCCACGAGCAGGCCGCCGTCCACGCCGCCGACGCCTGGGCGCGCTGCAACCCGGGGCGGATCGGCGTCGCCGCGATCACCGCAGGACCCGGTGTGACCGACGGCGTCACGGGCATCGCCAACGCCTGGCGGGCCAACTCCCCGATCCTGGTCTTCGGAGGTCAGGGGCCTTTCGAGAACCTGCGGCGGGGCTCGCTGCAGGAGATGGATCATCTCGGCGTCGTCCGCCCGATCACCAAATACTGCGATGCCGTCTACCAGACCAAACGGATTCCCGAGTACATCGAGCTCGCGATCCGCCATGCGGTGTCCGGCATTCCGGGTCCGAGCTATCTCGAGATCCCGATGGACATCTTCATGGCCGCGGTGCCCGCGGAGGAGGTCCAGATCCCGCGCATCCGCACCGAGCCACCGCGCCTGTCCCCGGATCGCGAGCAGGTGCGTGAGGCGATCGAGCTGCTCGCCCGGGCCGAGCGGCCGATGCTGATGGCCGGAACCAGTGTGAAGTGGTCGAGAGCCGCGCCGGAGATGAACCGCTTCATCGCCGCGACGCATATCCCGACCTACACGAACGGCATGGGCCGCGGCACAGTGCCCCCCGATTCGCCGGAGTTCCTGAACCGTTCCCGCCGCGAGGCGCTCCAGCAGATCGACTGCATCGTGCTGGCGGGGACGCTGCTCGATTTCCGGATGCGCTTCGGTCAGACCATCCCCGCCGACGCGAAGATCATCCAGCTCGAGATGGACGCCACGCTGATCGGCCAGAATCGCCAGACGGACGTCGCCCTGGTCGGCAATCTCGGCTGCAGCTTCGAGGCGCTCAACGACGGATTGAAGGCCCGGGGCGTCGCGCTCGACTTCTCCGCCTGGCGTGACGAGCTGCGGGCGATCGAGAGCGCGGCGGAGCAAAAGGTCGAGGCGAAGCTCGCCAGCGACGAGGTCCCGATCGATCCCCAGCGCATGTGTCGCGAGCTGCGCGACTGGCTGGCGACCCTCGACGATCCGATCGTCGTCGGCGACGGGGGCGACATCGTCGCGACGGCGTCGAAGATCCTGTCCGTGCGCAGTGAGGGCGCCTGGATGGATCCCGGTCCGCTCGGGACCCTCGGTGTCGGCATGCCCTTCGCGATGGCCGCCAAGCTCGCCCATCCCGAGCGACCCGTCGTGATCGTCTACGGCGACGGCTCCTTCGGCTTCAACGGCTTCGAGTACGATACCGCCGTCCGCTTCGGCCTCCCGATCATCGGCGTCGTCGGCAACGACGGCGCCTGGGGTCAGATGATGCGACCCCAGGGCGCGATCTACGGTTGGGATCGGCTCGAGGGCGTGCTGCTGAACCGCACGCGCTACGACAAGGTCGTCGAGGCGCTCGGAGGCCACGGGGAGCATGTGACCGAGCCCAGCCAGCTGCGCCCGGCGCTCGAGCGCGCGGCGGCGTCGGGCAAGCCGGCGCTCGTCAACGTGGAGATCCGCCAGGACCGCGAGTACGCGGGGGGGATCTACGTCTAGTCGGGAAGCGTCGAGTCCGGAAGGCGCCCAGTCCGGGGGACGCGTCCGGGATCGGGGCCGCCCCGTCGGCGAGTGGTCGACACGCAGTCGACGCTGAGTCGATGGAGAGCAGGCAGATGGGAAGCGGACCGGCGGTCCGGATCGAGCGCGTCGAGGCCGAAGCGATCGGGTTGTCGCGGTTGATGCGTTCGGCGCTCGACGCCTGGCTCGACCGGGTCGGATCGGTCGCCTTCGTCGACCTCGAGACCACGGGCCTGCCCGAGAGCCGCACGGCGGAGATCCTCGAGATCGGGATCGTGCTGCTCGATCCGCTCGATCCGCCCGACGCGCCCAGAGCGCCCGATCCGCGAGACGGTTCCGGGACGAGCGTCCGGATCCTCCGGACGCTGGTCCGACCGGTGCGGCCAATTCCGCCGCTGGTGAGCCGCCTGACCGGGCTCGTCGATGCGGATGTGGTCGGCGCGCCGCGGCTCGCCGGCGTGCGTGACGCGGTCTGCGAGGCGCTCGCGGGGCGTCTCCTCGTCGCCCATCAGATCGAGTTCGAGCGGGCCTTCCTGCGGCGGGATCTCGACTCGAGCTTCGGCGCCGCCGCCTGGCTCGACACCCAGGAGCTGCTCGCCTTCACCCATCCCGACGCCCCGGATCTGCGTCTCGACACTTTCACGCGTAAGCTGCTCGGACGCGACGAGCGTCATCGCGCTCTCGAGGACGCGGCCGACGCGGCCTGTGTCGCGGCGGCGATCGCCGTGGGCGCGCGGGCGGGAGAGCCGCGTCATCGCGAGGCCCGACGCATCCTCGAGACCCATCTGCCGGACTCGCTCTGGCTCCCACTGCTGGCCGCTCCGCGCCCACCGCCGTGGACACCGGATCGCTTCGCCGCCTTCGCCCGCGACCAGGGGCGCGGCCGGCTCGGAGTCGAAGCCCACTCGCGCATCGAGGGCAGCGCCGCCGGGATCATCCCCGCCGCCGAGCTGGACGAGCGGTTTCTGCAGATCGGACCGAGCGACGAGACGCCGGTGCCCTTCGAGCTCGACGCGATTCTCGAGGCGCTCGCGGACGGGGCGCGAGGCGAGCGACATTTTCCGGGCTATCGCGTGCGCCAGGAGCAGCTCGAGCTGGCCCGCGAGTTCGTCGTCCTGCTGCGCGACGGCGGGATCGCGAAGCTCGAGGGCGGGACGGGTGTCGGAAAATCCCTCGCCTATCTCTCGGCCGCGATTCCCTTCGCGATGGAGCGGGCACGCGACGACGAGCGCGGGCCCGTCGTGATCTCGACGCGCACGAAGCTCTTGCAGGACCAGCTGCTGCGAAAGGACATCGCCGCCGCGGCGCGCTTCCTCGGCCATCCCGAGCTTCGCGCGCTCTCGATCAAGGGCCGCGCGAACTACGTCTGCGAGCGGCGACTCGAGGCGCTGCTGGCGGAGGCGCGGGATCCTGTGCTGCTCGGCGAGGGGCGGGCGGACTACGCAATGCTCGAGGCCTGCGCCCGCATCCGGCCCCAGGGCGAGGTGGGCACCGTCCCCGCCGCCCTGATGCGCCGCCATCCCCGCCTGCGCGAGCTGCTCCGGGCCAGTGTCGCGGCCCGCGCCGAGCATTGCTCGCGAGAACAATGCGCCCAGCAGCGCGGCTGTCCCTTTGGCCGGCATCGCAAGGCGCTGGCGAAGGCCCATCTGGTCGTTGCGAATCACGATCTGCTGCTGCGTTGGCCCCCCGACTATCCGCCCTTCGCCCACGCGATCATGGACGAGGGCCACGAAGTCGGCGGGGTGGCGGAGGAGGTCTACGCGCTGCGGGTGCGGCCGGAGGAGATCGGGGAGCGGCTCGACGAGCTCTTCGGCGCGCCGGTGCGGCGGGACTCGCGACGTTATGCGAGTCGGGGGCTGGTGCAGCCGCCGGACTCGAAGAGCGAGGAGGCGACGCGGCGCCAGAATCGGCGCGACCTGATGCTGGAGCTGATCGGGCTCGGGCGCGCGATGGCGACGGGCACCGACGGCTTCGGCGGGGTCGAGCTCGGATCGGATCCCGCCACCCGGTGGCCGCTGGCGGCGGAGCTGTCGGCGAGCGCCGCGCGGCGACTCGAGGGCCTGGCGAGCGAGGCGCTGCGATCGGGACCCGCGCGTCGGGATGCCGAGGCCGAGGCTGCAGACGATCTCGAGCGTGGCCTCACGGCCCATGTCGAGGCCCTGCGCACGGCCGCCCAAGGACTTCGGACGGCCTTCGAGGCGGTGAACGAAGACTACGTGAGCGCCTTCGAAGGGCTCGAGAGCCCCTACGATCGCTGGTCCCTGGTGCTGCGTCCGGTCGCCCCGGGCGAGGCCTTTCGCAGCGAGTTCCTCGAGCGTCTCGACAGCCTGGCGATCGTTTCGGCGACCCTCTTCGTCTCGGGGGATGCGCATGCTGCGCTCGGCGAGCTTGGTCTCGGCGACGATTCGCGGGCGGAGAGCTGGAGCCGCTCGGTCGGCTCGCCCTTTCCCTACGACCGCGCGATGCGGATCGTCGCCATCCGGTCCGACGTGGAACTCGTCGAGGAGACGGCCCAGACCCTGGCGATCCTGGCGCGCGCGCTGGGCGGGCGGACGCTCGGCCTCTTCACGAGCCTGGTGCGCATGCGGGCGACGGCGGATCGGCTGACCCAGCTGCTGGCGGGGGAGGGCATCGAGGTGCTGCTGCCGCGGCGGGCGGGGGACGACGCCGGCGCGCTGGTCGAGCGCTTCCAGCAGGCGCGGGGCGGAGCCGTGCTGCTCGGGGCGCGGCGATTCTGGCAGGGCATCGACGTCCGCGGCGAGGATCTGCAGGCGGTGGTGATCGAGAAGCTGCCCTTCGACGTGCCGACGGAGCTCCGCCGCCGACGCGACGAGCGGCTGCGCGCCGCCGGCGAGGATCCCTTCGTGCGGTCGTCGCTCGGGAGGATGCTGCTGCATCTGAAGCAGATGGCGGGGCGGCTGATCCGCAGCGAGACCGATCGCGGCCTGGTCGTGATCGTCGATGCCCGGCGCGATCGCGGCTACTTCCGGCGTCTGCCCTCGGCGTTTCCGGAGGGCGTCAAGATCGAGGTGGCCCCCCGTGCCGATTTGCCGCGGATCGCGCGCGAGCTGGGACTCGGTTTAGATCCGGACGGGATTCGCCACGTGGCCGGAGAGATTGACGAATCGTGACCATGAGTCATGCTCTTGGTGGCTCTATCGGGCTTTCCGCCGAGATTTTGCGAGAGATTTGCACTTCGGAGGTCGATCGATCGCTACTTTCCTCCGATCGCCTGCGATCCTTCGTGGCCGGTCGGCGTCGGCGGTCGCCGGTCGGCCCCGCCTGAGCCTGGATGGGTACGGGGAAAGATGGGTGAGGATCTTGGATCCCCCGAGACTATGACCCCGGGGGTCCAGCGAGGTCGTCCTGCCCGAACTCGAGCGGGGGCGGGAGTGGGCGAGGTGCGCGGCGAAGCGCGAGCGCAGACGGGGCCGGCCCGGCGGCGAAGCAGGAACGAAGCGGACGGATATGGGGGGCACTAGGATGGGCACGACTGAGACCGGCGTGGGCTTTCCGGGCAACCAATGGGCCCTGATCCTGGGCGGATCGAGCGGCTTCGGGCTGGCGACCGCGAAGCGCCTGGCCCGGGGTGGCCTCAATATCCTGATCGTGCATCGCGACCGGCGCGGTGCGATGAAGGACATCCAGCCCCATTTCGACGAGCTGGCGGGCATGGGCGTGGGCTTCCACGTCTGGAACACCGACGCCATCAGCCCGGAGAAGCGCTCCGAGGCCCTCGACGAGATCGCCCAGGCAATCGGTCCGGAAGGCCGCGTGCGCGTCCTGCTCCACTCGATCGCCTTCGGGAACCTGAAGCTGATCGCCCCCGAGAAGACCGAGCCCCGCACGGCGGGCAAGAACCTCGCGAGCCGGCTCGGGGTCGACCCGGCGAAGCTCACCGAGATCGCCGACGAGCTCTTCGAGGCGGGCGAGGACGGACTCCATCCGCTGACCTCCGCCGCCGACTATCCCGACAGCTCCTATCTAGACGAGGAGGACTTCGGCCGCACGATCCTCGCGATGGGGACGAGCCTGCTCGGTTGGACCCAGGAACTCTTCTCCCGCGGCCTCTTCGCCGACGACGCCCGGATCTTCGGGCTGACGAGCGAGGGCAACGAGGTCGCCTGGAAGGGCTACGCCGCGGTCTCGGCGGCCAAGGTCTCTCTCGAGGCGCTCGCCCGCTCGATCGCCGTCGAGTTCGGACCCCACGGCCTCCGCTGCAACGTGATCCAGGCCGGTGTCACCGAGACCCCCGCCCTCCGCGCGATTCCCGGCAGCGATCAGCTGAAGGCCCAGGCCCGGCTGCGCAATCCCGGCGGTCGGCTGACGCAACCCGAAGACGTGGCCGGCGTGATCTACCTGCTCTGCCAGGACGAGGCCGGCTGGATCAACGGCGAGGTGATCCGGGTCGACGGAGGCGAACACATCTCCGGCTCGACACGATGAGCCCGACGCGGGCGAGGCCGACGCGGCAGGCGAGGACGACCGGGTGGGCTTGAATCTCCTGGGGCTGGGCCATTTCCATCCCGGCAACGAGATCACGAATCGATTCCTCGAGGATCTCGACATCGGCACCAACGACGAGTGGATCCTCGAACGCACGGGGATCCGCAGCCGTCGCACGGCGCTGCCCCTCGACTACATCCGCCAGACGCGCAACCGCGATCCACGGGCCGGGATCGAGGCGGCCGAGATGTCGAATGCCGCGATGGGTGCCCGGGCGGCGGAGATGGCGCTCGCGCGGGCCGGGATCACGGCCGCCGACGTGGGGCTGGTGCTGGCCGGCGGTTGCGCGCCGGATACGACCGCGCCCGCCGAGGCCTGCAACATCGCCGCGCTGCTCGACATCGAGGTGCCGAGCCTGGACGTGAGCTCCGCCTGCACGAGCTTCATCGCCGGCATCTACCTGCTCTCCCTGATGGATCCCGCGAAGCTGCCGCCCCATGTGCTGCTCGTGACCGCCGAGCCGATGACGCGCACCGTCGACTACGACGATCGCTCGTCGGCGGTGCTCTGGGGCGACGGCGCCCTGGCCGCCGTGATCTCGACCCGGGAGCGCGGGCGGGCCCGGCTGCTGGGGCACCATCTGATCAGCGCTCCCCAGAGCGCCGACAAGGTCGTCGTCCCGCGCATCGGCCACTTCCATCAGGAAGGTCGCGCCGTGCAGACCTTCGCGATCCGCCGGACCGGCGATCTGCTGGAGCTCTGCCGCGAGGAGCATGAGCAGGAGGGCCGCGCCTTTCACTTCGTCGGCCATCAGGCGAACCTCCGCATGCTCGAATCCGTCTGCAAACGCAGTGAGATCCCTGCGGATCGGCATCACTTCAACGTCGAGTGGTTCGGCAACACGGGCGGGGCCAGCTCGGGCTCCGTGCTCTCCCAGAGCTGGGATAAATGGACCGACGGCGACGATGTCTGCGTCGTCGGTGTCGGGTCGGGGCTGACCTGGGGCAGCTACGTGGCGCGCTTCGAGGCGCCGAATGGTGCGGGCACGACCGACACGGCAGCGCGCGAGACGGCAGCGAACGTCGGTGGAGAAAGCTGAGTGGGCATGCTGAAGCACGTGGAGTTCAAGAGCCGTCAGGCCTTCACCCAGGAGGAGCTGCTGGCCTTCGCCTACGGGCGGCTGATCGAGGATCCGCCCGAGGGCTTCCGGGCGCGGCTGCCGGTGCCCCCGATGCTGATGGTCGATCGCATCGACGAGATCAGCGGCGACAAGAGCCGCGGTCGGATTTCCGCGACGCGCGACGTGCGGATCGACGACTGGTTCTTCCACTGCCATTTCCTCGGGGATCCCGTGCAGCCGGGCTGCCTGGGGCTCGATGGCGTCTGGCAGCTGCTCGGCTTCTACTGCAACTGGCGCGGTGGCGTCGGGGCGGGGCGAGCGCTGGGCTGCGGCGAGGTCGAGTTCTTCGGCCAGATCCGGCCCCACGACGGCACCATGCGCTACGAGATCACGATCAAGCGCTACACCGAGCTGAAGAATGCCGGCGCCTCGATGGTGATCGGCGATGGCGTCGTGCTGATCGACGACCAGGAGATCTACACCATCAAGGGCGCGCGGGTGGGTCTCTTCCAGGGCATCGACTACCCCGACTATCCCTTCGAGTCGGAGAACGCCCGCGGCGGGAGGATGGAGCGATGAGCGATCAGCCGGTGGCGCTGGTGACGGGCGGCGGCACGGGGATCGGCTCGGCCTGCTGTCGGCGGCTGGCGGCCGAGGGCTTCCGGGTCGCGATCCACTACCGCTCGAGCGAGCAGGGCGCAGCCCGACTCGCGACCGAGATCGAGAAGGAGTCGGGGCAGGCCTTCACGATCCGCGCCGACCTGACCGACAGCGAGAGCCTCGACACCCTCGTGAAGGAGCTGAAGGAGGTCGCGGGGCGCGTCGACGTGCTCGTGAACAACGCCGGCTACAACGTGAACGCGCCGATGCTCGCCATGAACCTGGATCAATACGACTCCGTGGCAGCGATGGCCCGGGGGACCTGGTACCTGACGAAGCTCGTGCTGCGCCGCTTCATGATGCGCAAGGGCACGGGGCGGATCATCAACATCTCGAGTGTGGTCGGCCACACGGGCAACGCCGGTCAGATTCCGTACACGATGGTGAAGGCCGGTCTCGACGCCTTCACGAAGAGTCTCAGCCAGGAGCTCGCCGGTCGCGAGATTCTCGTGAACTCGATCGCGCCGGGCTTCATCGATACGGAGATGACGGAGGAGCTGCCCGACGAGATCAAGCAGGGGATCCTGGCGAAGATCCCGATGGGACGGACGGGCCGAGCCGACGAGATCGCCGACGTGGTCGCGTTCCTCGCGACTCGTGGAAGCTACGTGAACGGCAGCGTCCTGCACGTGAATGGAGGCATGTACGGTGGCTGAAACACGCTCGCCGGAAAGCTCGCCGGGGCTCTCACCGGAAGAGGTGCTCGCGTTGGTGCCCCAACAGGCGCCCTTCCGCTTCATCGACGAGATCCTCGAACTCGACGACGAGCATATCGTCGCGCGCTACACGTTCTCTCCCGAGCACGACTTCTACCGGGGCCATTTCCCGGGCAATCCGATCACACCCGGAGTCATCCTCGTCGAGACGATGGCCCAGGCCGGGGTGGTCGCCTTCGGCATCTATCTCTACGCGCGCCAGACCTCCCGCGAGGAGGTCGCCAAGTTGCTCACGGTCTTCACCGATGCGAACGTGGAGTTTTCGGGGACGGTGCGGCCGGGGGACCGGGTCCGCACGACCGGACGAGTGAAGTTCTTTCGCCGCCGCAAGCTTCGAGCCAGCGTCGAGATGACCCTCGACGACGGGACGCTGGTCTGCTCCGGCGAGCTATCCGGGATGGGAGTGCCGCGATGACGACGACAGGCAGCACTCGATCGAAGCGCAGCGGCCCCAGTCGGCGGGTCGTGATCACCGGCCTGGGCGTGATCTCGCCCAACGCCAACGGCGTCTCCGACTTCGAGCTGGCCCTGCGCAAAGGCCGCTCCGGTCTGCGACATCAGGAGAAGATGGCCGAGGCCGGATTCGGCTGTACCGTCGCCGGCTCGCCCGAGGGCGTCGACGAGCTCTGCGAGGCCACGTTCTCCCCGGACGAGCTGCTCGCGATGAACATGAATCATCGCTATGCGAGCCTGGCCGCGATCGAGGCCTGGCTGGACGCCGGGCTCGAGCGCCCGGCGCATGGCTCCGACGACGTCGACTGGGATTCGGGGGCGATCCTCGGCACGGGCATCGGCGGCATGGACACGATCGCCGAGAAGGTCGTGCCGCTGACGAATGCCGGCAAGATCCGGCGCATGGGGTCGACGGCCGTCGAGCAGGTGATGGCGAGCGGCATCTCCGCGCGCATCTCGGGCCAGCTCGCCCTCGGCAACCAGGTCACGACCAACTCGAGCGCCTGCAGCACGGGCACCGAGGCCCTCGCCATGGGCCTCGAGCGCATCCGCTGCGGTCTCGCCGAGCGCATGCTCTGCGGCGGCGCCGAGGCCGCGAGCCACTACATCTGGTCCGGCTTCGACGCCATGCGCGTACTCAACCGCGGCTCCAACGAAGAGCCCGAAAAGGCCTCGCGCCCCATGAGTGCCTCCGCCGGCGGCTTCATCCCGGGCTCAGGCGCGGGGGTCGTGCTGCTCGAGAGCCTCGAGAGCGCCCTCGAGCGCGGCGCCCGGATCCACGCAGAGCTCGTCGGCGCCGGCGTCAACTGCGGCGGCCATCGCATGGGCGGCAGCATGACCGCCCCCAATCCGATCAGCGTCCAGCGCTGCATCGCCGACGCCCTCGCCGACGCCGGTCTCACGCCGGATCGGGTCGACGCCATCAACGGCCATCTCACGGCGACCGGCGCAGATCCCAAGGAGGTCGGCTCCTGGGCCCGGGCGCTCGAGCGCGAGCCGGGCCGGCTGCCGCCGATCACGGCGACCAAGAGCATGATCGGCCACGCTCTCGGCGCCGCCGGTGGCATCGAGTCGGTTGCGTCCGTGCTGATGGTGGCCCGGGGCTTCGTCCATCCCTCGATCAACTGCGAGGACGTGCATCCGGAGATCGAGCCCCACGCGGCATCGATCCCGCATGAGATGAGGGAGATGCCGGATCTGGACGTGCTCGTGAAGGCGGGCTTCGGATTCGGCGACGTCAACGCGTGTCTGGTCTTCAAGCGCTACAAGGCGTAGCCGCCCCGGTCGACGTCAGACGCGTCCATCCATGTACGCACATCGCGTACATCGCGTAGATCGCGTAACGAGGAGAGAAGCTGATGGAACAGTCGGAAGTCATGGATCGGGTGGTGAAGATTCTGACTCCCTGGGTCAAGGACGAGGCGGCGCTGGCGAAGGTCTCGATGGAGACGAACATCCTCGAGGACCTGAAGGTCAACTCCGCTCGGCTCGTCGACGTCGTGATCGCCTTCGAGGACGACTTCGACATCGAGATCGCCGACGAAGACGTGGACCAGGTCAACACCGTGGGCGA
>CAYWGW010000030.1:0-28777 GCA_964457385.1 uncultured Spirochaetaceae bacterium
TGGACCCCCGCCAGGGACGTCGACTCCCCCGGTGTGTAGCCGTGGATCAGTCCTGCGAAGGGCTCGAGGATCAGATCCTGAGCGCTGTACGCGAGCATCGAGACGAAGACGAAAACGGTGAAGCGGCGCGCCTGGGGCTCCTCCCAGACCTCCGCCAGCGCGACCTTGAAGGAGATGCGCGCGCCGGTCCCCTCGACGGACTCGCCGGGCTCGGCCTCGGAGCCGGATTCGCCTCGCCCCTCGATTCCCCAGACCGCGAGAATGCTCACGAGCACCGCAATGGCCGCGGTTCCCGCCGTCACCGAGATCAATCGGGACATCGTGAACGGATCCAGCAGCCGGCCGACGACGCTGGCCGTGACCGCGAAGCCCGCGATCATCATGATCCAGACGATGGCGGCGGCCGCCGCCTTGCGGGAAGGCTCGGTCCGGATGGCCAGCAGCGCCAGCAGGTTCGTTCCCGAGGCGCCGACGCCCACCCCGATCAGCAGGAACGCCACGAAGGCGGCAATCACGCCCGGAACGAACGAGGTCGCCATCCAGGCGGTCGAGAGCGCCGCCAGCACCGCGCCCATCGCCAGCACGATCATGCCGCCGATGATCCAGGGGCTCCGGGCGCGTCGCTGATCCGAACCATGTCCCCAGCGAGGACGCGACATCTGGACAGCATAATGCCACCCGACCAGCAGACCCGGCAGCATCGCCGGAAGGGCGAGCTCGACCACCATCACCCGGTTCAGGGTCGAGGTCGTCAGCACCACGATCGCCCCGAGTCCCGTCTGAACCAGACCCAGGCGCACCACGCCGAGCCAGCCGAAGGGCGCACGCTCGAGTCGGGAATCCAAGTCGACCCTCCCTGGAACCGCCGTCCGATCGGCGCTGGTCAGCGATCCTCGTCGAAGCCGAATCGCTTCAGCTTCGAGTAGAGGCCCTGCCGGCTCAGACCCAGCATCTCGGCGGCCGAGGCGCGGTTGTCACCGGTGATCTCGAGGGCCGCCTCGATGCAGAGCTTCTCGATGAAGTCTGCCGACTCCCGCACGATCTCTCGCAAGGGGACGCGGCCCACCAACCCCGTGAGCTGATCTACTGAATTCGGAAGGCCGCCGGAGCGCGCAGTCGAACGCAGGCGGCGAGCGACGTTGCGCACGGAGAATCCGTAGGCGGGCTTGTCGTCGATCGAGGCGCTGACGGCGGAGACCTCGACCTCCTCGTCGTTGCCGAAGCGGTCGCGCAGGACGGTCGTGAAGTTGCGGACGACGCCGTGGTTCTTCAGGTTCGAGATCAGGACGTTGAGATCCGTCGCCGAGCGGCCGAGATAGTCCGACAGGCGTCCGCCGATCAGCTGGCCCTGGCTGACGAGATGCGCCATGTCGATGAAGGCACGATTTGCCGCAAGGATCCGATGATCCGGGCCGGCCACCACGAGACCGTCCGGAAGCTCCTCGAGCACGCCGAGCACGCGATCATGCGCTGTCTCGGAGGAATCATGAAGGCGACCTTCGGGCTCGAGATGCACGATGAGGCGGGTCGTATCGTCCTCGCGGAAGGCGGAGATCGCGAGTTCGCAGGGCCCGCGCCCCTGCATGTCGAGCCGGACGGGACTCGAATGACCCACTGAAACGGCCTCGGCGACGGCATTCGCGACGATCCGGTGACCGGCGGGAGCGAAGATCTCTTCGAGCGACGAAGTCGTCAGGGACGCGACCGGAACACCGAGAATCTCGCCGGCAGCGGGGTTGGCCTCGTCGATGCGCATCCCCGTCGGGTCGACGATCAGCAGCGGTTGAGCCACCGACTGGAACAGCAGCTTGTAGCGCGCCTCGGCCGAGCGCAGGCGGGAGTAATCGCGCTCGAGGCCCTGATGGGCCTCGACGAGCCGTTGCTGCAACTGCGAGATCGACCGAAGGTCCCGCCCCAGGGCGACGATCCGGTCGCCGCCTTCCGCTCCAGCGGCGGATCCGCGGTCCATCCGCACGGCCGTGTACTTGATCGGGACATCGATGCCGTTCATCGCCGGATGATTGACCTGACGCCAGCGCACACCCTTCGCCGGAACGCCGCGGAGGAGATCCTCGATCTTCGGACGGCTCTCCACCGTCACCGTCTCGATCCAGGGCTTGCCCCGCCATGACCGATCGTAGCCTTCCCGGCTCAGCTCTTCGTTGCCGAGTGCGACGTCCTGGATGATGCCCCCGTCGAGGATCAACGCGACGTCGGCCGCGGAGGCGATGACCCGACCGGTCGTCTCCGGATCCAGATCTGCGAGAAAGCGTGCCGGATTCCTGAACGGAACCGTTCTTTCAGGAGTGGGGACCGTCCCGTTCATCTCTCGACCACGGCTTTCTCGAATGGGTGTGGGTGTGGGGTTGGCGGTTTGTAGATTCTGGCTTCGACAGTGGGTTTTCTCTAGCAGGAAATGCCGACCCGAGCAATCAGCTCGTTCGCCGTCGTAGGCGCAGCGGCGGCATCGAAGGCAGCCGCATCCGCCCCGATCGTCGACACGAGTTCCGGCGATTCTGCGAAGAGCCGTCCGCCCACGAGAACCCTCATGTCGGCGTTGCGAGACGCCTTGCGGAATGACTTCAGCTCGTCGGCGACCTCCTCCGGCTGGACGCTGCACGCCGCCGAGAGACCGAGCACGTCGAAGCGCTCGCCGGCGAGGATCGAGTTCAGGGACGCCCTCGAGGCTCCGGGCTCGCTCCATACCTGCCAGCCGTCACGCCGGAAGAACTCGGCAACCATCACGACACCGAAGACGTGCTGATCCGCACAAGCCGTCGTGAGCAGCACCCTCGGTGCGTCCGCTCCCTGGCCGAACTCGATCGCTGGGCTGCTATGCGCGCGAAGCACCTGGTGAAGTCGGCACAGACCGATCGTCACGTCGGTGAAATCCGCGCGATCCTCTTCCCAGAGCTCGCCCAGCCGCCGTGCCGTATCCGCCAGAAGATCGAGGAAGATCGTCTCGCGAGTCACCCCGCGATCGAGAAGACCGTTCACGAAGGCACTGGAGGCGTCGGCAGAGTCGCGCAGGATCATCGCCAGGAAGCGATCGCGATCATCGCCGGCGAGAAGCGGACGGCGCGACGTGGGGCCGACGACGGGCTCGCGGGATTGATGCGCCAACATCAACCGCGGGATGATCTCGCCCTCGATGGCGCGAAAGAGACTATCGGCTTCGTCGGCATCGAGGTGGGGCTCGGAGCGCGGCGTAGCCCGGTCCCTTCTCGAGTCGGTCAGCCGCTCGCCGAGATAGAGAATCGTGGAGATGGCATCGTCGAGTACGTGCATCTCCTCCGCCGGGCTGCCAAGCCTCTGTTCGGTATCCGTCATCGGCGAACCTCCCCTACGTTGCCCTGGGCGATGCCGTTCCGTCCGAATCCCCGTTCGTGAAATCAAGATTCTTTCGGCGACATCGCTGTTCGCTATGGAAGCTGATCTCCCGAGTCGATCTCTCCTGCACCCCGCGTGAAACCCCGCATGAACCGACTTCGACTCCATCTCCCACCCGGACTTCCAGCCGGCCCGCCTCCGCTCCCGCGGTAGTCGATGGCCCCCGGTCTTTCGGGCGCTTCCTCCAGAGGTCTTCTCCGTACAACCTGAACGACGAAGACCCCGCTGATTCTTTTCCAGCAAGCACGTGGGTGTCAATACTGATTTACACTTTTTGCACACGTCTCCGAAGCCAATCGTGTCGCCGGCAGCCCACACGCATGGAGAAACAGACCCATATCGAGCGGGCCGATGCATGGGATCGAATCGACCGATCGATCGACGCGGCGATTGATCGCGAAGGCGAATGGCGGGTTGAGGAAAGACGACAGGACTACCAAATTGATGGGGACTGCCTACGATTTTTCCACCGCGAGGATCGAGAGGCTGGGCATGACCCCACGACATCAGACGCAGCCACGCTGCGCGAACAGACCACCGAGGGCCCCGGCGGCGGATTGCATCGATTCTCCGCGCTCCGACGCGGCACGCAGCGTCGTCATCGGATGCGCGAGCACCCGTGCGACGATCCGCTCCGCCGTGCGTTCGGAAAGCGGCGAAGCGCCGACCACGTAGGAAACCTCGCGGCGACAGATCTCACTGAGGACTTCGTGGAACGGGCGCAGGGCCTGCCGGGCCTCGTCGAGATCGAGCCACCCGAAGAAATCCTCGACCCCCGTCTCGACCCGCGCCTCCGCCTCCGGGACCGCTGCGTTCCGGCTCTTCTCGACGTCGGCCGCCTCGGGATGGAGCGTATCGAGGTCGATCAGCTCGACGCCGGGAAGTCCTGCCACAGCGGGCTCGACATTGCGGGGCACCGAGACGTCGATCACCAGAAGCGGCGCCCGACCCGAACGCATCGACTCCGAGCCGGAGCCACCGGTAGGCCGAGACCGCAGAAGGCCCGCGGCGGTGAGCACGGGATCCGGGGCATCCGTTGCGACGATCACGACTGCGGCTCGGGCGAGCAGGCCGGGCAGCGCGTCGAGACCCCCGGCCTCCGCGGTGCCCCCGAGTTCGTCGGCCAGGACCTGTGCGCGATGCAACGTGCGATTGACGATCGCAATCCTCTTCGCACCGAGCGAGACCAGCGAGTGAGCCGCCTGCGATCCGATCTTGCCACTGCCCACGACGACGCAGAGGCGATCCGCCAGAGCTTCCCGACCCGTCTGGGCGGGACAGTCCATCGCCCGCCGGGCCGCCTCGGAGCCGACACCGCTGCGCGTAGCCATCAGGTGGGTCTCGCGCTTCACCTGTTTTCCGACACGCAGGGCCGTCTCGAAGAGGCGATGAAGATGGGATCCCACCGAGCCGTTCTCGACCGCGTCCCGGAAGGCTCGCCGGATCTGTCCGAGAATGTGGATGTCGCCGAGGATCTGGGACTCGAGACCCGCCGCCACCCTCAACAGATGCCGAACGGCATCGGTCGAGGTTCGGACGCGCGAGTGGGCGAGCAGCAGCTCCGCCTCCGGTCCATCGTTGCCCACCCAGGCCCGGCAGATCGCGCGACCCGCCTCGATCCCACCTTGACCGAGATCGGCCCCCGGCCACCAGCAGGTCACCTCGAGGCGATTGCAGGTCCGGGCGAGGACCGCTTCCCGGATCCCGTTTCGAGCAAGCGCCTCGTAGACTTTCGGCACCTCCGGATCGGGAAGGTGAAAGCGCTCCCGGATCTCGAGTCCGGCAGATCGATGATCGAGCCCCAGCGAAACGAGCATCGCCCTATCTCCTTCCCTGTCCGATGCGTTCGCCCGACGAGGCCCGGTCGCGACCGGCGGCCAGCCTCGGGATCCTGGTCGCGGCCGATGTAGCGGCCGATGTAGCGGCCGATGTCGTCGTGCTCACGACGCTTCCGAGGCTGGCCTCGGACATCACGACGCGACCCGCCAATCCGATCAGGATCTCGCGGCCTCCTTCGTCGAGCCCCGGCTGATGCCGCAGACGACGATAGGCACGGCGCATGATCCGGCGGCTCAGCGCCAGTGGGTGAAGACCGCTCGTGGCGCGACCGAGTCGCGCGTCTTCTTCGAGATCCTCGACGTCGTCGAGCAGCTGATAGGCCCAGCCCAGCGACCGTCCGAAGGAGTCGAGCCCCGCACAGGTTCCGGCGTCCGCGCCTGCGGCCTTCGCGCCCGAAGCCAACGCGAAGGCCGGCAGCAGGCTGCTCTTCGCTCGATGCAGTCTGCGAGCGGAGCCACGCAGGGGCCCCTTCGCCGTGACGTCCATCGCCTGACCGCCCGCCATGCCGTGGAGCCCGATCGCGCGCCCCCATTGCTCGCAGACCGAGCCGCCGGCGCGATCGTGGCCACCCAACAGCTCGACCGCACGGGCCAGCATCCCCACCGAGAGCAGGATCGCGCCGGCCGATCCCACCAGTCGATGGGTGGCGGGCTCTCCGCGACGCGAGGCGGAATCGTCCATGCAGGGCATGTCGTCGAGCACGAGCGAGGCCGTATGCGTGAGCTCGACCGCGACGGCCACGTCGAGCACGGCCTCCTCCGATTCGCCGGTGGCACCGGTCGCCTCGGCGGCGGCGAGCGTGAGCAGCGGTCGCCACCGACGGCCGCCGCGGCCGTCGGTGCCCACGGCCCGGGCGATCACCTCGGGCAGACCTCCGACGCCGGAGCCGAGATCCGCAGAAACCCGGGCGAGCCGGCTCTCGAGACGGGCTCGGTGACGCTCGATGAACGCGTCCACTCTGGACTGCTCCGCCGGCAACCAGGCCTCGGCGATCGGGCCCTCGGCGGCGGGGAACGGGTACGGGGCGGGTGAGCTCATGAAGGCACCAATCCGGTCAGATGACCGATGTTCTTGAAGAAGATCCTCGCGTGGGCCAGCGGTCGACTCCGAACCAGTCGCTTGTTCATGTAGCCATCGAAGGTCAGCTGCTGGACGTCGCGATCCGCACAGATCGCGACGAAGCGTTCGCGCCGCTGATCGTTGGCGTACCAGAACCGCTGCATGATGCCGAGCGCGAAGAAGACCTGGCCGTGCTGGAGCAGGAAGCGCCGACGGGCGCGGCGCAGGGCGCTCGCCTTGCCGGTCTCCAGGAACTCGTCGACCGATCGCGCCGCGAGTCGCCCGCCGGTCATCGCGTAGAAGATGCCCTCGCCCGAGGACGGCGCGACGACGCCGGCGGCGTCGCCGGCCAGAATGACGTCCCGCCCGTTGTCCCAGCGCTTGAGCGGCTTCAGCGGAATCGGTGCGCCTTCCTTTCGGATCGTCCGGGACGCGTCGAGCCCCGTCCGGGTCCGCAGCTGCGAGACCGCGTCGCGGATTCCGAACCCCTTCTGGCAGGTTCCCGTCCCCACGCTGATCGTCTCGCCATGGGGAAAGATCCAGGCGTAGAAGTCGGGGCTCAGCCGGCTGTCGTAGTAGACGTCGGCCCGGGCGGGCGCAAAGCTCTCGCCACCCGCGGCCACGGGCGACTCGACGATCTCGTGATAGGCGAACACGATCCGATCCATGATCGAGTCCGCTCCGGGAACCTCCTGCTGCGCGACCTGTGATAGGGCACCGTCGGCTCCGACGACCGAGCGTGTGCGCAGGACGAGCTCCGCTCCCCCGCCCGGCTCGTCACTCACGTCATTCGCGGATCCGGCGGCCATGGGCATCGTCGTCGCGACGCTCGAGCTCGTCGGGCTGGTGTAGTGGACGCTCAGAATGCCGCTGCCGTCGCGCTCGATCCGACGGAAGCGACCCCGCTTGCGGATCGCGCCGAAACGAGCAGCACGGCATCTAAGCCACTCGTCGAAGGTGTCCCGGTCCACCATCCCGACGAAGCCTTCGCCGACCGGGATGTCGACCGCGCGACCCCGCGGCGAGAGGATCCGCGCCGTATCGACCCGGTTCACGAGCAGCGTCTCGGGCACGTCGAAATCCCGCAGCAACTGCGGCGGCACGGCACCACCACAGGGCTTCACGCGGCCCTCCCGGTCGAGCAGTACGACACTGCGCCCCGCAGCCGCGAGCTCCGCCGCCGCCGTCGCACCCGCCGGACCGCCGCCGACCACCACCGCATCGTAGATCCTGGAGACGCTCGATTCTCCGCTCATGAGCTCGTCCCTCCGATCGGCCTTCGCTTCCGATCCGCTGCATCGGTCTCGATCTCGCCCGGACGCGGCGTGACGCCGTAGCGCGCCGCCAGGGCCCAATGGCTGGCGGGCACCATCCAGCGCAGTCGCCGCGGCCGCTGGGCGCGCAGCGCCACGATGCCCTCGAGCACCTTCATCTCGATCCGAGCGCGGGCGAACTCGAGGCCGCGGGGTCCGAAGGCGCGCTGCAGCCTCGCCACGACGGGACGCAGCCAGTTCGGCATCCGACGCAGCGGCAGCCCGCCCGCGGCGCGCTGGAGATTCGAGAGGTAGCCGCGCACCGCACTCTCGCGGCGCCCGGAAGAGCGCAGCGGCGAAGTCTCGAGCTCGGGCCCGATCAGCGCCATCAACTCGCGGCCACGCTCGTTGCGCACGAGCAGCCATTGATGCGCGTCGCCGCCCGTCCCGTCGCCACCCATGTAGCCGACGGTGATGTCGGAGAGCGCGTTCGCGTAGTCCACGCAGCTCCGACACGTGAGCGGAAAGAAGTCGGCGGGCAGCTCGGAGATCGGCAGCTGCAGGAAGGGGATGCGCTTGACCCGGCCGTCGCGGAAGCGGATCTCGACACGGTAGTCGGGACAGAACTCGAGGTAGGTGATCTCGTCGGGGCGATCGCTCAGGAGCTCGAGAAAACGATGGAAACGATCCGTCGTCGTGTTGTCGCTGCAGGGAGTCCCGATGACGTAGAGGGCGTCGAGGCCGAGCTCCTCCTCGAGTGCGCGCAGGGCGTGGACCTGACAGGGAATGCCGATCACGGCGATCCGCCGATGCCCCTGGCGCGCGACCTCGTCGAGCAGCGCGAGCAGCGGCGAGAAGCCCATCTTCATGCCGCGGCAGTCGGCCATGTCCTGCGGTCGGGTGACCAGCACGGGCCGGGGGCGCCAGCGATCCTGCGGATCCGAGGCCGTCGCCAGCACGGCGTCGACACGGCCGCTCTCGAGCAGCAGCTCGCCGAGGCGCGTCGTGATCCCGCTCCACTGCGCGCCCGGCGCGGGCACGCGGCGGCGGGCGCGGACCATCTCGAGATGCGGGCCGAAGTGGAGCTCGTCGGGACGCTGCGGATCCCTGCGGCGCCCGTGCACGCGCTCTTCGAGCTCGGCGTGCCGCGGACGGATGAACTGGCAGGCACGACCACAGCGGCCGGGATCGGAGCTGCGCGAGATGCCGCAGTCGGTGCAGAGATCCCGGAATGGCACGGCGGACGCGGATGTCTGTGCGGACGGCGCGGGCGGGAGCACGGGCGAAGCCGGGACGATCGCGTCGTCCGCGAACGTCGTCTTCCATGTCGTAGCCAGCGCCTGAGACCTCGGACCCACTCGCCGCATCCCCTCGTGCCGCGCCCCGCCGCTCGTCGAGGCGCACGGGCCGTCACCCCGCGCCTGCGTCTCTCCCGCAGCCCCTCCTGCCTTCCAGAGAGCCGCCAGAAACTGAGTCGCGAAGCAGTGTCATCCTACCAAGACACTCAAGTACGTCAAGTGAAATTGACACCCATAGGGAATAAAGTCCGGCGGGGATTACCGCTGCCCTCCGGGGATGCGGGGCATGCGGAAGGGCAATAAGGCCTGGACCCAGCGCCGGCGGAAGCGATCGAGAGCGAGACTCTCGTGCACCGTCTCGACCGACTCTCCGAACAGCCGGCCCACGAGCTGCGAGCGGGCGTAGAACGGCGCGTCTTCGAAGGTCCGGCAGGCGCTGGCCGGGATCGGCCCTTCCATCGGCGGCGCGCGGTCGATGCGCCAGAAAGTGGGGTGGATTCCTACCGGCGAAGGCGGCTCGAAGTCGGAGCTGCCACCCGTCGTCGTGAAGCGACGGGCGAGGCAGAGCCCCGGACCCCGCCGCGGGACGACGTCGTAGACGATCGCCGTCGAGCCGTCGGCGAAGGTGCTGCGCGACCATTGCCAACGCAAGAAGGCCTGCTCGAGCGGAGCGCTCCCGCGATTCGAGTCGAGGTAGGCGCAGCCGCTCCAGCGCAGGGCCGGCTGCTCGAAGTCGACCTCGACCCGCGCGCAGGGCGCGATCGGCCACCAGAGATGATCGCCCCGGCCATCGGGACCCGGATCGAGACGATGGGCTCGTTCGAAGATCGCCTCGGGCCGCAGCCGGATCTCACCGCGCAGGCGTCGCGGCAGCGGCACCGTCCATTCCGCGATCTCGGCCCGCAGCTCCTGCCCGTCCCAGACGAGCGCGCTCGGTCCGATCGCGAGCGAGCTGCGATCCCGGGCGAGCGCGCCACGACCGCGCTCGGTCATGGCCCAATGCTTCGAGCCAGGGCCGTAGAGCGCAACGTTGATCGCGCAATGGTCCAGCGGATCCGCCACCCCGCCGCGGTGCCCGGCCCGGCGACGGGCGGCCGCATAATAGGGCGAGAAGACGCTGCCCAGGAACGCGATTAGCGTCAGTCCGTGCCGGCCGTCGTCGCTCAGCGCGTCGACGTACCACCAGACGTAGCCGTTGCCCGGGACCGGCTCGTCGAAGCGAGGTCCGAGAGCACGGCCGCCGCCGCCATCCGACCCGAGAGTGCCGCCATCGGCACCCCCGCGCCCGGATGCGTGCTGCCCCCCGCCAGGTAGAGCCCCGGAATCGCCGTCCGCACCCCCGGCCGCCGGAACGTCGCCCGCCAGCCGTGGGAGATCGTGCCGTAGAGGGCCCCGCCCGTGGCCGGGAAGAGTCGCTCGAAGTCGGCCGGCGTCGTCACGACGGTCTTCTCTGGAGAGAGCTCCAGCCGCAGACCGCAATGGCTCAGGCGTTCGAGCATCCGATTCGTGCATCGATCTACCTCCGCCGCACCGAGGGGTCGGCCGTCGCCCCGGGCGGGCGCGTTCACGAGACAGAAGAGCCGCTCGCGACCCGCCGGCCCCGGTCGGTCCAGACCCTCACGATCCTGGGCGCAAACGTAGACCGTCGGATCCTCCGGCAGTCTGCCACGTCCGAAAAGATTCTCGAACTCCGCTCGCGAGTTGCTCGAGAAGAAGACCGAATGACGCGGCAACGCGAGTCCGTCGGCCCGAGCCGACATCGCCCAGGTGATTGCCGACAGCGAGCGCTCCGCCGACGGGATCGGGCGGATCGCCCGCGCCGCCCGGGCGCCCAGCCGCCCGGCCGCGAGGGCTGCGGCGTCGGCGTTCACGACGACGCGATCCGCCGCCAGCCGCTCGCCCGACGCGAGCTGCACACCGCTCACACGGTCGCCTTCGACCGTGATCTCGTCGACTCCGACGCCGTATCGAAACCTCGCGCCGAACTCTTCGGCGCGGTCGACCAGGGCCCTAGCGATCCGATGCATGCCGCCGTCGACCAGCCATACCCCTTCCCGCTCGACGTGTGCGATCAGCATCAGCGTAGCTGGTGCGAGAAAGGGCGAGGAGCCGACGTATGTGGCATAACGCCCGAAGAGCTGGCGCAGTCTCGGATCCTCGAAGTAGCGGCCGAGCGCGCTCCACATCGGCAGGAAGGGCTGGATCCGCCAGAGATCGCGGATTCCCCGAAATCCCGCCGCGCGCACGAGGCCGAGGGGCGACGGTCCGCTGGCTCGCAGGAAGGGCTGCTCCAGCACCTCGTAGATTCGACGGGTCCGCTCGCAGAAGCGCCGGTAGCCCAGCGCCTCCCGCGGCCCGGCGAGCGCGCCGATCTCGTCGGCCGTGCGGTCGATGTCCGCGTAGAGATCGAAGCACTCGTTGCCGTTCCAGGCATGCCGGGCCAGGATCTCGACGGGCCGGAGTCCCACCGCGGCTTCGAAGCTGCCGCCGGTCTCGCCGAAGAGCTCGTCGAAGACCCAGCGCATCGTGAGCACCGTCGGCCCGACGTCGAGCGTCTGCCCCGCGACCGTCTGCTCCCTCATCTTGCCCCCGGGCGTCGCCTGCCGCTCGACGACCACGACCTCCGCGCCCCGGGCGGACAGCTCGAGCGCGGCGACCAGGCCCCCGACGCCCGCTCCGACCACGATGACCCGCTCGGCTCCCACAGGACCGATCCCTCCCGGCTCCGTCTCCCGGCTCCGTCGACGTTGACTCGATTCGGTCACGGGTATAGCGTCCGAGCGCTCGATGAACATAGGCCGTGGTTGGCCCGCGAGGCCGATGCGCGGCCCGGATCTGGCCGGTCCGCGGTCCGGCGCGGCGATCGCGAGGGGCGCGGCAGAGCGCGCCATCGGGGGATCGAGGCCTGGGTCGCCGAATGTCCTCGCCGGAAGCGGATCTTCGCTGGAGCGATCGCGCCCGCGAGCTGCGCAACCGTCTGCTCGCGAGCCCGCGCTTCCAACGCTGGGCCACGCGCTTCTTCCCGACCCGGCCGATCGCCCGCCGAAGTGCCCGACGGCTCTTCGACCTGTGCGCGGGATTCGTGTATTCGCAGGTGCTGCTCGCCTGCGTGCAGCTCGATCTCTTCGGCGTGCTCTCCGAGGGGCCGCAGACGGTCTCACGACTCGCGACCCGACTCGATCTGTCGACGGAGGCGGCGCGGCGGCTCTTGAAGGCCGCGGCCTCTCTCGAGCTGGTGGAGTCCCGGGGCGGGGATCGCTTCGGCCTGGGACCCCTCGGCGCCGCCTTCCGGGGCAACCCAGGCATCGCCGCGATGGTGGAGCATCATGCGCTGCTCTACGCCGACCTCGCTGACCCGCTCGCACTGTTGCGTGGAGAGATCGAGACGACGCAGCTCTCCCGCTACTGGCCCTATGCGCGAGACGCGCTCGACGCTCGGAAGGCACGGAGCACGACGCCACACGAGTCGGATTCGGACGCAGCCACGGGCAAGGACGAGGGCCCGTCCGAGGCGATTCCTGCGCTGGGGCGCGACCGGGTTGCCGGCTACAGCGCGCTCATGTCCGCCTCACAATCGCTGGTGGCCGACCAGGTTCTCGATCTGGTTCCGCTGACCCGCCATCGCTGCCTCCTCGACGTCGGCGGCGGTGACGGCACCTTCCTCGAGGCAGCCGCCCGGCGGGCCCCGGATTTGCGCATCATGTTATTCGACTTTCCATCGGTCGCTGGACTCGCGCGCGAGCGCTTCGAACGGGCCGGACTGGGCGATCGGGCCGATGCGATCGGCGGCGACTTCCGGATCGATCCGCTGCCCGAGGGCGCCGACATCGTCTCGCTGATCCGGATCGTACACGACCACGACGACGAGGCGGCGCTCGGTTTGCTGCGGGCCGTGCATCGGGCGTTGCCCGCTGGCGGCGTGCTGTTGCTGGCGGAGCCGATGTCGGGTACCGCGGGCGCCGAGCCGGTGGGGGACGCCTACTTCGGGCTCTACCTTCTGGCCATGGGCAGCGGTCGGGCGCGCAGCCCGCAGGAGCTCTGCGCGTTGGTGCGGGCCGCGGGCTTTCGCGAGACCCGGCTCGTACCGACCCCGATGCCGCTCCAGACGGGACTGCTCATCGCCCGGGCTTGAGATCCGAAACGTAGGAGGCGAGCGCACCGGCGCGCGGCGGAGTCGCCGCCGGCAGTCGGCGCAAAAGCTCGGGCAGCGCGATCCGGAACCACGGCGTGTAGCGGGCGGGCCGACGCTCGACATCGGGGGCGAGCTCGGAAACCTCCCTCCACTCGAGCGCCGCGACCTCCTCGGCCGCGGGCCGCGGATCCGAGTGTAGACGGCCGCCCAGGACGTGGTCGTACTCGCGCTCGCAGAGGGCAGTGCCCTCGTCCCGCGCCGAGTAGACGAACGCGAAGACGGCTTCGAGATCCACCTCCACACCGAGCTCTTCGCGGACGCGCCGCTGCGCCGCCGGGATCAGCGCCTCTCCGGGCCGGGGATGGCCGCAGCAAGCGTTCGTCCAGAGCAGCGGAAAATGGTATTTGGTCGCCGCTCGCTGCTGCAGCAGCATGCGGCCGTCGCCATCGAAGAGAAAGACCGAAAAGGCCCGATGGAGCAGGCCCCCGTCCCGATGGGCCGCCAGCTTGCCGGCGCTGCCACGGGGACGATCCTGCTCGTCGACGAGGATGACCCGCTCCTCGGGTCCCTCGCCCACCCCGGTCGTAGGCTCGTCGGGATGCTGCAACGCGGTTCTCTCCTCGACCCTTCCAGAGTTCGGCGAGCTGAATCACCCCACCGAGCTTCGATGCCGGTGTGCCCTTTTCCTGCAAGCCCCTCTGAGAGATCCTCTACCGGCTGCGCCGGAGCCGCTAGCCTAGCCTCCTCGGCGAGGCGAGACCCCGAGCCCGCCGTCAGAGCGACCCGGCGCTGCTCGACACCGCAGCCCGAAGGGGTAGCCTATCGCTTCGTCGCTCCCGAGCCCTGGGGCCAGGGGGAACGGAGAGACGTGCGGGAAAGGGCGAGGCAGAGGCACCGGGGCGGGGCGGCGCGCCCCGGCTCGCATGAGGCCCGGTCAGGAGTGGGCCCTATGTCCGAGTGTCGGATCGGAGTGGTGGGAGCGGGGCTCGGCGGCCTCGCCGCGGCACTCCGCCTGCAGGCGGCCGGACTCCGAACCACGCTCTTCGAGGCGAAGGACCAGCCTGGAGGCCGGGCCTCGGTTCATCGTGAGGCCGGCTTCGTCTTCGATGCGGGACCGACCGTCATCACGGCCCCCTCCTGTCTGGACGAGCTCTTCCAGGCGACGGGCAAGCCGCTGGCCGACTTCGTCGACCTGATCCCTAATCATCCTTTCTACCGCATCCTCTGGAGCGACGGGCGCCAGGGCAAAGGAGAGTACTTCGACTACGACGGTGACCCCGACAGGCTTCGCGCCGAGATCGCGCGACTCGCGCCCGCGGATCTGGCCGGCTACGAGCGCTTCTACCGACATAGCGAGCGCGTCTTCGACGCGGGCTATCGCGGGCTGGTCGCGACACCCTTCCTGCGACTGCGTGACATGTTGCGGGTCGGCCCCCAGCTCGCCCGGCTACGCGCGGATCGTTCAGTCTACGAAACCGTCTCCCGGTTCGTGCGTGACGAGCGACTGCGGCAGGTCCTGAGCTTCCACTCGCTGTTGATCGGGGGACACCCCTTCGAGACGAGCTCGATCTACACCCTGATCCACTTCCTCGAGCGCGACGAGGGCGTCTTCTTCGTGCGCGGGGGAACGGGGGCGCTGATCGACGCCATGGCGCGACGCTTCGTCGATCTCGGCGGCGAGCTACGCCTCGCGACGCCGGTCCGTCGAATCCAGATCGAGCCCGACGGCCGCCATCGGGTCCAGACCGACGACGACGAGACGGGCTTCGACGCGATCGTCTCGAACGCCGACGTGCATCATACCTACGCCCGGCTCTACGCCGACGATCCGCGGGCGCGGCGACGGGCGCGGCGACTGGAGAAGATGCAGTGGTCGATGTCGCTCTTCCTCATCTACTTCGGCACGGATCGTCGCTACCCGGATCTGGCTCATCATACGGTCGTGCTGGGGCCCCGCTACCGGGGCCTGCTCGACGACGTCTTCCATGGCGGCACGCTGCCCGACGATTTCAGCCTCTACCTGCACGCGCCGACCGTCTCCGACCCCTCGCTGGCGCCCGAGGGCTGCGAGTGCTTCTACGTGTTGAGCCCCGTACCGCATCTGGGCCATGCCCCGATCGACTGGGAGACCGAAGGGCCGCGCTATGCGGACCGGATCCTGGCGGCGTTGGAGCGCTTCCTGCCCGATCTGAGGCGGCACATCATGGTCCAGCGCATCTTCACGCCGCTCGACTTCGAGCGCGATCTGGCCGCCTATCACGGATCCGCCTTCTCGCTCGCTCCGACCCTCCTGCAAAGCGCCTGGTTCCGGCCCCACAACCGGGACGGGAAGATTCCCGGGCTCTACCTCGTCGGCGCCGGAACGCATCCGGGCGCCGGAGTGCCCGGCGTCGTCAACTCCGCGAAGGCGACGGTCACGACCCTGCTCGAGGACTTCGGGCGTGGTTGATCGCTGGCTCGAAGCGAGGCGCGCGATCGCCCGACATTCGAAGAGCTTCGACATGGCGTCCCGACTCTTCCCGGTGGAGCGGCGCAACGAGGTCGCTGCTCTCTACGGCTGGTGCCGCGCCTGCGACGATGCCATCGATCTGCATCCGCGGGCCAGCCACGCGGAAACGGTGGAGGCACTGCATCGGCAGCTCGACGAGATCTATCGGGGCGTGCCCCAGAACGATGCGATCCTGGCCTGCTTCCAGGAGGTGGTCGAGCGCCGACGGATCCCGATCGACTATCCGCTCGAGTTCCTGCGCGGCATGGCAATGGACGTCGAGGGTGCGGCCTATGAGACGCTGGGCGAGCTGCTCGTGTACTGCTGGCGGGTGGCGGGGACGGTGGGATTGATGATGTGCCACGTGATGGGAGTCTCCGACGACGACGCGCCGCCCCACGCGGCCCACCTGGGCATCGCGATGCAGCTGACCAACATCGCCCGGGACGTGGCCGAGGACTGGCGGCGGGGGCGCGTCTATCTGCCCGCCGAGCTGATGAGTACCGAGCTGGCGGGCTGGCTGCGGGCGAATGCGCGGGAGGTCGATGCCCCGCCGCTGCCCGAGACGGCGCGGGCCGAGCTGGCCGGCGCGGCGCGGCGGCTGTTGCGCGAGGCCGATCGCTACTACGCCTCGGCCGACGCGGGCATGCGATACCTCGAGCCCCGATCGGCGCTGGCCGTGCGGACGGCGCGGCTCGTCTACGCCGAGATCGGGCGACAGATCGAGGCTCGCGGCGGGGACGTGCTGCAGGGACGAGCGGTGGTGCCGAGGCGCCGAAAGCTGCGTCTGGCGGCCGGGGCGCTCCGCCGCTTCGTGAGCGATGCCTCGGCCCGCTCCGTGTGCCAGCCCAGTCCTCCGAGCATCACTCTGCGGGGCGTCGACGCGGTCCGGCTTCCGTGAGCAGGCCGGACCGCAGCACCGGCGCCAGGCCGAAGGGCGGTTCGATGCTCCCGCGCGCCGTAGAGGCGCCCCTGCTCGAGCTTCAGTCGCAACGGGCCGGGCGCCTGGCCTATTACCGGGACGAATCGGGGTCGGGACGTCCGCTGGTGTTGATCCACAGCCTGAATGCGGCTCCGAGCGTCTTCGAGATGAAGCCGCTCTTCGAGCACTACCGCGGACGGCGACCCGTCTTCGCCCTCGACCTCCCCGGCTTCGGCCACTCCGAGCGCGGCGAGCGAGCCTATTCGCCGGAGCTCTACGCGGGGGCGATCGAGGACTTGATGCAGGACGCCGTGACCGGCGCGGCCGACTTCGTGGCACTCTCGCTCGGCGCCGAGCTGATCGCGCGGATCGCGCTCGAGCGACCGGAGTTCGTGCACTCGCTGGTGATGATCTCCCCGACGGGCTTCAGCCATGCCGCGTTGCCCGGCGAGCGGACGAGTCGCCGGGTTCGCAGGGTCCTCGTCCTGCCGGGCCTCGGCGAGCTGCTCTTCGCGCTCGTCACCTCCCGGCCGAGCCTACGCTTCTTTCTCGATCGCTCTTTCGAGGGATCTGTTCCCGAGGCGATGATCGAGTACGCCCATGCGAGCGCCCACCAGCCCGGAGCGAAGTACGCGCCTTTCTCGTTCCTCTCCGGGCAGATCTTCACGCGCCATGCCTTCGATCGTCTCTATACGGAGCTCCAGCATCCGACGCTGGTGCTCTACGACCAGGACCCGAACGTCTCCTTCGAGCGGCTGCCGGAATGGCTCGAGGGTGGCGCACAGCGCCGGGCCCTGCGGATCGCGCCAACCCGCGGCCTTCCACATTGGGATCAGCCCGAAGCGACCTTCGCGGCGCTCGACGGGTTCTGGCGCGCAGTCGATGCCGGGGAATCCCCGCTCAGGAATCCTTGATCGCCGCGACGAGATCGATCGCGGCCTGCTTCGCGTCGGCGAAGAGCATCAGCGTGTTGTCGGCGGCGAAGAGCGGGTTCGGAATGCCCGCGAAGCCGGAGCTCAGGCTGCGTTTGATGACTACGACCGTGCGCGCCTGATCCACGTTCAGGATCGGCATTCCGGCGATCGGGATCGACGGATCCGCGTCCCGCGCCATCGGATTCACGACGTCATTCGCCCCAACGACGAAGACGACGTCGGTCTGGCGGAAGCTCGGATTGATGACGTCCATTTCCTTGAGCAGGTCGTAGGGCACGTTGGCCTCGGCCAGCAGCACGTTCATGTGACCCGGCATGCGGCCGGCGACCGGATGGATCGCGTACTCGACCTCGACGCCGCGCTGCTCGAGCACCTGGGCCAGGTCCTGGATCGCGTACTGGGCCTGCGCCACGGCCATGCCGTAGCCCGGTACGATGACGACGCGCCGCGCACCGTCTAGGAGCATCGCGATCTCCTCGGGAGAGCCCGATTTGACGCGACCGGCATAGACGTCGTCGCTCTCCACCTCGGTCGACACGACCGCGCCCATCCCGCCGAAAATGATATTGGGCAGCGAGCGGTTCATCGCCTTCGACATCATCGCCGTCAGGATGAACCCCGAAGCCCCGACGAGCGAGCCGACGATGATCAGCACACTGTTCTCGAGAACCCAGCCATGCCCTGCCGCCGCAATCCCGGAGTACGAGTTCAGCAACGCGATCACGACCGGCATGTCGGCACCGCCGATCGCCAACACGAGCATCAGGCCGAGGACGGCCGAGAGCGTCATCAGGATCCAGAAGGCCGCCGAGCTGGTCGGATAGAGAATGAGCCAGGCGCCGAGCGCGAGGGAGACCGCCAGCAACATGCCGTTGATCAGGTGGCGGCCGGGAACGAGCACAGGACGCTCGGTCACGAAGCCCTGGAGCTTCCCGAAGGCGATCGCGCTGCCGGTGAGCGAGACGCCGCCGATGATGCCCGAGAGCACCGCTGCCGTCGTGAAGGTGACGGTCACCTCCTCGACGAATCCGCCCTTGAGCGCCTCCTCGAGGGCCGCCCCGACGCCGAGCGCCGACGCACCGCCGCCGAAGCCATTGAAGACGGCCACCACCTGGGGCATCGCCGTCATCGGCGCCTTCAGGGCCATCACGACGCCTACCAGCGCCCCGACGACCATGCCCGCGACGATCACATCGAAGCTGATGATGCGATGGTCGAGAAGCGTCACCACGATGGCGATCAGCATCCCGAGCGAGCCGAGCAGGTTGCCTCGAACCGCCGTCTTCGGCGACGTCAATCCCTTCAGCCCGAAGATGAAGAGGACCGACGAGATCAGATAGAAGAGGTCGATGATCGCGGGGGACACGTCAGTCCTTCTTCTGGAACATCTCGAGCATGCGATGGGTCACGAGGAAGCCGCCGACGGCGTTGGCCGTGGCCATCGCGACGGCCAAAAAGCCGAGGATGGTGGTGAAGAGCGTCAGCTGGACGCCCGAGGTGACGAGGGTGCCCACCAACGTGATGCCCGAGATCGCATTCGATCCAGACATCAGCGGGGTATGCAGTAGCGGCGGCACTTTATTGATGATCTCGAAGCCGACGAAGAGCGCCAGCACGAAGATCGTCAGGGCGGGCACGAATACTTCCATCAGGACGACTCCCTCTCATTCGGGTTGGCCGCATTCGGCTTGGCCGGGCTCGAGTCGGCGCCGGCGTCCGGTTCTCCGAGCAGCTTGCGCACCCGCTCCGGCACGACCTTCCCTCGATGAGTCAACAGGGAGTCGCGCAGGATCGGGTCTTCTTCATCGAGATCGAGGGCGCCGTCCTTCACGAGGTTGCGCAGGAAGGCGCTGATGTTGCGCGCGTACATCTGGCTGGCGTCGTTCGGGATCGCCGACGGAAGGTTCAGCGGGCCCATGATCGTGACGCCGCCGACCTCGACGGTCTCGCCCGGCTTCGTCAGCTCGCAGTTGCCGCCGCCCTCGGCCGCCAGATCGAAAATCACCGATCCGGGACTCATGCCCTCGACCATCTCGGCAGTGATCAGGATCGGCGCCTTCTGTCCCGGGATGGCGGCGGTCGTGACGACCGCATGGCTCTCGGCCAGGGCGCTCGCCATCAGCTCGCGTTGGCGGCGGTAGAACTCGTCGCCCATCGCCTCCGCATAGCCCCCGCTGCCCTCACTGCCCTCGGTCTCGAGCGGAAGCTCGAGGAATTTCGCGCCGAGGCTCTCGACCTGCTCCTTGGCGGCGGCCCGCACGTCGTAGGCCTGGACGACCGCCCCCAGGCGCCGGGCAGTCGCGATCGCCTGCAGACCCGCCACCCCGGCGCCGATCACGAGAAAGCGGGCCGGCGACACGGTCCCCGCCGCCGTCATCAGCAGCGGGCACATCTTGTCGAGAGCGTTCGCGACCATCAGGACGGCCTTGTAGCCTGCCACCGTCGCCATCGAGCTGAGCACGTCCATCGACTGCGCGCGGCTGATACGCGGCAGCAGCTCGAGCGCGAAGGTCGTGGCGCCGGCTTCGGCCAGACGCTGTGCGGCCTCCGGATTGCCGAGCGGGTCGTGCAGACCGATCAGAACGTGGCCCGAGCGGAGCGCCTCGAGATCCCGGGCTCCGGCCTCGGGGTTGGCGCCGAAGCCCCGGACCTGCACGAGCACATGCGCCTCCGCCAGCACCCCGGCGCGATCATCGGCGACCCGCGCACCCTGGTCCTCGTACTCGGCGTCGGCGAAGCCCGCCTCCGAGCCCGCACCGCGCTCGACGAGCACCTCGATGCCGTTCTTCGACAGGCCGGACACCACCGAGGGCACCAGGGCCACGCGGCGTTCGCCGGGGAAGGATTCACGAAGGACGCCGACGATCATCCGAGCACTCCCGAGCCGGGCACTACCGAGCCGGACGCAGGGGTCCAGCTCGATGCCTGGTCGAGTCGCGGGATTCCAGCCATCGGGAGTCGTCGGTGCATCTTCATGGGAGCCGTATCGAACTATGATTCGGGAATTCTGTCAATGGAGCTGGGCGCAGATTCCTGGTTCTTTCCAGGACGGCCCCCGGACGGCTCGGCCATCCGATCGTCGAGACCATGGTCCCCGCCGGAACGGTGCATAACGCACACGGTGAGCCGCTCCGTTCACAGGCTGTTGCGGCCTCTGCGGCTCGGCATCTCGGGTCGGGAGCCCGGCGCGATGCCGTTTCCCGCCAGCTTGCGGCGTGCTTTGCACATCGCCAGCCAGACCGCCGCCAGCACCAGCAGGGCGACGATGCCCGTCGCGAGATCCGGATCTACCGGAAGCCCGAGGGCCTTGGCGGACTTCAGGCCGTAGCCGAGCAGGCCGACGCCGCAGTAGCTGATCGCCACGATCGAGAAGCCCTCGACGGCCTGCTGGAGCTCGACCTGGAGACCCGCGCTTTGGGCCAGCGATTCGAGGATCGACTGGTTCTGCGCCTTCTCGATCAGCTCTTCCGCCTTGGCGCAGCTCAGGAACTCGATCGCCGTCTCGCGGAAGGGTGGCTTGCCGTTGCAGGGCGCGAGGATCGTGTGGCTGACCGCTTCCGGTATGACGCTCCCACTTGATCAAGCAGGAGCCGATCTCGACAGAGTGGTAGCGAGCTCCGGCGGCCGGTCCCGCACCGCCGAACTCCGAGAAGAACGCAGCAAAGACGTCGCGGCTCCGCTCGAGATCGTCCTGCCGCGCGAGCTCGACGACGTGGGTGCATCGGAAGGGCGGCGCGAATCCGAGGCTGGACCGGGCGTGCCACTCATTGCTGTGCTCGATCCGGGCAGCCCGATCCGTTTGCGACACGATGCGTCCTCCAGGACCCGGCGGCCCATCCGGCTTCGTCGGTCTGTCATCGCGCCCGACACCGGGCCAATCCCGAGCCGCATGGGGGACGCATGGGGGAGATGCTCAGCGGGCGCGGGCGTTCAGGATCCGGAATCGCTCTGCGCAGGCTGCGACACGATGGGAAGCGCCACTCGGAAGGAGACGGGAATCTCGCGATCGATCGCGAGCGGGTTCCAGCGGCTCGGCGGCGGGCCGATCCCGAACTCCGTCCGATCGATCGTGAGCCGGCCCTCGAATACCATCTCGGTCGCATCGATCTCCGTCCCCGCCACGAGCTCGATCTCGCCGCGCAGCGTCTTCGTCACGTCGTGCAGATCGACGTCGAAGCTCACCTCGTAAAGCGGATGGCCCTCGGCGCTCGTCCCCGTCTGGCGCGCCGAATGGACGCGGACCGTCGCGTCGGGATGGGTCTCGACGCCGAAGAAGTCCGGGTGACGCAGATGGGTGTCCCTGCGCTCGTTGTCCGTATCCACACTCGCGAGGTCGACCTCGACGACGGCGAAGGCCTCCTCGAGTCGAGCGGGATCGAGGCGATGCTCGTGGATCTGCCAGCGATGAAAGACGCCCCGGGCCGTGGCGATCAGGTTGCGGCCGACGAAGCGGATCGTCCCGGGCGGCGATGCGGCGGACGCCGTCGCCGGCGGCTCGGACTCCGACTCCGACTCGACGATCGGAGACTGCGCCCAGGCGGGCCGGAGCCCCGGGCCCACCGTCGCCAGCACGAGCGCCAGACCGAAGCAGAAGCCGAGACCGGGTCCGAGCAGGATTCGCCAACGTCTCGCAAACCTCATACCGAGCCCTCCCTGTCGCAGCGGACGCGAAGCACGCGATCCCGCAGCCCGACCTCGTAGAGACCGTCGTTCTTTTCGACCAGACTGAAACGCATGACCTCTCCTTCTCCTTCGAACACGCCCGTGAGCAGTGCCCCGTTCCGCCAGAGATCGTCGACCTGCAACCCATGATCACCCACCCGGACCTCGAAGGGCAGCTCGTCCGCCCGCCACTCGACGCGTTCGGGCTCTTCCTTGCCGATCGAGACCTCGAAGCAGCGCACGTCGGTGCCGTCGCGCACGTCCGCCGCCGCAAGGGCCACCGCCGCGAACACGCGGGCGCGCGTCGAATCGGGAAGCGGCGGCGGGGGGTCGGCGAGGTGGCGCTCGATGAAACCGGTGTCGTAGCGGCCGGCGCAGAAGACGGGATGGGCGACGACGCGACGCAGGAAGGGCAGACCCGTCCGGATGCCGGCGACGGCGAACTCTTCGAGAGCTCCGCCCAGCCGCGCGAGCGCCTCCTCCCGATCCCGGCCGGTCGCGATCAGCTTTGCGAGCAGCGGATCGTAATGGGACGACACGGTCTGGCCCTCGACGACGCCGCCATCGAGCCGGATCCCGGGACCGCTAGGCGGCGACCAGGCGGCGATCCTGCCGGGCGAGGGCAGGAAGCCCTTCTCCGGATCCTCGGCGTAGACGCGCACCTCGATCGCATGCCCGTCCCACGCGATCTGCGACTGCTCGAAGGGCAGCGGCTCGCCCGCGGCGATCCGGATCTGCATCTCGACCAGATCGATGCCCGTCACGCTCTCCGTGACCGGATGCTCGACCTGGATGCGCGTGTTCATCTCGAGGAAGTAGAAGTCGCCGGCGGCATCGAGCAGGAACTCACAGGTCCCGGCCCCCTCGTAGTCGACCGCCCGGGCGGCGCGCACGGCGGCCTCGCCCATGCGCGCGCGCAGGGCCGGGTCGACGCCGAAGGCGGGCGCCTCCTCGACGAGCTTCTGATGTCGGCGCTGGATCGAGCAGTCGCGCTCGCCGAGGTGGACGATGCCGCCGCGACCGTCGGCGAGGATCTGGATCTCGATGTGGCGCGGCTCGAGCAGGACCTTCTCGAGGTAGACCGTGCCGTCGCCGAAGGCGCTCTCGGCCTCGCTGCGCGCGCGCTCGATCGCCGGCTCGAGCGCGGACTCCGTCTCGACCCGCCGCATGCCGCGGCCGCCGCCCCCGGCGCTGGCCTTCACGAACACCGGATAGCCGAGCTCTTCCGCGGCCCGCCTCGCCGCGGCGAGGTCCTCGATCGCGAGACCACCGGGCACGACCGGCACTCCCGCTCGGCGCATCCGCTCCCGCGACGGGATCTTCAGCCCCATCGTGCGCAGGACCTCGGGCGAAGGACCGATGAAGACGAGTCCCGCTGCCGCGACGGCCTCGGCGAAGGCGGCGTTCTCCGACAGGAACCCGTAGCCGGGATGGACCGCTTCCGCGCCACAGCGGCGGGCGATCCCGACCACCCGCTCGCGATCGAGATAGCTCTCGGTCGCCCGCGCCGGTCCGCAGGGCCAGGCCTCATCGGCCAGACGCACATGCGGCGCGTCGCGGTCCGCCTCCGAGTAGATCGCCACCGAGCGGATCCCCAGCGCGCGACAGGCGCGAACGATCCGCAGGGCGATCTCGCCGCGATTGGCGATCAGGATCTTCCGGAACACGCGGGACCGCGATCGCCGGCTAGAGCGTGAGCGACGCGATCTCGCCGAGCATCTGCTGCAGCCTGGCTTCGTAGCCCCGGAGATCGATCGGCTTGCGGGCCACACCCGAGTCCATCGCCGCCTGCGCCACCGCCGGCGCGACGTAGAGCAGCACGCGCGGATCGAAGGGCTTCGGGATGATGTACTGGGGACCGAAGTCGAAGCTCTCGCCAGGGTAGGCCCGCTTCACCGCCTCCGGAACCGCCTCGCCCTTCTTCGCCAGCTCCGCGAGGGCGAAGGTCGCAGCCTGCTTCATCTCCTCGTTGATCTTGCTCGCTCGCACGTCGAGGGCGCCGCGGAAGATGAAGGGGAAGCCGAGCACGTTGTTGACCTGATTCGCGTAGTCCGAGCGGCCCGTCGCACAGATGGCGTCGGGCCGGGCGTCGCGGGCGTCGATCGGGGTGATCTCCGGGTCGGGATTCGCCATCGCAAAGACCAGCGGCCGGTCGGCCATGCTCTTCACCATGTCCTTCGTCACGAGGCCGGCCTGCGAGAGTCCGACGAAGACATCGGCACCGACCAGCGCGTCCGCCAGCGTGCGGGCCTTCGTCTGCGCGACGAACTCCGCCTTGTACTTGTTGTACTCGCCGTCCCGCCCCTCGTACATCACGCCGCGGCTGTCGGTCATCAGGATGTTCTCGGCCCGCACGCCGAGATCCTTGTAGAGCTTCGCGCACGAGATCGCCGCCGCACCCGCGCCGGAGAAGACGACCTTCACGTCCTCGATCTTCTTCTCCTGGAGCTCGAGCCCATTCAGCAGGGCAGCGGCGGAGATGATCGCGGTGCCGTGTTGATCGTCGTGAAAGACCGGAATGTCGAGCCTCTCCTTCAAGACCTCCTCGATCTCGAAGCACTCCGGCGCCCGGATATCCTCGAGATTGATGCCGCCGAAGGTGGGCGCGATCATCTCGCAGAAGCGGATGATCTCCTTCGAGTCCTGACTGTCGACCTCGATGTCGTAGACGTCGATGTCCGCAAAGCGCTTGAAGAGGACGCCCTTGCCCTCCATCACGGGCTTGCCGGCGAGAGCGCCGATGTTGCCGAGGCCGAGCACGGCGCTGCCGTTGCTGAGGACGGCGACCAGGTTTCCCTTGGCCGTGTACTTGTAGGCGTCCTCGGGATTCTTCTCGATCGCCAGACACGGCGACGCCACACCCGGGGAGTAAGCCAACGACAGGTCCTCCGCAGTCACACACGGCTTGGTCGGGACGACCTTGATCTTTCCCGGGCGGCCCTGGGCGTGATATTCGAGTGCCTTTTCGTTGAGACTCACGGTTGGAATCCTTTGGAGCCCACCGACGGGGTCGGGGGTCGACGAAGCTGGAACGCGTTGATGGCGCGTTGATGGAGGAGTGTCGGAGCCGCTCGACAATCGCGGCGGATCGTCGATTCTATCGCCCTGCTCGGGGCGTGTCGAAGCGTATCGACGCGTCTCACCGGAGGGAGGCGGAGCGGGGCATCCACTCGGGGGCTCGCGGGGGCCATGGCGGGGTGAGAGGCGGCTCTCGAGCTCAGCCCCCTCAGCGGCCCCCGAGCGCGCAACTCGTCCCCCAATCGGCTCCTGGGAATCGCGAATCGACGCTCGTAGACCCCGTTTCGTAGGCCCCGCTTTCGCAGACCCGGGCGGACGGCGCGGACGAGCCGGCCGGGTCGCGCCGCTACGCTCGGCTGCGCAACGATTCGATTCAGTCTCGCATCAGCTCCCGCGCGATCACCACCCGCTGGATCTGATTCGTACCTTCGTAGATCTGCATCAGCTTGGCGTCCCGCATCAGCTTCTCGACCGGGTACTCCTTCGTGTAGCCGTTGCCCCCGAAGATCTGGACGGCGTCGGTCGTCGCTTTCATCGCCGCGTCCGTCGAGAAGCACTTGGCCATCGAGGACTGCTTGGAGGCGGAGCGGCCCTGGTCGAGCAGCCAGGCGCATTGATGGGTCAGGAGCCGGCTGGCCTCGATGTCCTTCGCCATGTCGGCGAGCATGAACTGGACCGCCTGGAACTCGCCGATCGCCTGGCCGAAGGCCTTTCGCTCGGCCGCGTAGACGAGGCTCTCCTCGAGGGCGCGACGGGCGATGCCGGTGGCCAGCGCCCCGATCAGGGGCCGCGTCCGGTCGAGCGTCGCCATCGCGATCTTGAAGCCCTCGCCCTCGGCACCGAGCCGCTGCCGGGCAGGGATCCGCACGTCGTCGAAGTGGATCACGCGCGTATCGCTCGCGCGCTGCCCCATTTTGTCTTCTTTCTTGCCGGGGGTGAGCCCCGGCGTGTCCCGGTCGAGGACGAAGGCACAGACCCCGCGATGACGCGCCGAGCGATCCAGGGTGGCGAAGACGGTATAGACGTCGGCCTCGCCACCGTTCGTGATCCAGGCCTTCGTTCCGTTCAGGATGTACTCGTCGCCGCTCTTCTCGGCATGAAGCTGAAGGCCGGCCACGTCGGATCCTGCCCCCGGCTCGGAGAGACAGAAGGCGAGGATCTTGAACTCCTCGGCGCAGGGCGTGAGCCACTCCTTCTTCTGCTCCTCGGAGCCGCCCACGAGGATCGGCGTCAGGCCGAGGTCGTTGCTGATGATCGAGGTCGTGACGCCGGAGCAGCCGCGCGAGATCTCCTCGACCGTGACGCAGGCGCCGAGCACCGAGAGACCGATGCCCCCGTACTCGGCGGGGATGAAGGTGCTCGAGAGACCGAGCTCCCAGGCCTTGCGAAGCAGCTCGCGCGGGAACTCCCCGCTCACGTCGTGCTCCGCGGCGACCGGCATCACCTCTTCCTCGGCGAAGCGACGGGCGGTCTGCTGGAGCGAGAGCAGCTCGTCGTCGAGCCCGAAATCCATCAGAGCGCCCAGCCCAGCTCGCGGGAGAGGCGCGTCGCCGCGGCCGAGACCGCCTGGGCGGCGTCGCCGTGAAGGCGCTCCTCGGATAAGCGGACGCTGGGGCCCGAGAGCGAGAGCGCCGCCACGATCCGACCAGTGGCATCTCGAACCGGAGCCGCGACGCAGCAGAGGCCCTGGGAATACTCTTCGCCATCAGTGGCGTAGCCATGGAGCGGGACCGCGCGCAGCTGCTCCATCAGCTTGGCCCCATCGACGATGGTCGCGTCGGTGAAGGCCGGGAGCGGATGGTCATCGAGGGTGAGGCGGTCGCCCGCCGCAGGGCTGCTGGCATCGGATCGCTCGAGGATCCCGGCGAGCAGGACCTTCCCGAGCGCGGTGCAATGGGACGGGAGTCTCGTCCCGACGCGGGAGCCACTCAACACCAGCTGGTCCCTGGGCAGTGCGCCGTCGAGATGAACGACCTGGTCGTCCTGGAGGATGCCCAGATGAGCCGTCTCCCCCTCTTTCGATGCGAGCAGGTCCAGAATCGGTCGCGCCTCTCGCATCAGGGTGTGGTTGCGCGAGTAGGCACGCCCCAGGGAGAGGCAGGCGGGTCCGAGACGGTAGAGCTCGGTGGTCGGCGATTGCTGGACGAAGTGGGATAGCTCGAGGGTGGCCAGCAGACGGAAGGCGTTGTTCTTGTGGAGACCGAGCCGGCGGGCGAGCTCGCTGACCCCGATCTCGGTCTCGGTCTGGAGGGCCTCGAGCATCTGGAGCGCATTCGAAACGGTCTGGATCGCGTAGTCGCTCTTCGGCTTGCCTGAACTCTTCGCCACGGCTTCCCCCCTGTCTTCGTCCGAGTCACGACGTCTGTCCGATTATCCAATGCTTATCCGCGGCCTCGCATCGATGCGCTCCGCACACGACACGGAGGCCGAGCCGATCCGCCCCTGATGACCATCCAGAATCGAGCTTGGGAGCCTTTGACGGAATTTGCGGCGTTCACGGCACTCGCGGGCCGCCTCGCGCGGGCCGATCGGCGCACACGAAGCGTCGACCGATCCAGCAGGGCAGAGCGAATGACGGAGATCTTCATCGCTTCGATGTTACCGATCAAGCTCGGGCTCGAGGATCGACGACGCACGGCGCGGTGTGAGGAAGATCCGCGAGGCCAGGGGGTAGGCACTTTACTACCGCAAACGCCGGAGAGATGTCAACAAATCAAATGGAAGGATTCGAAAGTCCTGCGTGCCAACGCTCTCACGTGTATGCCTCAAGCGATGCAGAGCGGCGTTCTGAAAGACGATTCACTCGAATCGGGTGCGGAGGACGGTGAGCTGGCGAGCTGGATCCGGGCGCGCCGAGTCTTCCGCTCTGGAGAACGTCGATTCGGCGGCGCCCAATTGACGGGTTCGCGGGCGCATGGACCCATGCTGTCTCTGTCGAGACGCACGCTGTGAAACCACATGTGATGACTGCACCATCGGCCCCCTCGAGAAGGCGGGGGCCGACGCACGGGATCCGGCAGGGATCGTCCGCCGGATCGGTCCGATTCCCGCGCTCGCCTAACGACGGGAAGCCTGGGTGCGTGTCAGAGCGTCAGCGCGTCAACGCGTTGGGCGTTCCCGGGCGCGGGTCGCCATCTCCGACACGAGCAGCTCGACGATGAGGGTGCCCGCCCCCAGCATGATCCCCAGATCCGAGACATCGAAGTCGGGAAGCCCGCGGGCGGTGGTCGGTCCGAGATGCAGGAAATCGATTCCAGCACCGTACTGCAGCCGATCGATGAAGTTTCCGAGCACACCCGCCAGCAATGCACCCAGGGCCGCGCCGCTCCCGACCTCCCCGTGGCCCAGCCCACGATAGAAGCCCACTACGATCACCGCGCAGGCGAGCGAAAGCAGAGCCAGAACAGCGAGCTGGGTCGTGCTCTCCCAACCGTCCATCCATCCGAAGGCTGCCCCTGGGACCCGCACATGCGCGAGGCCGAGCAGGTGCCCCAGCAGCGCCATCCGCTCGCCCGGCTCGAGGGTCTGCAGCGCCCACTGCTTCCCGAATCGATCGAGCGCGAAGACGAGCAGGCCTGCAACCCAGAAGGCGAGGCTCTTCGAGATCCTGTTCGAGACCATCGGACTTCCATCCCGCCGCCCGACCGCATCCGCGAACAGCGACAGCACTCAAATTACAGGTCTTCCGTCTATTCGCCTCCCCCTCTCCTTTCGTTTCTACCGATCTCACGGCGGCCCTCGGCCGGCCGGGTTGGGGCGCACAGCGCCTGAGCTTCGCGGT
>CAYWGW010000031.1:0-1715 GCA_964457385.1 uncultured Spirochaetaceae bacterium
GCACCCGAGCCGGAGCCGACGCCCGCCCCCGCCCCCGAACCGCCGCCGGCCGAGCCGACTCCGCCGGAACCGGATCCGACGACCGGCCTGCACCTGGACGGTGAGTCCGAGGCCATCCGCCGCGACGTGCTCGAAGAAACCCTTCGCACGGTCCGCGCGAGCCGATCGCTCTACCTGACGCCGGGCCTGATCGACGAGGTCTCTCGCGATGGAAGTGCCTGGGTGGTCTTCAGCGCTGTGCCCGGTGTGATGAACGAGACCCTGGCCTCCGATCGCATCGCGGAGATCCTCTCCGGTACGACACAGGGCGGTGGTGCTGCCGCCGACTCGGACTGGAGCGATCTGCGGGTCTTCCCGCGCGTGGGCTTCGCGTCGGCGCGGGTCGGGCCCGAGGCCCTGCGCCGACTCGCCGAGGCGGGCTTCGTCGAGCGGATCGAGTCGGACGTGGCGCATCGGCCGAGCCTGGACTCCTCGATTCCCCGGATCGGTGCCGATCTCCTCCAGCAGACGGGATTCGAGGGCCAGGGACAGGTCGTCGCACTACTCGACACGGGCATCGAGCGGACGCATCCGATGTTGGCGGGACGGGTGCGGGCGCAGGAAGCCTGCTTCTCGCGGCTGGGCGATTGTCCGAACGGCCGCGCTGAGATGTTTGGTGCCGGGGCTGGAGCGGCCTGTCCGATCGCAGGCTGCGGCCACGGGACCCGCGTGGCGGGTGTCGCCGTGGGCGACGGTCTCGGGCTCGTGGGCGTGGCACCCGCGGCCGAGCTGATCTCGGTCCAGGTCTTCAGCGACGTCGGCGGGGCGCCGGGCGCCTTCGCATCCGACATCCTCGCCGGTCTGGAGTACGTCCTCTCCCTGCGGACCGACGGGATGCCGATCGCCGCCGTCAATCTGGCCTTTGGCAGCGACCTCCACACGAACCAGTCCGCCTGCGACGAGGCGGGGGGCGCTCAGCGAGCGGCGATCGAACGGCTTCGCCAGGCGGGGGTGGTCGCGGTCGCGGCGGCGGGCAACGAGCGGCGGACGGATGCGCTGACCATGCCGGCCTGTCTCTCCAATGTGCTCTCCGTCGGCTCCTCGAACGACGGCGACGAGGTCTCGAGCTTCTCCAACTCGGCTCCCTTCCTGTCGCTGCTCGCGCCGGGTGAGTCGATCGAGACGGCCGATCTCGCTGCCGACACGATCCTGGCCGGTGGGACCTCCTTCGCAGCAGCCCACGTCTCGGGGACGATCGCGTTGCTTCGTCAGCGTGCCCCGGGTGCGACGGTCGGCGAGATCGAGAACGCCCTCCGGATCACCGGCCGGCCCATTCGAGATGGTCGCAGCGGCACGACGGTCCCGCGTCTCCGCGCCGACGGCGCCAGCGACGTGCTGGCGGTCCAGCTGGGCGAAGAGGCCGCGACGCGCCCTGCGGATCTGCAGACCGGCAGCAGCTCGGAGGGCGGTGTCGGATTCGGAGCCTGCGGTCTGGTCGGTGTCGAGCCCTTCCTGATGCTCGGGCTGGTCCGACTCATGCGGCGTCGCCGAGGAGCCTGAGGGCTCTTCGGCGACGATCGGGCGCTACGCCGGTCACGGGGACATTCATCCATCCGGCTCAATCCGTCCCTCACGTCGCTTCTCCGATCCTCGCCCCACCCACTTTCGCGTTGCCGCACTCGACTTCATCGCGTTATGCTGAGCGGCCAGCGGCCAGCGGCCAGCGGCCAGCGGCC
>CAYWGW010000031.1:1815-28652 GCA_964457385.1 uncultured Spirochaetaceae bacterium
AGCGGCCAGCGGCCAGCGGCCAGCGGCCAGCGGCCCGGTGGCCCGGTCGATGGGCTGCTCGGTTTCGCGGCGCGGCGCGGCGCGCCGCAACGCCGAGCCGGTCCGAGTCGGGTCGGAGACGAGGAGGGGTGGGGGATGATCGGTTCCGGGCGCCGGGGTTGTCTGTCGTGTGTCGTGCTTGTTCTGGTCGCGGTCCCGGTCCTGGGCTGCGGCGCCTCGAAGGGGCCGCGGCACGAGTACACGCTGCTGCCTGGGCGGGCCTTCGATGGGCGCCAGAAGACGGTGCTCGTCGTTCCCCTCAATGAGACGACGCCGATCCCCACCGGCCTCGAGAAGGGCGAGGCGCTGGTCGCCGATCTGCTGCGCGCCTATCTCGAGGCGAAGGGACTCGAAGTCGTCGAGGTCCGGAAGCGAGCGTTTCGTCCAGCGCTCGATGCCGCGGCCGTCCGGGCCGATCAGGCGATGCTCTCGGGCCAGAGCCGATCGGTCGCCCGCACCGTCGACTTCGGTCAGACGATTCCCTACCTCGCCGCCGAGCTCGGGGTCGAGCCGGACCTGGTGGTCGTCCCGAACATGGTGATGCGCACGGCCGAACTCAGTGGCAGCAGCACCGTTCGATGGGATGGCGTCCGGAGACGGATGCGAGGATCTCGCTTGGGAAGTCTGACGGGCACGAACCCCGCCGCCTCGCTCTGGGTCGCCGTCTACGACCCGGAAGGAGAGCAGATCTTCTCCGCCTTCGGGGGGCTCGACCTCCTCTTCGACATTGATATGCAGCGGGAGCGAAGCGTTCTGATCGAGGACCGCCTGGAGGACGCCGATCATCTCGCGGAAGGCATCTGCGTTGCCTTTCATCCCTTCTTCGGTGAAGACGAATCCTGCTGAGGGCCTGAGGTGGTCGCGCGGTGGGTGAACCTTCGACCGGGGCTCGCTCAACTCATCCGGCCTGGTCGATTCGCTCAGTCCGCGAATCGGATGGGAACGAGCCAGAGGGGACCCTCCTCAGGGATCGGATCGGGCCGGAAGGGGGTGCCGGGAAGCAGATGCTGTGTGAGGAAGCGGCGCAGCGTGCGGAGGTAGCCGACCCACTCCCGTGAGGCGAGGGCGTGACCGGCGCCGACGATCTCGAAGGTCTCATGCGGCTTGCCGGAGGTCTCGAGCATCAGGATCAGGCGGTGCGACTGATCCGGGTGGACGCGCCAGTCCCGGTTGCCATGGGCGACGAGCAGCGGCGCATCGATATCCCTGACATGATAGGCCGGTGAGAGGGCGATCAGGCGTCCGCGTTCGGCTTCGGGATCACCGATGATCTCCTCGAGTCGTTCTCGACAGGGTTCGCTGTCGGCGCATTCTCCCTGCTCGAGGAGCAGGAGAAGATCGGTCACGCCATTCAGGCTCGCGCCGCAGCGATAGCGATCGGGATGGCGCGCGAGGCTCGCGACCGCAGAGAAGCCACCGTAGCTGCCACCGGCGATGCAGATCCGGTTCGCGTCGATCTCGGGGCGCGCGAGGACGGACTCCACGGCGGCGTCGATGTCGTCCTCGATGCCCTGGGCCCACTCCCGCTCGCCGGATTCGCGAAACGCGAGGCCGTAGCCGCTCGATCCACGGTAGTTGACCTGGAGGACGGCAAAGCCCCAGCTCGCCAGGTACTGGACGGCAGGATCGAAGTGACGCGTGTCCCGTACGCCGATCGGGCCGCCGTGGGGCTGGACCACGAGCGGGACACCGCCGCTCGGAATCTGACGGGGTAGCGTGAGGAAGGCCTCGATCCGGAGGCCGTCCCTGGACTCGACCGAGAGGAGCTCGGGCTCGACGAGGTCGGACTCCTGCACATACGACGCGCTGTCTCCGATCGGTGTGATGTCTCCCGTCGCGACGTCGAGAAAGTGATAGCGGCCGCGGTTGCGGGCGTCCGAGGTCCGGAAGACCAGGATCCGGCGTTGCAGGTCCGTGCTGACGAGATGGACATCTTCTTTCGGAAAGCGATGGCGAAGCGCCCTCAGCTCGCGGGTCTCGTAGGTGTCGAGGTAGTGGAACCGGGTCTCCCCGCCCTCCTCGTAGACTGCGGCGATCAGGGCGCCGGTGAAGGGATCCGTGATCGCGCCCGAGAGGTCGATGCCCTCGAGTGTGAAGACGAGATCCAGCAGTCGTCCGTTCCGCATGTCCATCTCGAAGAGGCTTCGCGTATCCCGGTCGCCATGGGCCAGGACGAGGAGGCGCTCCTCGTCGGCGGTGAGAGCCACCAGCTCGACGATCTTGTCCGCCCTGTCGATCAGCTCGAATCGACGGATCTTTCGAAACGCTCGCGAGCCGCGGGGTCGCGCGAGGATCGCCAGGTCTTCGCCATCCCACCGCAGCACGGCGCGCGGCTCGCCCCGGCGGTCGACGATCCATTGCTGCGCCTGTCCCTGGATGGCCGCGATCTTCTCGCCGACCGCCAGCACGCCACTGCGCCGGACGGGTCCGCCGCGACGCTGGAGATCCTCGTCGACAGGAATCCGGTAGAGCGTGCTCCGCTCCTCCTCCACGAGTGTCCAGAGGATCGTGTCGGGCACGAGGGGGAGGCCGGCGACGAACCCACCGGGCGAGTCGAGCCACTCGTTCTCGAAAGCGATGCGGTCCCCGTTTCTGGTGATCCGGCCGAGCAGTGTCCGGAGTCCGGCCAGATCGCTCCGGTAGAGAGCCACATAGCGGTTCGGGCCGACCCACATGAAAAAGAGGAGCGGATTCTCGGCGGCGAAGACGGTGCGGGTCGTAGCGAGCTCGGGGCCCTGCAAGAGAAGCCCATGGGTCCGGCCCTGCACGGCGTGGGCCAGCAGCCAGTCTCCGGTCGGGCTCGCGATTACGTGATGGATCCCATCCTGCGAGAACAGCGCGGCGGCGGAGAGGCCTTCAGGCGCGTCGCGGACGGATTTCGTAGTGGAGGTGGCCCGAGCGCCGGTGTCGCGCGACGTCACGCTCGGGCGGCTGGAGGGCTGGGGTGGGGCCCGTTCGCTCGAGTAGTGGTCGAGAAAGGGGTCGTCGCTCGCGCCGGCGTGCCGGATCGGGAAGGCCGCCATGATTCCGGGCTCCCGATCGATCAGCAGTCGGACGGCGCGGGCCGCGTGATTGCGGAGGGCGATCCAGGGGAGACGGCTCGGCGATCGCCAGCGCGAGTCCTGCCGGACCAGGATCTGTCCGGCGTAGTGGATGGCACCGGGCTCGATCTCGAACCCGAGATCGGTCTCGAGCTCGGAGAGCTCGAAGCGGCGGGCATCGGGACGCTTGTTGCCGAACTCGATCCGCGACCACCGATAGTCGCCCGCCGGTACGCGAACGAGCCAGACGTGGCGGCCGGCCGGAAGCGGACCCGACGCTACGGCCCGATCGAGCAGGATCCGCTCGATCGCGACGTCGCTCTCGACGTCCAGGATGAGTAGCCCTTCGTCTTCCCCGAGCGCTGGCGTGGAAGGATTCGAAGAGCCTGACACGGCCGGAAGGTCCGACGCCGTGAACGGCTCGAGTTCGAGTGAGGCACAGGCTCCCGTGAGCAGGGCCAATGAGATGACGGTCGCGAATCGCAGGTTTCGTAGAAGCCTGGATTGCCTCATCGACGAGGCGGTCTCTCGTCGAGGCTTCGAAGAGGCCCGGGCGTACACGAATACAGTCTATCCCGAGGCTTGTTCGGATGTAAAGCGATTGTTGTGCCCCGCGTCCCGCGAGGCGCCATCTCGACGGTCCCGATCTGGCCTTCCTAATATACGACGAGACGGCTTCGCATCCTGCCGACGGTCGAACAAAGTCGAGGGGAAGTTTCCGATGTTGGTAAACAGATCAGTCGGCGCGTCGTGCAGATCGGCGTTCATCGAGCTCCGCGAGGGTGCGCGGCCAGTCCTCACGCAGCAGCTTCGACGGCGTGGACCGGCGGCGCTACGGAACGGAGCAGGGCCGGACCCTGGACGCGAAGGCACTCGAGGATTCGTCGCCGCACTCGGGATGAGGGGGCTTCGACGTAGATCGTGAGGTCCGGGTATTCGGGCAATCTCTGCCCTCCTGACGCGGGCGGAGTCGATTGACCGCCGACGTACGGAACATAGCGACGGGCGAGTGGAGAATGGACGATGACACGAGCGCGACCGCCGCGGATCGAGATCGAGTACTGCCCCCGTTGTCGCTGGCTCTTGCGGGCGGGCTGGACGGCGCAGGAGCTGCTCTCGACTTTCGAGTCGGAACTCGGCGAGGTCGCAATCGTGCCGGCCTCGCAAGCGGGCGTCTTCGTCGTGCGCCTCGACGACGAGGTGATTTTCGATCGCAGGACGGAGGGCCGATTCCCCGAGCTTCGCGAGCTGAAGCAGCGGATCCGGGACCGAATCGCGCCCGGTCGCGATCTCGGACATTCCGACCGCCCGACGCCGGGTAGCGGAGAAGGGAGTTGAGGAGGAAGAAGATGGGGATGGAGGCCAGGGGTCCCGCGAATCCCATCTTGACCTTCGCCTCGTCGGAGGCGAGGAATACAACCGCCCCGCGCAGTCGCCAAAGGGGCGTCGCGGGCGCACGCGTCCGGGAGTCGAGATGGCTGTCCTCGAGCGTTCGCGCGCACGGATTTTTTGGGGAGGGAATGGCGCGCCGGGAGGGATTCGAACCCCCGACCCTCAGGTTCGAAGCCTGATGCTCTATCCAGCTGAGCTACCGGCGCGCGGGAGGCGTCTTCGTGGTCTTCCTGGGAAGCACGAAAGCCTGAGGGCAGTCGGAGGCTAGCAGAGTCCGCGAGAGCCGCATCGGGCGGCGGCGGCATGGCGGCGGCGCGATACCCTCTCGACGAAATGTCGGATTCCTTCGTGGCCCGCGCTTCCCGGACCCTGGACGGCGCCACCCTCTTCGCCAAGAACAGCGATCGGCGGGGCCGCGAGAGCCAGCCCTTCGTCCAGCTGCCGGCGGCCTTCCATCCGCGGGGCTCGCGGCTGAGATGCACCCATCTCGAGATCGATCAGGTGGCGGAGACCTATCGCGTGATGGGCCACTCGCCCGTCTGGTGCTGGGGCTTCGAGCAGGGGGTGAACGAACTCGGCGTCGCAATCGGGAACCAGGCGACCTGGTCCTGCGAGCCGCTCGAGCAGCAGCCGGGACTGCTCGGGAGCGACCTCGTGCGGCTCGGTCTCGAACGCGGACGCGATGCACGGGAAGCGCTGGAGATCATCGCGACCCTGGTCGAGAGCCATGGGCAGGGCGGCTCGGCCTTTGCCGCGGAGGGCGATGGCGGCTGCCAGAACAGCTTCGCGATCGCCGACGGTCGCTCGGCCTGGGTGCTCGAGACGACGGCGCGGCGTTGGGCGGCGCGCTCGGTCGAGAGCGCTCGCCTCACGAACGCACTCACCCTCGGCGACGACTGGGAGTTCGGCTCCCGCGACCTCGAACGCCATGCCGCGCAGGAGGGTCATTGGTCCGGATCGGGGCGGCTCGATTTCCGGGCGGCCTACGGGCGCAGGGACGAGCTGGCCTTCCTGATCGAGCGGCGGGTCGAGGCGAGCGATCGCCTGCGCGCCGGGCCGCCGATCTCGGTCGAATCGTTGAAGACATGGCTTCGCGATCATGGTCGCCGTCCGGAGCCGCCGCGACCCTCTCTCGATCCCTCTGATCCCGATCGCTACAGCATCTGCATGCACGCCGATCCGGTTTCGACGACGACGGCGAGCCTGGTCGTGCGTCTGCCCGAAGCGGGCTCCGGCGATCCATGGCCGGTCTGGATCTCCTTCGCGACGCCCTGTACGGGCATCTTCATGCCGGTCTATCTCGATGGCGTGCTACCCCCCTCCCTCGCCGCGTCGGATGAGGCGTTTCGATCGGGTGCGACGTTGGAGGCGACGCCCGGGGCGATCTCGGACCCAAAACCGAGGCCGAGGGCCAGATCGGTCTGGGAATCGATGCGCACGCTGCAGGAGCAGGCGGCGACGGACTACGATCGATCGCTTCCGATCCTGCGAGACGAGTGGGCGAAGCTGGCATCGCGGATCGAGACAGATCGCCTGCAGGCAGAGGCGGAGGCGATCGCGCTCGGGGCGGTCGATCGACGGGAGGCTCGGGCCGACGTGTTGTCCGCGTTCATGACTCGGACGACGAATCGTGTGATGGAGGAGTCGACGCGCCTCGTCCGGCTGATCGGGTCCCGCCGCTAGGCGCTCCGTGCGCTCTCGTTCGCCGCGGCGGCGGTCGCGGCGGGACGTCGGACGCTGCGAGCGCGCACGAAGTACTCGTCACGCAGCTCCCACGGCACGCCGAGTGCGTTCAGGATGTGTCGCTTGGTGGCCTGGCGACACGGACGTCCCTTCTCGACGGCATGGATGGTGCGCGGTGAGACGTTGGCCTTCCGGGCGAGATCGTTCTGGGTCCATCCGAGAGCTTGTCGTGCAGCGCGAATCCGGTTCATGGCAGTTCATCTCAGCGTGTCGAGCGGGTTGCGAAGGAGCGCACAGGATAGCGCCCGGGCGCCGCGAGGGAGGCGGGGTGTTCTCCTAAGTAGCTGAATCCCATGGGGCTTTTTAGGCTCGGTTCCGGGCTTTGGGGCGCGCGGGGCGGGCAAGGGCGCTGCCCGGAGGGGACGATCGAATGCGTATCGGCGATCAGGTCAGGAGCGATGGTAAAAAGCTACATTCAAAGCTGAAGGATCGCGCCCGCGGCGCGGCCCCATTCGCATTGTTCGGCGCTTCCGCCGGCGACCGGTCAGTGGCTCGCGGGTGCATCCGGGGGTTGGGATCCGGCCTTGTGGCGCGCGAACACCGCGACGCCGCCGGGACCGAAGGAGAGCACTTCGTAGTCCTCGTGGCGCGCCGGATCCGGATGCTCCATGCCCGGCGATCCGAGAGGCATCCCGGGAACCGCGAGGCCCGAGATCGCGGGCCGCTCCCGGAGGAGCCGACGGATATCCTGGGCTGGAACGTGCCCTTCGATCACATAGCCTTCGATCAGGGCCGTATGGCAAGAGGCCAACGGTCGGGGCACCCCGTTGCTCGCCTTGACGATCGCCAGGCTCTCGAGGTCCGTCGCCTCCACATCGAAGCCGTCCGCCCGAAGATGGTCGATCCAGGCGGTGCAGCAGCCGCAGGTCGGGGTCTTGTAGACCGCGAGACTCGGCTTCTCCGTGGGAGTCGGATCGGCACGGGTCGGATACGGCGCGAGGACGACGAACACGAGGACCGCGAAGAGCCAACGCGCCATCGACCCCGGGGCGCTGGCGCTTTCGTCCGGCTTCATCTTCTTCGCCACAAGTGGCGTCCATCTGAAACGCTGCATGAATCCGACCTCGCTCTTCATCGTTCGACCTTTCGTCCAGCTCCTGACTCAGCCAGCCGTGAAACAGCCGAACTCGACGCAATCGATCGGCTTGCAGAGGGCTCTCCGAGGATAGCGGCGCCGATCGCGACCGGTGCTCTTCCGATCGCCGACGCATGTTGCGCGGAGACGCCTGTCGCGCGGAGACGGCACTGTCCGGGAAAGCCTCGACCGGCGGCGCGGCGGCGCCTGGAAGCGGCCGGGTGCGCCGAACGGCTGGGGAACTCGCGGGAACTCGTGGGTCGAGGTCGTCGTAGAGTGCTTTCGCCCGCCCGCGGCGAGCCGCGCTACCCTCGCCCCGGGGCCCCGGTAGCTCAGCGGATAGAGCGGCTGCCTTCTAAGCAGCGGGTCGCAGGTTCGACTCCTGCCCGGGGCGCCAGCGGGGGGCGGGCGTCTGAGAGCGAGTTCGGCTCGGACTGTGCCTCTCGGGCATTCCGGGCGGCGGACGGCCTCGCTACCGTCATTGGTCTGTGTGCCCCCTCGCCCGATATCCCCGCTCGTTCGCCCGATCGCCTCGGAAACTCACCCTGACTTCGTTCTGGGTGGCCGTCGCCATCGTCGCGTTCTTGATCCTGGGGCCGAGTGCCCGGGCGACGGCGCAGCCGGCCGCGGTCGGCTCGGCGGCAACCGAATCCTCGGGGAGCGCGTCGGAGGGGGGTGCAGCGAGCGGTGGATCCGAGCTGTCGCGCGAGACGCTCGAGGAACTCCTGGCGACGCTCGAGGACGACCAGGCGCGAGCTCGGCTGGTGGATCAGCTCCGTGCGCTCGCCGCCGTCCACGATGAGGCGCAGGCGAAGGTCGCCAAGCCGGGGCTCGCGGCGCTCGTCGTGGACGCGGTCTCCACGGCCATCGCTGGGATGACGGCGGGGCTGGGCTCTGTCGCCAACGAGCTGGCTCGGCCGCAGGCGATCCTGAACTGGCTCCGGCAACAAGCCGCCGAGCCCGAGCTGCGCGGATTCTGGATCCGGGTCGGCATCGTCGGCCTGGTCGCGATCGGCGCGGGTCTTCTCGCGGCTGGGCTGGCGACCTGGCTGCTCGGGCGGCCTCGAAGGGCGCTCGAGGCACGTGGGATCGAAGGCGGTCGTTGGCGACGGGCGCCGCCGCTGCTGCTGCGGACGCTGATCGATTTCGTGCCGTTGGTGGCTTTCTGTGCTGCGGTGATCGTGGCCCTGATCCTCGTGGATCCGGAGCCGTCGCTGCGGCGCGTGATCCTGGTCGGGGTCGAGGCGGTGGTGGCGGCCCGGGGTGTCGCGGTGCTCACACGGGCGGTCTTTGCTCCCCTGGCGCCGGGGCTGCGATTGATTCCCGTGGTCGATGATTCGGCAGCCTACGCTTATGTCTGGGTGACGCGGCTCGCGAGCTGGGCGATCTATGGTGCTGCTCTCGTCCAGATCGCGCGTGAGGTCGGGGCTTCGGCGGCTGCCGTCGCGGCCCTGTCCCACGTGGTGGCGCTGGCCTTCGTGGTTCTCGGCTTCGTGCTGCTGCTCCAGAGTCGCGAGCGGGTCGCGAACCTGATCCGCGGCTCAGCGGAGGCGCCCGCGAGTCCCGCCGCCCGTCTGTGGCGAGCTGCTCGGCGCGTCCTGGCCGATACATGGCATCTGCTGGCGGGCGTCTATCTCATCGTCGGCTTCTCGATCTGGGTGCTCGACCTGCCGGGCGGCTTCGTCTTCCTGTTGCAGGGCACGATCGGCAGCGTGATCGCTCTGCTCCTCGGCCTGCTGATGACCCGGGCAGCCGGACAGGGAGTGAATCGCATCTTCCGCGTGGGCGAGCCACTGCGCCAGCGCTACCCGGACCTCGAGCGACGGGCGAGCCGATACCAGCCGTTCGCGCGCGGCATTGCCAATACGGTCGTCTGGCTGGTCACCCTCCTCGTGGCCCTGGCGGCGTGGAGCGTGGAGACGCTGCCGCTGCTCGCGCACGAGACCACGCGGCTCCTGCTCACGGGAATCGCCCGGATCGGGCTCGTTCTGCTACTCGGCCTCGGCGCCTGGGAGGGCGCGCAGATCGTGATCGAGCGCCTGCTCGGCGAGAACGGAGGAGACGGAGGCCAGAGCGCGCAATCCCGGACGGCCCAGCGCGCCCGCGCCCGGACGTTGCTGCCGCTGGCCCGCAGCGCCCTGATGATCGTGATCGTGGCATGCGTGAGCATGTCGGTCCTGGCTGAGATCGGCGTCAACATCGGTCCGCTGATCGCCGGCGCCGGCATATTGGGGCTCGCCGTCGGCTTTGGCGCCCAGACTCTCGTGAAGGACGTGATCACGGGCGTCTTCATCCTGCTCGAAGACGCGATCGCGGTGGGGGATCTCGTCGAGGTCGCCGGCCATACGGGCGTGGTCGAAGCGATCAACATCCGCAGCATCCGTCATCGAGATCTCTCGGGTGTGCTTCACACGGTCCCTTTCAGCGTCGTCGACGTCGTGCGCAATCTCTCGAAGGACTTCTCCTACTATCTGACGGACGTGGGGGTCGCCTACCGGGAGAACACCGACGAGTGCGTCGAGATCATGCGGGAGGTCCTCGAGGAGATGCGGGCGGATCCCGAGTGGGGCTGGCGCATCCTGGAGCCCCTCGAATTCATGGGCATCCAGGGCTTCGGCGACTCGGCCGTGATGATCCGCGTCCGGATCAAGACGCGGCCGATCGAGCAGTTCCCGACCGGTCGCGAGTTCAACCGCCGCCTGAAGCATGCCTTCGATGCGCGCGGGATCGAGATTCCCTTCCCCCACCAGACGCTCTACTTCGGGGTCGACAAAGAGGGCCGGGCGCCGGCCGGGCGGCTGCGGATCGAGTCGGGTGCGCCGGACCCGCCGGACGCGCCGAGTGCGCCGAGTGAGTCGCGCGGGTCGGGCGGGTCGAACGAGTCGCATGGACGGGAGTCAGCGCAGTCGTCGCTGGCCGATCCACCGCCGCGTCGATCGGCCACTGGGCCTAAGGACGCGCCTCCATCCGATCGCGAAGCGCTTCCGCCACGTGTTGGATCGTCTCCCGATGATGGGTGATGACGCCCTCGAATCGCCGCTCCGAGGGCGGGACCCGGGTATCGAAGCCATCGAGATCGCGGGCGCTCAGCAGGCCGTTGTAGCGGTCGGAGACGACGATCAGGAACCACTCGCGGAGCAGGGGGCCACGCTCGATCTCCAGCGCCCGGGTCACGGGGAAGGAGAGCTCGGCGTCCGGCTGCCCGAAGACGAAGAGCTCATCGCAGGCGGATCGGATCTGCAGGTAGCGGGATGCCGCGAACCGAGCGCGGGAAAAGCGCTCGAATCCGGCGAACACGGTCGTCCCCTCTCCGGCTGACCGCTTTGCCACCACCCGCTCGGTGCCCCGGCACCAGTGGAGCAGCGCGGCGGGCCGGGCCTCGAAGCGACGGGTCGGATGCGCGGAATGGGACGCCTCATCGAGGCCCCCCTCGCTCGCGACGGGCACCGCTCGGGCCTTGATGGTCCCGAGGGTCGTTTCGAGAACGCTGAAGTCGATCATCCGGATTGTCCTCCTCACGGACCTCGACCGGGATCGGAGGTCTCCCATCCCATCGGAATCGGATCGCGTGACTTGACTCCGAGAGCGAGCCTCCGGCCGGCTCTCCGTCCCGGACAGGGAAACGCTTCGACTCAAGAAGCATTCGGGTCCGGCCGATTCCACTAATCGAGAGCTTTTCGGAGGAGAGGTCGTGGAGCGTCGCAACCACCCGCGTTTTCGCACGCGTTTCGACGTGCTCTGCTCGACTGGCGAACAGGAAGGAGCGGGAACCCTCGTGAACCTCTCGCGCTCCGGCGCACGCCTGGACGGGGCCAGCGTGCTCCCGGCGATCGGCACCAAGGTCCGGCTCTACATCTTCATCCAGCCCGTCTCCCCCTTCGAGCTTTCCGGGGAGGTGGTACGCCAGGACGGCTCGACCTTCGCCATCCGTTACAGCAACCTCGACACCGAGATCGGCCGGCTGGTCGACGACGTGGCAGCGCTGGTCTCCGCCTCCTGAGGTCTGTGCCCGGCATCAGCGCCGATCCCTGACACGCCCGAGCCTCGTCGCCTCTTCGTAGGCGGGTTTCTTCAATGGACGGTCGGCTTGCGGTGGACGAGGGCGTCGCGGCGTCGACGGATGGCCTGCGCGCTCTCGTGGCGAGGCGCGAGCTCGAGAAAGCGCGTGTAGTCGTCGAGAGCCGGCAGGACGCAGCCCAGACGCTCGAGCAGCAGGCCCCGATCCCGGAGCTCCAGAGCCGCTTCGGGCGCCAGGACGAGGATTCGATCGAAGCATCCCAGGGCGGCCATGCCGTCCCCGCGTCTCAGATAGACCAGCTTCAGGTTGTTGAGCATGCGAACGTAGATCTCGATCGCCGTCGCGGGCCTGAGCCAGCGGCGGTCGAGCTGCGTGTCTTCGCCCGCTGCCGCGCGCAGGCGTTCGGCACAGTCGCCGAGTGTGAGCGTCCGACCGAAGAAGGGATCGACGATGATCTCGCGCTCGCGTCGATCGTCTACTCCGACCACCTTGGCGAGGAAGTGTCCCGGGAATCCGATGCCATGGGCCTCGAGCCCGAGGCGGCGCGCGATCTCCACGTAGACGATCGAGAGAGTGATCGGCAGGCCTCGTCGGGTCGTGAGCACGACGTCGAGAAAGCTGTTCATGGGGTCGTCGTAGCGAGCCTGGTTGCCGCGAAATCCTTCGAGTTCGAAGAGCGCGTGATTCAGCGCGTGGACCGCGGCGGTCGGCGTCGCGGCGGCCTCGACGAGGGGCTGGGTACGTTCCGCGATCCCTGAGAGGGCTTCGAGCGCTCCCGCCATGTCGAGCTCGGGCCGCGCCTCGGCGGCCAGCACGAGCGCGCCCTCGGCGAGGCCCTCGAGGCTCTCCGGCAGACCGGCGAGGGCCCGGAATCGCGCTGAGATCTCACTCTGCATTCGACCAGACTAGCAGGCTCCGCGCGGCTCCCGCCTTGGGCTCGCCTCAGAGTCGCCGAGGGCGAGATCGGCTCGCAGGTAGGCGCGGGGATCGCCTCACTCTCGCGACGTGGGCACGATCTCGAGGGTTTGCCGTTCTCCCGCGCGCTCGACGACGATCCGGGCCGGCTCACCCACCCGCAAGGCATCGAGGGCGTAGGTGTAGTCGTAGAGGTTCTCGATCGGGCGTCCGTCGAGCTCGACGATGACGTCCCCGCTGCGAAGGCCGGCCTCCTCCGCGGGACCTCCGGGTGCGACGCCAGAGAGCCGGACGCCGCGGACGTCGGTCTGTGCGTAGTCGGGGACGGTCCCGAGGAAGACCCGGAGGCCGGCCCGCGCCCCCCCGCCGCTCGGAGCGGGCTGGGCCGTGTAGGGAGGCGGCGTGGTGGCGCTCGAGAGGCTCTGGGCGATCCGGCTGAAGAGCCGGCCGATCCGGACCGCGCCCTCGAGGTTCAGCAGCTCGGGTCGATCTCTCGGGGTGTGGTACTCGGAGTGGACGCCGGTGAAGGCGCTCAGGATCGGGATGCCCCGTGTGTAGAAGCTCGTGGCGTCTGTGGGCAGGTAGCTGTCGTGCTGGGGGAAGACGGCGAGGTCCAGGGGCGCGGCAGCGCGCTCGAGCAGGGCGGGCCATTCGGAGCTCGATCCGAGGCCCTGGACGATCAGGCTGTCGCGCAGCCGGCCGACCATGTCGAAGTTCAGATAGGCGATCGGTCCCCGATCCCCTTCGTGGGGACTCGCGTGAGGACTCGCGTGGGGACTCGATTGGGGGCTCAGTGAATCCTCGAGCCAGCGATCGGAGCCGATCAGGCCGATCTCCTCCGCGGACCAGGCGGCGAAGATGAAGTCCCGCTCGCCCAGGTAGATCCCCTGGTCGCGTCGATGGACGAGTTCCTCGGCGATTTCGAGCAGCACCGCGACGCCCGAGGCATTGTCGTCCGCCCCGGGATGGATCGCGCCGACCTCGTCGCCCCTCGCGAGGGAGCTCGAGCCCTCGCCATGACCGAGATGATCGTAGTGGGCTCCGAGTACGACCACCTGCTCGCTGGGTCGCGGTCCGACCTGCAGTCGACCGATCACGTTCGCACCCTCGGTGCGATCGAGTACGAGGTCGACCTGGACGCCGAGCGCGATGCCCGGCACCGGGAAGCCAACGGTTCCGGGCGTCTCGTCGGCCTCGCGCTGAATGGCTTCGAGACCTCTTCCGGCGCCGCGCAGGATCTGCTCGGCCAGCTGGTCGCTCAGAGAGAGGACACCGATCCGTGTTCCCGCCAGCGAAGCGTCGAAGCGCAGGGGGATGAGCTCCTCGCGGAACCGGCCGTGGGGGCCGCTCACGAAGAGGACGCCTCGCGCCCCGCGGTCCCGGGCGATCATCGCCTTGTGTCGAAGACTCGCGTATCGCTGCAGATGCTGGCGGGCCTCGCCCTCGATCGTCTGGGGTAGATCCCTGAAGACCATCACCCAGCGATCCTCGACCTCGAGGTCTGCGTAGCTGTCGATCGACCCGAGGCCGCCGCTCGCCGGTGCGACCAGCCCGTAGCCGGCGAAGACGATCTCGCTCGCCGCGATGTCGCCGGTTCGGGAGAAGGCGAGGGGACGCCAATCCCGGTCGATCTCCGTCGACGCGGGAATGGATTGCGCCATCTCACCCCGGTCGTGATGCTCGATGTCGGGCCGGTTGGTGCCCTCGTCTCCCTCCGCTCGTGCGGGCTCGAGCAGGATCCGGTTGTCGGGCCCGAGGGAGATGCCCGCGGTGAAGTCGAAGGCGTGCTGGAAGTGGCCCTCGTCGCCGGCAGGCTCGAGGCCGATCGCCTGCATCGCGCGGGCGAGGAAGCGCGCGGCGATCTCGGCGCCCGCCGTGCCCGCACGACGCCCCTCCATGCGCAGGTCCGTCAGCGCAGCGACGTGGCCCGCGAGGTCGTTGGCTCTGATCGAGGGATCGGTCGCCCGCGGCAGGGGGACGGGTAGGGGCGCGGCAGCCGGGGGGAGTCCGAGCGCCGCCCGCGCCGCAACATCGTCCCACTCCGCCAGGAAGAGCTGGCTGCGTCCGTCTGGCGTGCGGTTGCTCGTCCAGAGCAGTCGGTTTCCATCGGGCGAGAAGACCGGAAGGCCGTCGAAGCCCTCATGCTCGCTGACCCGGACCGGGTCCAGACGACCTTCCGTATCGACGAGATAGAGCTCGAAGTCGTCGTAGCCGTGAAGATTCGTCGTGAAGATCACGTAGTCGCCCGATGGGTGGTAGAAGGGCGCCCAGGACATCACGCCCAACCGGGTCAGGATCCTCTCTTCGCGGCCGTCGATTCCGATCGAGTGGATCTCCGCTCGGGCACCGTCCTCCGAAAAATGGCGCCAGACGATCCGCTCGCCGTCTGGGCTGAAGAAGGGGCCGCCGTCGTATCCGGAGGAGTGGGTCAGCCGGCGGGTCTCGCCCGAGGCGACATCGAGCAGGTAGAGGTCGATGAAGAAGGACGGGTCCTCGGCGAGCCGCTCCCGCTCTTCGGGCGAGAGCGCTGCACCGTAGGCATGACGGTTGGAGGCGAAGACGATCCTGCGTCCATCTGGAGAGAAGGCGCCCTCGGCATCGTACCCCTGAGCCTTCGTCAGCCTTTCGAGCGGGCCGCCGCCATGAGAGAGGAAGAGATCGTAGTGATCGTCGAAGCGCCAGGCATAACGCCTTGACTCTCCTCGCGCGCGCTCCTCGAGCTCACGCTCCTGCTTGGCCCGGGCATCGGGATCGAGGTGGGTCGAGGCGAAGAGAGTCGCCTCGCCGTCTGGATGGATCCAGCCGCAGGTGGTGCGTCCACGACCGGTCGAGATGCGCCTGGTCTCGCCCGTCTCGAGGTCCATCCGGTAGATCTGGTAGAAGGGGTTGCCGGCCTCGCGCTCGCTCTGGAAGACGATCTCGCGTCCGTCCTGGCTGAAATAACCTTCCCCGGAACGGCGGCCGGCGAAGGTGAGCTGGCGGGTCCCGTGAAGGAGGCGGACCGTGGGCGGGGACTCCTCCGACGGCGCGCGGGCGCCGTCGGAGCCGGCCGGACCGGCGAATCGGGCACAGCCCGCCCCCAAAGCCACCAGGCCGAGGAGCATCCAGGGCCCCAGGGTGCGGAATGGCAATCCTCGCCCCTTCGCTTTCGAAGGCCCGCCGGAAGACATTCGCGAGGACGCCGCGGGGTCCGGCACGCAGAGGCGGGAACGCTGTCGTTGTTGCATCGGAATCTTCCTCGAGACGACGGGCCGTGAGAGCACGGAATCGGGGCCAAGGTCTTCAGAGACCGAGCGCGGCGTGGAATCCGTCGCGGATGGCGCCCTCGAGATAGCCGACTCCCGAGGCGTCCCCGATCTCGTGCGTCGGAATCCCGAGTCCGGCGAGCGCATTGGCGACCGAGGGATTCGCCTCGAGACCGATGGCCAGAACGACCGTATCCGCGTCGACCGAGGCCGCAAGTCGCTCGCCTTCGGAGAGCTCGAGCTCGTAGTCCACTGCGTCCGATGCGATCGTGTGGACGCGGGCGTTGGGGACGATCTCGACGCCCAGCCGCCGTAGATCGTCGAGCACGCGCCAACGCCGCGGATGGGCCATCTCGAGGCCGAGCTTCGGTCCCTCTTCGAGGATCGTGACGCGCCGGCCGCGTTCGGCGAGGAACTCCGCCAGCTCGAGTCCCACCAACCCTCCACCGACGACCACCACCGTCTTGCCGACCGGCATCCAGGCCTTCGAGGCCTCCCGCAGCGCGGAGGGCGACGAGGTCATGCCCACGGCCCGACCGGCTCGGACGGCGAAGCGCCCGAAGAGCGAGAGCTTCTTCGAGGCCTCGGCGTCTCCCTGACCCGTGAGCAACGAGCGGAGATCGTCCCCGTCGAAGACGTGATCGAGCTCCACGCCCGGAATCGACGGCTTGGCGCGTCGGGCGCCCGCGGCGACGAGGATCTCGTCGGGCGCGATCTCGCGGACGAGTGCCGGTGTCACCTCCGTTTCCAGGCGCACGTCGATCTCGAGCCTTCGGACCTGTCCGATCAGCCAGTCGAGCAACCGCTCGTTGGGCTCGTAGACCAGGGCCGCGAAGCGCAGCGTGCCTCCGAGCTGCTCGGCCTTCTCGCAGAGCACGACGTCGTGGCCGCGAAGCGCCGCCAGGCGCGCCGCCTCGAGTCCGGCCGGGCCACCGCCCACGATCAGGATGCGTCGGGGTTGCGCCGTCCGCTGCCGCTCGGCGGTTCCGAGCGTGTCCTCGTTCGCCGTCATCGGATTCACGGCGCAGCGTACCTGGCGATCGAAGAAGGGCTGCGCCACGCACGTGTAGCAGTAGATGCAGGGGCGAATGTCCTGGGGTCGCCCCTCGGCGAGCTTCCGGGCCAGCGCCGGATCCGCCAGCAGCTTGCGCGCCATCGCGATCACGTCGGCCTTGCCGTCCCGGATCAGGCGATCGCCCAGCTCGGGCTCGATCCGACCGACGGCGATCACGGGGATGTCGATCCGCGCCTTGATCGCCGCGGCCTCGTCGACGTAGCCCGCCTCCCGATGGACGAGAGGCGCCTCGGTGAAGCCGACGCCCGAGGTCGAGTCGGCGTAGGCCGAGACGTGGATCGCGTCGGCACCGGCCTCGGATGCGAGCTCCGCCGTGCGGATGGCGTCCTCCGTCGTGATTCCACCGGGCGTGCGGAACTCGCGGCAGTCGATGCGCGCCCAGATCGGGAAATCCAAGCCCGCCCGGCGCTTCGCGGCCCGGATCACCTCGCAGAGCAGGCGCGCCCGGTTCTCGCGGCTGCCCCCGTACTCGTCCTCCCGGAAGTTCCAGGCCGGGGAGAGGAACTCGGAGAGGATGTATCCGTGGGCAGCGTGCAGCTCCACGCCGTCGAAGCCGGCCCGCCGCGCTCGCTCCGCCGCGCTCGCGAAGGCGTCGATCAGCCACTCGACGTCCTCCTTCGTCGCTTCCCGGATCTTCGGCTTCGCCATCCCGCCGGCGGCCCGGATCAGCCATCCGAGCTCCTCCGCCGAGAGGCCCTCCGCCATGTCCATGGCGCCGTGGAAGCGCGGCGTCGAAGGCATCAGGAGCTCCCGGCCCTCCTTCACGTCGACCCGCGAGACCTTGCCGTGGTGGACGAGCTGCAGCGCGATCTTCGCGCCGTGCCGATGCACGCGATCCGTCAGCTCTCGAAGTCCCGGGAGGTAGTCGTCGCTCGAGACCGCGAGCTGGCGATGGGCGGTGGCGCCTCGCGGATAGGCGACGGCGCAGACCTCGGTGACGATCAATCCGACCCCGCCCCGCGCCCGCTCCTCGTAGTAGGCGATGATGGGCTCGCGCGCATGGCCGTCCTCGTCGCTGATCTCGACCCCCATGGCGGACATGGCGATCCTGTTGCGAAGCTCCATGCCGCCGATCCGGACGGGCGAGAGGATGTGCTCGTACATTGGGGACCTCCGCGCGGGAGGATAGACGAATCAGGGGAGCAGCGGGCCTGCCGGGCCATGCGGTCCAGTCCGAAGGCCCGCCGTCTCGCGGTTCATCTCGTGATGGCGAGCGGGTGGTAGCGGTTCAGGTCGAAGAGACCGGCTTCGACGGGATCGGCCTCGTAGAGCTTTGCCTGGAACCAGTCGTAGAGCTCCCAGACTCGCGGATCCGCCCGGTTGATCCCGTACTTCTCGAGCTTCGCGACGTACTCATCCGAGCCGTCGAAGTTCGCGAGCATGTCGAAGAAGTCCGGGAGGTCCGACGCCGAGACGTCGAGGAAGTAGTTCGGGTAGGACCCGATGCTTCCCGGCAGGAAGTCGATCGTATCCCTGGACGGGTCGAGAGTCCGCTTTTCGAAAAAGAGCGAGGTCACGTTGTCGTGCCAGCGGTTGATGACGATCGAGAAGAATCGATCGGCGCCCTCGAAGCCGCGCAATCGCACGAAGAGCACGTTGACCTCGGAGCCATTGAGATGCCTGATGAAGCCTGGGCCGGGGGCCGTCAGGGCGCGGAAGCCGTCCAGCACGTCCTCGTGGCTATCGAAGCTCGTGGGCAGGGCAGGCGAGTGGCCGTCGCGATGATAGTTGATGGGATCGAATGCCACTCCGATCGATTCCAACAGGCGCTCGCCGACGATCCGCTCGACCAGCTCGCGCTTGGGGTCGGCGGTCTCGTAGCGGACCCGGGTTCCGCGGCCGCTCAGGATGTCCATGCTCTTCGTGTCCTCGACCGCGCCCGCGCCGATGTACCAGGAACGGAGGGTCGGCGCGCGCAGATCGGGTGGCAGGAGATGGACGAAGTTCAGCTCGCCCTCGACACGCAGGTAGTCCATGTAGCGGCGGACGTTCACCTGGTGGGACACGTTGCCGAAGACGTCGAACCCCGCGACGAGGGCGTAGTAGATCCGCTCGAGCTGCGAGTAGTCGATCAGCCAGAGCGTGCGGGGGAGACGGCCGAGCGCGCCCCCGTGGACCGAGGCGCTGTCGAAGTGGCGATAGACGGTGAGCATGGGCGCATCGGCGGCGCGCCGGCCCGGCCAGATCGACTCGATTCCCTGGCCCTCCGGAACCATCTCGTCGTAGAGCCGGGTCTTCGCTTTGTAGAACTCCACGTAGCGTTTGCGGTAGCCGTCGGCGAAGGTGTCGATCAGGGCCTCGTCACTCCCCTCTTCGTTGGGCAGACGCAGGTTCGAGGCCTGGGTGATCAGGAAGTCCGGATGGCGGACCGTCAGATCCGCGTCGGGATCCATGAACATCACCCAGAAATGATCGTGGATCACGTTGAGCGCGACCTGCCCTTTGCAGACGGGGCCGCGAATGAAGGTCCGGATGATGTACTCGGAGTGGTCGAGCAGGAACTGGTAGCGCACGCGTGCCGGGATCTGCGCGTAGATCGTGAAGGGATTGGCACCGACGCCGACTCCGTAGGGCATGGGTCGGGGGGTACCGAACCACTCCGTCTCGATGAAGAGTTCCCGATAACGGGCGAGGGTCTCCTCTCCGATCTCGACGACCATGTGGGTCTTGTGGACGATCGTCGCGTGGATCTTGCGGAATCGGTAGTAGACCCGATCCGTGCCTGGATCGTCGTAGGGTCGGCGGGTCACGATCAGCGAGAGCGGTTCTCCCGGCGGCGTCTTCGAACGGACGAGTTCGAAGAAGGCGTCGGACCCGATGTCGGCAAATCGCAGGTGGGCCAGGAAGAGATGCTCGTAGAGGTAGCGAGCGGTCATCACGTGCTTGGCGTCGTTGCGATTGAGGAATGCTTCCCATCGCGTGATCTCGGACGCCTCGACAGGCGTGGGCGAGGTGAGGGCCGCCTGTTCGGCGTCGTCCGGTCCCGGAGCCCCCTGCGAGAGCCAGGTCGCCAATACGCCGTGCTCGTCCGGCGACAGCGGGGGAAATCCGAAGGGCATGCCGCGATCGGGGTGACGTGAGAGAAACCGGCCCGTCTCCGTAGCGTCCGCGGAGCAGGTCGGATTTGTCGCCTCGGCCCGGTACTCGCCGCTCAGACGCGGGGCTCGCTGCCTGGCCTCGAGCAGGTAGAGGAGGGTGGCGTCGTTGGCGGGGGACTCGGCCCGACTCTCGATCACGCTGTGGAATCCGAGGGCGCGCCACTCCGCGGTCGTCTGGGCGTCGAAGAACAGGCGCGTGGGCTGCTGTGGTTCGAGTCGGGAGGAGGAGTAGACCGCCTGCTTGCTGCCGCCCCGCGCGATGCCTTCGTAGGAACTGAGCTTGAGCTGACACGCGGCGTTGTAGCAGGAGTGGCAGACGACGCAGCGTCGATCGAGCAGGGGCTGGACTTCGTCCAGGAAGCCGACCGGGCGCGCGAGCGATTCGACCGTGAGCGGCGGCGGCGGTGAGGGAATGCAGGTGGTTCCGAGGGCGCAGAGCGACCCGAGCAGGACGAGCACGCGAAACATCGGTCTCCCCTTCTCGCGTCGTCATCCGGCCCACGTCTCGCGCGTGGTCTCGCCGCCGCTTCGTCGCGGCGGCCTCGCACGGGCTGCGAACTCCGCAGCCCCCGGGCGGCGAGCAGTGAGAGCCTAGCCTCGGATCGACGATGCGACCGCCGGTGGCTGCCCGCCGGGGCTCCCGATTCGGGAGAAAAACCCGTGAAGTCGAGGGCTTAGCCGGTCATCGGGGCTTGTCCGGCCGGTCCAGCGCCGGTATACACCTGCTTCGGGTCGGTTCCAGGGAGCCCACCCGCCCCGGCCCAGGTCGGGGGGCAGGGGTCTCGAGCATGAAGCACGAAATCGACGACGTCCGGATCCAGGGCATCCGCCCGCTGATGGCACCGGAGATCCTGATCGAAGATCTGCCGGTGAGCGAGAGGCAGGCCGAGACCGTCTTTCAGGCCCGGGACGAGATCGCGCGGATCCTGACCGGTAGCGACGACCGGCTCCTGCTGGTCGTCGGGCCCTGCTCGATCCACGATCCGCTGGCCGGGCTGGAGTACGCCCAGCGGCTCGCCCCCATGCGCCAGCTATACAAGGACGAGCTCTGCATCGTCATGCGCGTCTACTTCGAGAAGCCCCGCACGACCGTCGGTTGGAAGGGCCTGATCAACGACCCCCATCTCGATGGCAGCTTCTCGATCCGCGAGGGCCTGCGAAAGGCGCGTCGCTTCCTGCTGGACGTGACGGATCTCGATCTGCCGACCGGCAGCGAGTTCCTCGACCCGATCATGCCCCAGTTCTACGCGGACCTGGTGTCCTGGGGCGCCATCGGCGCGCGCACCTCGGAGAGCCAGGTCCATCGCGAGCTCGCCTCGGGCCTCTCGATGCCGGTGGGCTTCAAGAACGGTACCTACGGCACGGTCCAGATGGCGATCGACGCGATCGGGGCCGCCGCGGGCCAACACCATTTCCTGTCGGTGACCAAGCAGGGCGTGGCCGGCATCGTCGCGACGAAGGGCAATCCCCATTGCCATGTGATCCTGCGCGGGGGCTCCAGCGGCCCGAACTACGACGCCGACTCGATCGCGCGGGTCGAGACCCAACTCGAGGCCGCAGGCCTGCCCCGACGGGTCATGGTCGACTGCAGCCATGCGAACAGCGGCAAGGACGACGAACGCCAGCCGATCGTCGCCGAGAATCTCGCCGACCAGATCGCGGGCGGCAACCACGCCCTCTTCGGCCTGATGATGGAGAGCTTCCTGCTCGGCGGAAGCCAGAAGCACTCCCAGGAGCAGGGCAGCGAGGGCCTTGTCTACGGTCAGAGCATCACGGATCGATGCATGAGCTGGGAGCGGACGGTGCCGCTCTTCGAGATGCTGGCCGAGGCGGTCCGGAAACGTCGCGGACGCTAGAACGCGGACGCTGTAACGCGGACGCTGGAACGCGGGAGTCGAGACACGGGCGCTGGAGGACGGCCGCCCGAGTCCGGCTGCCGGAATGCGAAACCCAGAGGAGATCGATCGATGGCCGAGGAGAAACAGCTCGAGTACTGCAGGACGAGCCGGGAAGGTCGACTGCTGGTGGTGACGATCGATCGTCCCGACCGGATGAACGCCCTGCATCATCTCGCGAACAGCGAGCTCGCTTCGGTCTTCGACGCGTTTGCGGCGGACCCCGATCTCTGGGTCGCGATCATCACGGGGGCCGGTGATCGCGCCTTCTCCGCGGGCAACGATCTCAAGTTCCAGGCCCAGGAGGCGGGGGGCAAGCTCGAGACGGGGCCGGCGACGGGCTTCGCCGGGCTGACGGGGCGCTATGACTGCGACAAGCCGATCATCGCGGCGGTGAACGGCGTCGCGATGGGGGGCGGCTTCGAGATCGCCCTCGCCTGCGATCTGATCGTCGCTTCGACGAAGGCCGTCTTCGCGCTACCCGAGCCGAAGGTCGGGCTCGCCGCGCTGGCCGGCGGCATCCATCGGCTGCCGCGACAGATCGGGCTGAAGCGCGCGATGGGGATGATGCTGACGGGTCGACGGGTTTCGGCGGAGGAGGGCGAGCGGCTCGGCTTCGTGAACGAGGTGGTCGAGCCCGAGGATCTGATGACGGCGGCCCGACGTTGGGCGGACCTGATCCTCGAATGCGCGCCGCTGTCGGTGCGCGCGACCAAGCAGGCCGCGATGAAGGGCATGCGCCACGGGCTGATCGAAGACGCGATGGCGGAGAAGTACCCGGCGATCCAGACGCTCTTCAAGAGCGAGGATTTCGTCGAGGGGCCGCTGGCCTTCGCCGAGAAGCGCCCGCCCAGCTGGAAGGGGCGCTGAAGGGGCGCCATCGGGGCGCGCTGCCCCGTGTCCCGTCGCCCCCCGCGGCCCAGCCCTCGCCTCAGTCCCCCGCGTCAGTCCCCTGGATCGTCGACGGATTCAGGATCGCGCGAAGGTCGGCGTGGACGTGGCGGATGAAGACCTTCGCCCGTTGGCGCTGCATGCGTGTGAGGCAGGGGCCTTCGTTCGGATCCACGTTGTGGATTGCCGCCCAGAAGCTCTTGTCGTAGGCGTCCATCTTGAGCACCGAGCCGGCGTCCAGCGCGGGCAGCTCGATCACCCGCCCGCCGCGCTGCTCGATCCGGGTCTGGAGCTTCGCCTCCTGGAAAAGCATGAAATCCCGTCCGCGGCCGCGGTTCACCACGCAGATCAGCCGGACGGAATCCTCGAGCCGTTCGAGCAGCGCCTCGAGCAGGCGCACCGAGTCCTTGCCGTCGTCGATCACGTACCAGAGCCAGAGCGCGTGGCCGAGCTGCTCTAGCAGGGTCGGGACCTCGCCGCTGCGGAGCCAGGTCTCGAACCGGGTCTCGGTCTGGGCCGCGAGGTCGACGACGATCTCTTCGATCGAGTCGTCGAGTGCCGCGACGATCCGGTCGAGATCCTCCAGCCGGTCGATGTCGAGGCGCTCGGTATATCCCGAGTAGTAGCGGAGCAGGGCCCCATGGGAGCGGTCGGTATCGAAGCCGATCCACGGGATCGCGCGGTCGATCCAGTACTGGGCGAGCAGCCTCGCCATCATCGACTTGCCGACCCCGCCCTTTTCGCCGCCCACCAGATGCACGCGTCCCACATCGATCTCCTACGTCCGAGGTCTTTCGAGGCTAGCAGTCGGTCGCACCGATCGTTCCCGTGAAACGCGGTCGAGCACGCGCGAAGTCCCTCGCGGAGTACCTATGGAGTCGAGACCGACCAGCCGAAGAGGTACTCGGAGGAAGGCGGGGGGCCGCTTGCGGCGCAGATGGATCGATTCCAGCGCAGGGACGGCTCGTTCGGACCCCCCAAACGCTACAAACCCCACGGAGCGGTTCGATGCCGCCCCGCCTGCCCGTTTCCGGCATCGGCGCTGGCGAAGGGCTACACACTATCGGAACCCGCCACGTCTCTCGAGGTCCCCGCTTTGGCCATCCGCGTCGCGCTCCATCACCGCACGAGCTACCGCTACGCCCGCCCCGTTCATCTCGGGCCGCAGACCGTGCGTCTGCGCCCCGCTCCCCACAACCGGACGCCGGTACACCGCTACTCCCTGGAGATCGCGCCGAAGGCCCACTTCCTGAACTGGCAGCAGGACGTTCACGGCAACTACCTGGCCCGCATCGTGATGCCCGAGAAGACGGATCATTTCGAGGTGAACGTCGACCTCGTGGTCGATCTCGAGGCCTACAGCCCCTTCGACTACTTCCTGGAGGACTCGGCCCAGAAATGGCCGTTCGACTACGAGCAGGAGTGGAGCAGCGATCTCGAGCCCTATCTCGCCACGCTGCCGGGCACGCCCGCCTTCGAGGCCTTCCTGGCCGGATTGGACCGAAGCTCGCGCGACACGAACGACATGCTGGTCGAGACCAACCGCGCGGTGCGCGAGGCCGTGGACTACGTGGTGCGGATGGAGCCCGGCATCCAGACGCCGGAGGAGACGCTGACGCTGGCGCGGGGCTCGTGTCGGGACTCGGCTTGGCTGCTCGTGCAGGTGCTGCGCCGGATGGGGATCGCTGCGCGATTCGTATCGGGCTACCTGATCCAGCTCACGCCGGACCAGACGCCGCTCGAGGGGCCGACGGGACCGGAGTCCGACTTCACGGACCTGCACGCCTGGTGCGAGGCCTTCTTGCCGGGCGCGGGTTGGGTCGGGCTCGACGCGACCTCGGGCCTGCTCGCGGCCGAGGGCCATATCCCGCTGGCAGCCACGCCGAATCCCTCCTCCGCGGCGGCGATCTCGGGCGCCATCGAGAAGGTCGAGACCGAGTTCGACTTCGACATGAGCGTCACCCGCGTGGTCGATCGCGCCCGCGTCACGCGGCCCTACGGCGACGCCGAGTGGAAGCGCATCCTGGCGCTCGGAGACCGCATCGACGCCGAGCTGCGGGAGGCCGACGTGCGTCTCAGCGTCGGCGGAGAGCCGACCTTCGTGAGCTCGGAGGAGCCCGATGCCCCGGAATGGAACACCGAGGCTCTCGGCAGGCGCAAGGAGGAGATCGCGGATCGGCTGACGCGTCGGCTGAAGCGTCTCTGGGCGCCAGGGGGCCTGCTCCATCACGGTCAGGGGAAATGGTATCCGGGCGAGCAGCTGCCGCGCTGGGCCTACGCCTGCTTCGAACGGGTGGATGGCGTTCCGCTCTGGCGCGACGAGACGCTCTTCGCCGAGTCGGGTCGCGACTACGGTCATGATGCAGGAGATGCCGAGCGTTTCGGCCGGCGACTCGCCGAGCAACTGGGGCTCGCACGGTTCCAATGGATGGAGGCCTACGAGGACGTCTGGTACCACCTCTGGCGGGAGCACCGGTTGCCGACGAACGTCGACCCCTTCGAATCGCAGCTCGAGGATCCGATCGAGCGTCGGCGGCTGGCCCGGATCTTCGAGCAGGGCCTGGATCGGGTCGTCGGTCTGGTCCTGCCGCTCGAGCACGACGGCGACTGGCGAACTGGCGAGTGGTTCCTGCGATCGGAGCGCTGCTATTTGATCCCGGGGGATTCGGCGATGGGCTACCGCCTGCCCCTGGATTCGCTGCCCTGGGTCGCACGGGACGACCGGGCCGTCTCCTTCGAACTCGACCCATACGTCGAGCGTGGAGCGCTGCCGGCCGCGTTCCCCCATCCGGGCGATCGGTCACGATCCGGTGAGGCGACGCCCGGGGCGGGCGCCCGGCCCCAGCTCCGCGAATCGCGGTACTCCGAGGTGGTTTCCGGTTCCGGTTCGGATCCCCGGCGCGGGGCCCGGGATGGCTTCGTCCCGCCGGAGCCCAGGCAGTCGGCGCCCTGGATCGTGCGCGGTGCCCTCTGCCTCGAGCCGCGCGGCGGCCAGCTGAAGGTCTTCCTGCCTCCGTTCCAGCGGCTCGAGCCCTTCGTCGAGCTGGTAGCGGCGATCGAACGCACCGCCGCCGAACTCTCGCTCCCGATCCAGGTCGAGGGCTACCCGCCGCCCCGGGATCCGCGGATCCGCGAGTTCCGCGTCACCCCCGACCCCGGCGTGATCGAGGTGAACGTCCCGCCCACGACCTCCTGGCGTGAGTCGGTCCGCCAGAGTGAAGAGCTCTACGACGCGGCGCGGCGGGAGAAGCTGGTCGCCGAGAAGTTCGAGGTCGACGGCGCCCATATCGGCTCGGGCGGCGGGAATCACGTCGTGCTAGGAGGACTCAGCCCGACCGACAGCCCTTTCCTGCGGCGTCCCGACGTGCTCGGGAGCTTCCTGCGCTACTGGCACAACCACCCATCGCTCTCTTTTCTCTTTTCAGGCCGCTTCATCGGACCGACCTCCCAGGCGCCGCGAGTCGACGAGGCCCGGGACGACTCGGCCTACGAGCTCGAGCTGGCCCTCGCCCAGCTTCCGCGCAGGGGCGAGAGCGCTCCGCCCTGGCAGGTCGATCGGATCCTGCGCAACATCCTGATCGACGTCACGGGAAACACCCATCGCGCGGAATTCTGCATCGACAAGCTCTACTCGCCCGACGGCCCCGCCGGTCGGCTGGGGCTGCTCGAGCTGCGCGCCTTCGAGATGCCACCCCACGAGCGGATGAGCGCCGTCCAGCAGCTGCTCGTGCGGGCGCTGCTCGCGAAGTTCTGGCGGCAGCCCGACGAGCGTCCGCTCGTCAAATGGCGGACGGCGCTGCACGATCAGTTCATGATGCCCCATTGGGTGGAGCACGATCTGGCGGAGGTCCTCCACGAACTCGACCGGGCGGGTCATCCCGTCGACCGACGCTGGTTCGAGCCCCACTTCGAGTTCCGCTTCCCGTACTTCGGCGAGCTGACCCTCGATACCATGCGGCTCGAGATCCGGGGGGCTCTCGAGCCCTGGCACGTGCTGGGAGAGGAGGCCGCGGCGGGCGGGCAGGCACGTTACGTGGACTCCTCCGTCGAGCGACTCCAGGTCAAGGCCTTCGGCTTCATCGAGGAACGGTACAAGGTGCTCTGTAACGGATTCGAAGTGCCGATGCGTCCTACGGCGACGAACGGCGAGTTCGTGGCAGGCATCCGCTACCGCGCCTGGCAGCCGCCCCATTGTCTGCATCCGAGAATCGGTGTTCACTCGCCGCTCCACATAGACCTGTACGACGTCTGGAACCGTCGCAGCGTCGCCGGCTGCACCTATCATGTCGTGCATCCGGGCGGACGGGCCTCGGAGGTCCGTCCGATCAACGCGGCGGCCGCGGAGAGCCGACGGCTCGCGCGCTTCGAGCGGAAGGGCCATCGCCAGGGCACCTTCGATCCGGTCCGGGT
>CAYWGW010000032.1:0-28524 GCA_964457385.1 uncultured Spirochaetaceae bacterium
CGGCTACAGATGCTTCTCGAAGAACGCGAGCATGCGCCGCCAGGAATCCTCGGCGGCCTCCTCGTCGTAGGCGGCGTGCAGTGGGGTATGGCGACCGAGTCGCGCGATCGGGCTCACGCCGAAGTCGTTCATGTAGGAGTGGCCCACGTCGGGGTAGATCTCGACGTCGTGGGGGATGCCGAGGCTCTCGAGGTGTCGTTCGAGTCGACGCCCCTGCTCGACGAAGACATTGTCGAGCTCGCCGTAGCCGGCGACGACGGGACAGACGGAGCGCAGCGCCTCCGCGTCCTCGGGCGTGTCGCCGTAGTAGGGGGCACAGACCTGGACGCCGCCGCGCGCGGCGTGAAAGAGCGCGAAGCCTCCTCCCATGCAGAAGCCGGTGATTCCGATCCGATCGCCATCGACCTCATCCCGCGCCGCGAGGAACCGCTGCGCCAACTCGACCCGGTCGAAGGCCGGACCCGATCGCCGCATCAGATCGCCGAAGGTGCGCACGACACAGAGGACGGGCGGCCCGGCGCCGTCGTAGAGCGCCGGAGCAAGCGCCGCGTAGCCCGAGTCGGCGAAGCGCCGCGTGATCCGCCGGATGTCGTTCGAGAAGCCGAAGACGTCGTGGATCACGATCACCCCCGGCCAGCCCGCCGCCGGCCTTTCGCCATCGGGGAGCGCCAGATAGCCGCGCATCCCGCCGCCACCTGCCTCGTGGGCGATCCGTTCTTGCGATGTCCTCGCCATGCGCTCGTCTCCCGGCGACGTCGTCGCCCAGCGATACGGAGCCTCCCGGGCCAGCCCACACGAGCTCGCCGCCTGCCTGCGTCCGCAGCGAGTCCGTCGCGAAGTGGATCCCATTCACTGCTCTACCGCCAGCGTCTCCTCGACCAGTCGCCGCCGCGCCTCCGGCGTCATCTCACGAAGGAGGCGAAAGCGTTCGCGTAGGGCTTCGCGTTCCTCGACGGGCAGGGCCCGGTAGCGTCGGGCTCGCTCGCGCAGCGCCTCTCGCCGTTCCGGCGAGGCTTCCATCCAGCGCCTTGCGGCGGCTCGCAGGGCCGCCCGCTCCTCTGGCGGTAGCGAGCGGATGAGGCGTCTGCGTTCCCGGATCAGAGTGGGATTCTCGCGCGCCCGCTCGAGCAGGCGCTCGCGTCGCTCGGAGCCCAGATGCGACGATTCGGCTCCCGTCTCGGCCCGATCCGATGCGACATCGGCCGCGATGCTCCTCTCGAGGGATTCGAGTAGCTCGTCTGCAATCGCAGCATCGCCAGCGCGACGCAGCACCTGGCGCTCGGCGAGACGGTCACGTCGCTCCTCGATCAGCCGACGCCTGGTCTCGAGCGCGTGGGCCCGGCGGGCCTGAATCGCTCGGAGCCGCTCCAGCCGCGGACGCGATCGATCCTGGGCGAGTATCGGCTCGGCGATCCAGAAGCTGCCCGCAACCTCCAGAAGGATCAGCAGCAGCACTCCGAATCGCCGACTCTTCCGGCTGCCACCCATCATCCTGGCTCCTCCCCGGGCAGCGGGCCGAGAGCCTCGAGCAGCTCGAGGTTCTCGATCACCGCCAGGTCGCGCAGGACCTCGAGTTCGAGGGCGAGCAGGATCTCCTCGTCGCTCGACTCCGACGAGGAATCGCTTGCAAGGCCGTCGCTCACGACGGCGTCATCCTCTGCGGCGACGATCTGTGCGGCATCGCTTCGGGCCGCGGGGTCCGGGGCCGGCGGGACGGGACGCTGCGGTTGCATTTCGGTCTTCGCGATCCGCTCCGGCAGCTCGTCTTCGATCGGTTGCGTTTCGATTCCAGATGCCGTCCCGGGGTCGACTCGCTCGAGGCGCCCGGGCGCTACGAAGGGCCCGGGCGCAATGGCGGGCCCGGGCGGCACGACGGCCAGCATGCCCTCTTCTTCGCCGACCCCGGACGAGCTGTCCGCAGGCTCGTCTGTGTGGTCGGTGATCGGCTCGTCGAGGTGCCCGACGACGAGCCAGGCGAGCATCGCCGCCGCCGCCGCTGAGATCCAGGCTCCCGCCCGCCCTCTTCGGACGGCAGAGGAGAGCGACGGGAATGGGTGCATGCGCGAGCCTTGCCGGGTCTGCAGCCGCCGCCACAGATCGTCGCGAGCCTCGAGACGCAACGGCGGCGCGGGCAGCGCCCGGAGGATCGCGTCGGCCTGTCGGATCTCAGCCACTCGAGTCGCGAGTAGCGGGTTCGACTCGATGCGCGCTTCGACCCGGAGAGCCGCCCCTTCGTCCAGCTCGCCCTCGAGCAGAGCCCAGACCTCCTCATCGAGGTCCACCATGTCCGGCATATCAGGCGTGGAGGATGATCGCTTCTTCATCGCTTTCGACTTCCCCTGCGATCCGGTTCCGGTGTCGTCGCAGTCGACCCCCTGTCCGGCAAGCCGCGGATTCCACCGACACCCAACTCGGCACCATCGATCTCGGAAACCTCGCGCAAGGCGTCCGCCAACGTCAGGCGGGCTCGACGGACGAGCATCTTCACCGAGCCAATCGAAGTCTCGAGGATCTCCGCCACCTCGGCATAGGGCAAGCCTTCCACCTGTGACAGCCAGAGCGCCTCCCGCTGAGACGGTGTCAGGGCGGCGAGCGCCCGGGTCACGGCCTGGCTCCTTCGGCGCGCTTCGACGACCTCGTCGATGGCCGGATCAGGGTCGTCGAGCATCCGATCGGGCATCTCGTCGACGCGGCGGAGGCGTCGCTCGGGACGACGGAGCTCGTTGCGCGCGAGATTCGTCGCAATGTGATAGAGCCAGGTCGAGAAGCGCGCCTTCGGTTGATAGCGACCCCGCGCTCGATGGACCCGGAGAAAGGCATCCTGAGCCAACTCCTCCGCTCGTCCGGAATCCCGCACGATGCCGTCGATGTAGCGCAGCAGGGGGACGAACCAGCGGTCGAAGAGGGCCTCGAAGGCCGCGATGTCGCCGGTCTGGAATGCGAGCATGCGCGTGGTATCCGAGTCGCTGGCGCCGTCATTCCCGGCTGCAGGCTTGGCCACGGACTGCCTCCTCGCGCATTCGGCTTCCGGTTCGGACCGTCCGGCTCGTCCCACGCCCTCCATGCCCCCCACGCGTTCACAGCGACACTCGGATGCGGAGCCCCGCTCCGAAGTCTGGGGAGGAGCGCGACAGCCCGACCAGACCGAAGGGCTCCAGCTGATAGTGCTGCGCGAATCGGACCCAGAGCGACGAGCCTATTTCGTGTCCGTCGGTCTCGCCCTCGGCCGACTCTTCCCGCCAATCGTAGGCGACCGTGAGGCCGCAGCGCGAAGAGGGCGACCAGGAGAGTCCGACCGACGCGAAGGCATGATCCAGGAGTCCGAGGTCGTCGTCGTCCTGCACGAAGGTGTAGCCGCCCGTGACGAATGGCAGGAATCCGCCCCGAACGAGCCAGGAGGCGTCGATTCCGAGCGTGGTATCGGTCGATCCGGTTCCGAGTCCGTCGTCGACGTCGCCGGTCGGCAGCTTGACGGCGACGAAGGGCGTGAGGGCGGGAAGCCAGACGGCGGACTCGCTCTCCGGAATCCATGTCGCCGACAGGTCGAGCTGGAGGTCGCCGGGGCCCCAGGCTTCGGAGCTGTCCGTCCGGGTCGTCCCGCCGATGCGTTCCGCCAGTCGTGGAAACCGGCTGCAAGGGCCACGAAAGCTCGCGGCGGGACCCACGCAGGTCTCGAGATCGACGATCTCGGCCCGTTCGATCGGCAACGTGACTCCGAGCGCGAAGGGTCCCCAGTCGGCCACGACTCCGATCGGAACGCGGATCGAGTCGGAGAGATCACGTTCCCCGTAGTCTCCTCGAAAGAACTCGAAGCCCGTCGAAGCTCCGACACCGAAATGCCAATCCAGGAGCCCCGAGCCGTCCTCCGCGCTTTCCAACGACGTGGGCTCGAGACCAGCGGCCGTCGAAGCAGAAACGGACATGGCGGCGCCCCCGACGGTCAGACACCAGAGCAAGGCGAGCCGGAGGAGGCCGATCGAGAATGATCGAACGGCCTCCCCCGGCGTCCATGAGGGCCGCGCCCCCGCTCCCGGACCCATTGCGATTCCCTGATTCATTCGGCCGGGGCATCTCCCGGCGCTCGCGTCGTCGTGCGCGTCACGACGCCCGTTTCCGGATCGATGCGGCGTTCGACGTCGGTCTGGAGGGTCTTCCCGTTCGGGCCGGTCCGGATGATCCGCAGATCGGAACCGTTCTCCGTCTTCTGCCGCTCGCTTCGCGTCGAGGCCGTTCGACCGTCCGGCAGCACGTGGTCGGCCGATCGTGTGATGCGTCCGGCTTCGGGGTCACGATCGACGGCGAAGTGACTCGTGCTCGTTCCCTTCGGCCCCTCGCGGACGACATCGCGGGTGAAGCCGTTCTCGGTCCGGCGGACGACCGCGTCCCGTGTGCGGGTCTGTCCCTCGGGTCCGGTGTGGACGGCGGAACGGGTGTAGCCGTCGGCGGTGCGCTCGCGGACGAGGTTCGTCTCGACACGCCGACCTTCAGAGCCGGTTCGGGTCGTGTGGCGCTCCACGCGCCCGGCGCGACGGTCGGCCTGGGCGCGATGCTGCACGCTGCGTGCGTGGCCACTGCTGCCGCTGCGGGTCACGCTGCGTTCGACACCCCGCGCGTCGGCCTGCTGGGCGTAGGCGGCGGGCAGCAGGAGTGCGGCGGTGAGGCTCATGATCGCGATGCGAAAGACTCTTCGATGATTCATCGGACCTTCCATCCTTTCATCCTTCCGGGCCCCGGCCCGGCGGTTCATTCCGTCGGTGCTTTCCTGCCGGGCAGATTCCCGGATCGAGGGGCGGTTGCTGGAATCCAGAACAGCGCTGCGTCGGAAAGGTCACTCGAGCAGCGGCTGATTCCGGGGGGGGCATGGGCGGAGTCAACCGACCTGCGCGACGATGGGATTCCCGTCCATCACGACACGCGACACCGAGGAGCGGCGAAACCATGACCCCGGAGAACCTGGAGATTCCGCAGACCACGACCCTGGAGACCCTGCTCGAGATCGAGGCGATCAAGCGGCTCAAGTACAAGTACATGCGCTGCGTCGACATGAAGCTATGGGACGAGATGGCCGAGGTGTTCGTGCCCGAGGCGACGGCCGCCTACAGCGCCGGGCGCTACAGCTACGAGGGCAGGGACGCGATTCTCGCCTGGCTGCGCAAGGGCATGAATCGCGACGCCTTCCACTCCTCCCATCGCGTCCATCATCCGGAGATCGACCTCGTCGCGCCGGATCGTGCGACGGGCACCTGGGCGCTCGAGGACTACGTGATCGATACCGAATACGAGATCGTGATCAGTGGGTCTGCCTTCTACCACGACCGTTATGTGAAGCGGGAGGGTCGCTGGTGGATCGAGCACATCGGCTACGAGCGTGTCTTCGAGCAGATCGAGTCGCGCAAGGATCGTCCGAGCCTGCGGCTGACCGCGTCGCTCTGGAAGACGGGCGGCGCCAGCTCCCTCGAGGCCTGACGCGATGGCGATGCTGACGAAGGATCCCGAGCGGGAGGCCCGGGCCGCGCGACGCTCCTGTGGCGAATGCTCGCTCTGCTGCACGATCCTGCGGGTCGACGAGCTCGCCAAGCGGGCGGGGGAGGACTGTGTCCATCAGCGGCGGTCGGATCCCGACGCGGCCGCTGCCGGGGTAGTCGCCGGGGTGGCGGCGGGGGCAGCGGCTACTCCCGCTCCCGCGGCGGGGGCAGCCGCTCCCGCGGCCGCACTCGGGGGCTGCAGCATCTACGAGACGCGGCCGCCGATCTGCCGCGGCTATCGTTGCCTCTGGCTGCAGGGGGGGCTCGAGGACGACGAGCGTCCCGATCGGATGGGCGGGATCGTGGATCTCGAGACGACCGGCGTCGGTCTACGCCTGGCGATCCGCGAGGCGAGGCGGGGCGCCTTCGACGCGTCGCCGACGCTGCAGGCGATCGCCGAGCGCTACCGGGAACAGATGCCCGTTCGCATCAGCGACGCGCAGGACGTGATGAATCCCGACCGACCCTTCCGGGTCCTGCTGGCCGAGGGCGTCGAGCATCGGGTCGAGGGTGAGCGAGTCGAGATCCGCCACGACGGCCGACTGGTCGAGCGTCGCCGGCTGCCCTGGGCCGAGCGCTGGGCCAGGCGGCTCGCGAACGCCTGGCGGGCACGGCGGCTCGCCCGCTGGCCGATCGGCGGCGGGCGCTAGGCGATCTTCCAGATCCGACGGAGCTTCTTCAACAGGTCGGTCTGGGCCGATAGCACGATTGCCTTCTTGTACTCGCGAACGAGCCGCTTCGTCTCTTCCTGCCATGAACCCCGCTCGGCGAATTTCCGGGCCTGGAGGCCGAGATGGGCCCTCTGGACGGGATTCTCGATCAGCGTCCGGACCTGTTCGATGGCCTGCTCCGGGCGGGCCGGATCGAAGAGCAGACCATTCTCACCATGGCTCACGAGATCGGGGACGCCACCGGCCGCGGCCGCGACGGCGGGGGTACCGGAGCTCATGGACTCGAGCACGACGAAACCGAGGGTCTCGGTGACGGACGGCATCACGAAGAGGTCCGCGCTTGCGTAGGCGGCTGCGAGCTCGTCGCCGCGGAGGAAGCCAGTGAAGTGGATCCGGCGACCCGAGGCCTTCGACTGGAGCCGTTCCCGATCGGGTCCGTCGCCCACGATGGCGATGTGGAGACCGGGAATCGCGTCGTGGACGTCGAGCAGCAGATCGAGGTTCTTCTCGGGAGACACGCGTCCGACGTAGACCGCGAGGGGTCCCCGGGCGCGACGTCGACGTTGGATCGAATCGTTTCCCATGAGTCGTCTTCGCATCTCGCTCGTGGCTGCTTCAGGGCGAAACCGATTCGTGTCGACGCCGCCGCGCCAGAGTCCGACGGAATCGATGCCGTGGGCCTGAAGCTCGTCACGGGTGAAATGCGAGGGACAGAGGTTCACGTGCGCCGCGTTGTGGATCGAACGGATCAGTGGCCAGATCACCGGTCGGGCGAATTCGAGGCCGTGCTCGGGGAGATAGGCCGGGTAGTCCGTGTGATAGGATGCGACGAGTGGGATGCGCAGGAGCCGTGCGGCGGCGATGCCCCAGATACCGAGGCACGCCGGGCCGACCGAGTGAACGACATCCGGGTCGAAGCGGATGAGCTCTCGCAGGATGCGAGGATCCGGCGCGGAGACCTGGAGCCCAGGGTAGGGTCGAAAAGGCAGCCCCGGGATCCGGACGATCCGGACGCTGCGATAGCTCGGCTGGGCATGTTCAGGTCCGAAGAAGAGGATCTCGTGACCCTGTTCGATCAGCACGTCCAGTGTATGACGCAGCCGATTCGTGATCCCGTCGATCTTGGGCAGGAAGACTTCCGAAAAGATCGCAATACGCATCGTGCACCCCCATGCTCGGCGAGCCTACGAAGAGATCGGCTCGAACCGGGCTCGTCCCGCAGGCGATACGGGGACGTCTTCACGACGCCGCTCGCCGGCGCGTTGCGTCGAGGGGGCCTTTCGACGATCGCGAGAACGGAGCCTTCATGTTCGCGTCACCGTCCCGTCAAGAAGCGCCCCCGGCCCGTCGATCAGGGCGATCGGGTGCTCGTGTCGGTATAGTGGGGGTGATGATCGGTATGCCCTGATCCTCGTCAGGGGGGCGTCGTCGGTGGGGTACGAGCCATCGCGAGCCTTTTGCTCGACGGGGCGTTGAGGACGAGGGTCTGAGGGAGCGGCAGGAGATTGCATGCGAATCCGGAATGGCCTGCAGCAGGTCCAGCAGCAGGTCCAGGGGAAGGCCCAGCAGAACGTCCCGCGACGGCTCCCGCGACGGCTCCCGCGACGAACCGGGGAACGCCGATGAGCCCGGCCGGGCGCAGTAGCCGGGGGCGCCGCGTGGCCGGGCTCGTCCGACATGGGCACTTCGATCGGCCCGAGCAGCTCGCGAGTGCCCATCTGCCGTTGCCGATCAGCGCCGAGGGTCGGGAACAGTCGCGGAAGGCGGCGGACCCGATCCTGCGATTCTGCGACGAGCTCGGGCTCGAGCTCGATCCCCGGATCGAGGCCTCGCAGCTGCTGCGCGCCTGGGAGACCGCCATCGTCCTGGCGGAGGAGCTCGAGCGGCGGACCGGTCGGCGCTTCGTCGTCGAAGAGCGAAGCGAGCTGCTCGAGCGGGGGCTCGGGAGCTGCGCCAATCTCCGGTTCGACGAGATCGAGGCGCGTCTGTCACAGGATCCGCGTCTGGGCCCCCTACCCGACGATTGGCGCCGGCTGCCGGAATTCCGCCTGCCCGTGCCGGGCGCGGAGTCATTGATGATGGCCGGGGCGAGGACGGCGGCGCGCATCGCAGCCAGTCTGCGGTCGATTCCAGAGGACGATCCTCGCGACGTCCTGCGGCTCTTCGTCGCCCACGGTGGCTGTCTGCGTCATGCGGCCGTGCAGCTCGGTACGCTCGATCTGCGCAACGTGACTGCCCTGACGATGGAGTACGGCCAGGCCGTCCTGATCGAGAGCGACGGGCGGGGTGGCTGGCTGCAGGTCGCGGGCGAATGGAAGAAGCGCCTCTCGAAGCGCGGGTCCCCGCCCCAGTTGGGGGACGATTGAGGCCGGCATCCGCCTACTCGTCCCTCTCGCTCCGCCCGACCCGTCGTCGAACCCGCCGCCGGACCCCATGGCGGACCTATCATCGGAGGCTCTGCTCATGAGCGTCGTTGCCGAACATCTCGCCCAGCATCCGACGTCCCCATCCCTGCATCCCCTGCGCGCCGTCGAGACCCGGGCCGTCGGGCACGGGGGGTTGCTCGAGTTCGAGAGCTGGGTCGAGACCGGACCGCCCGGTCTGTCGAATGAAGGCGAGGCCGCCGATACCCCGACGGCCTTCGCGTTGCGTCGCTACCTGCGCGACAAGCCCTGGGTCGCACCCTCCCAGCCGATCTGCTTCCTCACGGATCTGCACGCAGATCGCGAAGCCTTCTGGCGCAGCCTGTTGGGGGCAGGCATGGTCTCGGCCTCGGATGTCGCCGACCTGCGGGATCTCTCCGCGATCCCCGACGAAGCCTTCGAGCCGACCCCCATCGGTCGGCAGACCCATTTCATTTTCGGCGGCGATCTCTTCGACAAGGGGCCGGCCAACCTGCCGTTGCTCGACGCGGTCTCCAGCCTCAAGAAGACGGGCATCCGATTCACGTTGCTCGCCGGCAACCACGACGTGCGGACCTGCCTGGGCATCCGGTTCGCGCGGGCCACCGATCCGCGACTCGCGCATCTGTTCGTGCGGATGGGCAAGAAGACGATGACGCTGTTCAAGGAGGTCTTCGACGCCCATCTGGCGGGAGGCGATCGGCGGGAGCGACTCTCCGACGAGTCCGTGCGCGAGCAGCTCTTCCCAGAGCCGAGTTGGTTCGAGGAGTTTCCTCGCATGGCCGAAGGGACGGTCCCTCCGAGTCGGATCGAGAAGGAGGTCCGACGGGTGCGCGAGAAGATGGAGGAGCTCGAACAGCGATGTCTTTCTCTCGGGATGTCGCTCGGCGATCTTCATGCCGCGCTCGAGCGCTGCGAGCAGCTCTTCCTCGAGCCCGGTGGAGAGCACGCCTGGGTCTTCGAGCAGATGCAGCTCGCTCATCGGGAGGGCTCGCTGCTCTTCGTGCATGCCGGGGTCGACGACGTCGCGGCGGGCTGGATCCGCGATCGGGGTCTCGACTTCGTCCGTCGGCGCTTTCACGAGACCCTCGCGAACGACCCCTTCGAGCTCTACAACGGCCCGCTGGGCAACATGTTCCGGACGAAGTACCGCGATCTGGACCTGCCGATGTCCGAGGCCGGCCTGAGGGCGCTTCACGGTGTCGGCCTCTATGCGATCGTGCACGGCCATCGAAACGTGTTTCTCGGCCAGCACATGAATTTTCGCCGCGGCATGCTGAACTTTGCCTGCGATGCCTGTGTTGACATCAACACGCGCCAGATCGAGGGCCTCCCGGGGGCGGGCAGTGCGACGACGATCCTCGCGACGGACGGGACGATCTACGGTCTGAGTGCGGACCATCCCGCCGTGAAGGTCTTCGATCCGGTCGACTATGGTTGCTGGGTGACGAAAGTGTGAAGAAGATGTGAACGCGGTGTCGCAGTATCCGACGATCCGGATACCCGAGACGCATCGTGCTGGTCTGCAGCACGAAATTCCGGTTAGACTATCCCGACTAGGAGGGCCCCCCCAATGTCCCAGAATGCCCCGCCGGCGGGTGCGGCGCGTGCCGTGCCTGTCCAGAAGAATCCCAACGAGTCCGAACCGACCACGTCGCCGATCGTGCGACAAGCCGAGATCGCAGATCAGCAGGCCGCAACGACGAACGGTGCGGTCGACGCAATGTCCGACGGTTCCGAAGAGAGCAGGGATGCTCTGAAGGAAGCCGAGAAGGCCGAGAAGGCTGCCGAGAAGGCAGCCCGCAAGGCGCAGAAGGCGCACGAGAAGACCGTCGCGCGGGAAGCGCGCAAGGCCGCCGAGGCCGAGGATGCAGCTCTCACCGCGAGTGGGAAGCTTCGCTTCGAGAGCCCGGTCGGTCGCGACGAAGTGGCCGCCTACTTCGAGGCGATCGTGGACGGCCTACGCAAGGGCAGCCTCCAGTTCCGCCAGGGTGAGCAGTCCCTGATCCTGTCTCCGCCGGACCGCGTGGAGATCGGTGTCAAGGTGGAGCGCAAGGGCGGTCGGGAGAAGCTGCGGTTCGAGATCGATTGGCGTACGGACGAGCCCGAAGACCTCTCGATCCTGGCGGGCTGATGCAGACGAATCGGCGAACGGCGCGATGACCCGCAAGTCCAATCAGTTCCGTCACGAGTCACTCCAGGACTCGAAGGCGATCGTGCGCTATCTCGACGCGCTCTCCGAGGGCTTCGGAAAGGGCACCCTCCAGTTCCGGGACCAGGAGGGGGAGATCGTTCTCGAGCCGCATGGCATGATCCGCTTCGAGGTCACGGCGAACCGGAAGTCCGGGCGTTGCTCGATGGCCCTCAAGCTCACCTGGAGGCAGGCGGAGGAAGAGGGCAGGGACGCGGGCCCACTTCTCATCAACGGTGAGGCCGAGCCGATGCAGGACGACGAGGCGACGGTCCAGACGTCGGCCTCGGCCGCGTCGGCAGGGGCGTACGCGACACAGTCGAAGCCGTCGAAGGGGAAGGGTCCGAAGACTGCAAAACCGCAGACCGCGAAGAAGTAGCGGGGCATGCTCTCCCTCGGCCCCGTCGACGAGAATCTCCACTTCCTGATCCTCGAAGTGATCCGCCAGGTCGAGCGGACGCGGACCTATCTCCAGAACCCGTCCGAGAAGCTGCTCGAAGCCATTCTCACCCGGGACGACTACATCGATCACCTTCGGACGATCATCCAGCGCAAATGCTTCGAGCTCGCGCGCGAGGCGGATCTTCACGATCGCTTCGAGATCGAGCTCCTGAAGAGTCTCGACCTGATCACCGGCAACCTCGAGCGGATCGCGGACTTCTGCGAGAGCATCGTCGGTCAGTTTGCGTATCTGCGTTCGCAGTCCTTCGTCGACGAGCTCCGGGTCGCGGCCAATCTGGATGCGCTCGTGGACGGGCTCGAGAGGATCGAGTCGGCCCTCGCCGAGCGCGACGTCCACGCGGCGCTCGAGATCTGCCGCGTCGAGCATGCCCTGGACGAGCTCTACGCCCAGACCTTCGGCGACATCCTGCGCCGACTCGACGAGGGCGGAGACGCCCAGTCCCACGTGACTGGACTGTTCATCGCCCACTACTTCGAACGCATGGGCGACTCCATGCTGAACATCGGAGAGGCGATCCTGTCCGCCGCGCTGGGGGAGCGGATCAAGATCGATCAGTTCCGCGCACTGCGTGACTCGATGGAGGACACCGGGGCCTTCGACGCGTCCGATCCGGCCGATCTCGTTTCCATCGAGGCGCTCGGCGAAACCCGATCCGGCTGTCGGATCGACCGCGTCTCGGATCGCACGGGCCACGAAGAGCGCATGGTCGTCTTCAAGGAGGGGCCACCTCATAAGCTGCTGGAGGAGAAGCGATGCATCGATCGCTGGAACCAGGTCCTCCCGGGCTTCGCACCCGAGATCTATTCGTTCCAGGAGCGCGGCGACTCCGGCGCGATCCTCTTCGAGTACATCGCCGGGCGCACCTTCGAGGAGCTCGTCCTCCGAAGCCATCCGCAGGAACTGCGGGCGGCGGTCGTCCGGCTCGAGTCCGCGCTGCTCGAGATCTGGTCACGGACCCGGGTCGACGAGCCCGCCTTCCCCAACTTCATCGCCCAGCTCGCGACACGCCTCAAGGAAGTCTACGAGCTGCATCCCGCGTTCCGGGCCGGCCCGGTCCAGTTCGGCGGTCTCGAGGTGATTCCTTTCGACGAGCTGGTCGAGCGGGGCCGGCGGCTCGACGCGCTCCTTTCCGTCCCCTTCTCGATCCTCGGGCACGGCGACCTGAACGTCGACAACGTGATCTACGATCATGCCCGCAGCTCGATCCGCTTCATCGATCTGCATCGCTCCCGGAACATGGACTACACGCAGGACGTCTCCGTTTTTCTCGTCTCCTACTTCCGGCTCCAGGTCTTCGACCGCCCCGTCCGTCGCCGCATTCACCAGGTGATCTCGCGGCTGCACGACTTCGCCCGTGAGTTCGCAGCGCGATCCGACGACCCGACCTTCGAGGCCCGCCTTGCCGCGGGTCTGGCGCGATCCTTTGCGAGCTCTGCCCGCTTCGTACTCGATGAGGAGTTCGCGAAGAGTCTCTTCTACCGCGGCCGTTTCCTGCTCGAGCAGCTCCTCGATTGGCCGGACCACGACTTCGCGAGCTACCGCGTCCCCGAGGAGATCCTGGTTGACTGAAGCCAGCCAGCCGAGGATCGGTGTCGTGGGTCTCGCGGATGCATGGTCGACCGAGGCCCTCGCCGATGCGATCGAGGCCCGGACGGGCTACCGGCGCGTCGTCGAGCTCGAGCGAGTGGTCGCCGACCTCGACCGCGGTGGCGTGCTCGAGCAGGGAACCGATCTCTCCGAGCTCGACGCGTTGGTCGTGAAGAAGATCGGAAGCCAATACGGCCCCGAGCTGCTCGATCGGCTCGAGCTCCTCCGACTGGTCGAGTCCCAGGGCGTCCGGATCTTCTCGCCGCCCGAGGCCATCCTGCGGATGATCGATCGCGTGTCGTGTACGACCACCCTCGCGGTGCACGGTTTCCCACTTCCGCCGACGATCCTGACCGAGGATCTCGAGGCCGCGATGCGCGCCATCGTCGACTTCGGGCAGGCCGTGCTGAAGCCGCTCTACTCGACCAAGGCCCGGGGCTTCCGCCTGCTCTCGGCCGGGGACGACCTGAAGGCGGAGCTCGAGAGCCATCGTCGGGAGAGCGGCCATCCGCTCTTCTACATCCAGAAGAAGCTCGAGCTCTCGGGCCGGGATCTCGGCGTCGTCTTCCTCGGAGACGAGTACGTCGGAAGCTACGCGCGCGTCGCAGGCGCGGGCTCGTGGGAGACGACGATCCACTCGGGCGGCCACTACGAGGCCTTCGAGGCTGACTCCGAGGTGATCGAGATCGGACGCCGAGCGGCCTCGCTCTTCGGACTCACGCTCACGAGCGTCGACGTCGCGCTGACCACCGACGGGCCGAGGGTCTTCGAGGTCTCGGCCTTTGGTGGCTTCCGCGGGCTGCGCGACGGCCTGGGCGTCGACGGAGCGGCGCTCCTCGCAGAGCACGTGATCGCGAAGCTTTGCGACATCACGAAGCCGCGCGACGCCGGGGAGGCTCGATGAGCGGATCCATCCGGGCGATCGCCGAGCGCCTCGAACGCGAGGTGCCGGCGACCGAGCGACTTCCGCTCTGCTTCGGGCGACAGCGGATCGACGTTGTCTCGAGCTCGCGCGAGCTGATCGGGATCCTGCGCGACTACTTCGTCGCCTTCGACGAGGACGACGCCGAACGCGCGCCGGATCTCGTCGTCCGGGCCCATCAGATGGAGCCCCCCGCATTCGGACTCGACTATCTCGAATGGAGCCGCGAGCCCGGCAAGCAGACGCGCAAGGAAGCCTACTGCGACCTCGTGGATGGCCGCGCCGTCCTGAAGGTGCGGACGGGGATGCAGTTCCTGCTCGGCGACGAGCTGCGGGTCGCGGTCGGCGATTGCCTCGCGAACCCGAATCAGATCATCAATTTCATCAATTTCCAGTACACCGCCTACCTGATGAACCAGGGGCTCGTGCTCTGCCATGCGGCAGGGGTCGTCGAGAAAAGCCGCGGGCTGGGCCTCGCTGCGGTTTCGGGCGGTGGCAAGTCGACCCTGGCGTTGCACCTGATGTCGTCGGGCCTGTCCTTCGCCAGCAACGATCGGCTGCTCGTCGGGCCTTCGGCGAGCGGCTCGGGCTTCGAGATGACGGGTATCCCGAAGCATCCGCGGATCAATCCGGGCACGGCACTCGCGAACCCTGATCTCGCCGGTATCGTCTCCGAGACGCGCCGCGCCGAGCTCGAACGCCTGCCGCGCGAGCAGCTCTGGGAGCTCGAGGAGAAGTACGATGCGAGGGTCGATCGGCTCTTCGGCAGCGACCGGATCGCTCTCCACGCCCCGATCGAGGCCTTCGTGCTCCTCAGCTGGAGCCATCGCAGCGCCGAGCCCGCCCGCTTCGAGCACGTGGAACTCGCCGCCCGTCCCGACCTGCTCGACGCCGTCATGAAGGCCCCCGGCCCGTTCTACCTGCCGGACGACGGCCCGGCTCCGACGGGCTTCGAGCCGCCGGACCCCGCGCCCTATCTCGAGGTGCTCGGCCGGCTGCCGGTCTACGAGGCCTCGGGCGGCGTCGACTTCGAGGCGGGCGTCCGATTCTGTCGGGGGCTGCTGGCGTAGACGACGAGGAGGGGCTCGCGGATGTTCAAGACCATGCCCGCGCAAATCGTCTCGGTCGCCCGCAGCCGCCGCGGGCGCCGAAACCTCCGCGTGCTGGCACGGTTCATCTCTGGGCTGCTGGCGATGATCATCGCCTACTCCATCCTCTTCCATTTCCTGATGGCCCGCGAGGGCCAGGAACACAGCTGGCTGACGGGCGTCTACTGGACGCTGACGGTGATGTCGACGCTCGGCTTTGGTGACATCACCTTCCACACCGACCTCGGACGTGCGTTCTCGATCGTCGTTCTTCTCTCCGGCACGCTCTTCCTGCTCGTGCTGCTGCCCTTCACGTTCATCGAGTTCTTCTACGAGCCCTGGATGGCGGCGCAGGCCGAGAGGCGGGCACCCCGCGAGCTCCCGGCCGAGACGCGCGGCCACGTGCTGCTCACGAGTCACGATCCCGTCACCATCGCGATGATCCGGCGACTCGAGCGCTACGGCTATCGCTATTTCGTGATGGTCCCGGAGGTCGAGGAGGCGCTGCGCCTCCACGACCTCGACGTGAACGTCGTGATCGGGGATCTGGACGATCCGGAGGCCTGGCGGCGGGCCCGGGTCGATCAGGCCGCGCTGGTCGTTTCGACGGACAGCGACATCGCCAACACCAACGTCGCTTTCACGGTTCGAGGCGAGAGCGAAAGCGTTCCGATCATCTGTACCGCCAACGACGAGGCCTCCGTGGACATCCTCCAGCTCGCCGGGTGCAGCCACGTTCTGCGCCTCGAGGAGACCATCGGGCGCTCGTTCGCACGACGGGTCACCGGCGGCGACGCGCTGGCGCACGTGATCGGTCGCTTCGACGAGATCCAGATCGCAGAGGCCACGACGCGACGCACTCCACTCGTCGGCAAGACCTTGCGGGAGAGCGGGCTGCGCGAGAAGGTCGGTGTCACGGTGGTCGGCGTCTGGAATCGAGGCCGCTTCGAGCCCGCTCGCCCCGACATGCTGATCGACGACAACACGGTGCTCGTCCTCGCCGGCTCCGACGAGCAGATCTTCCGTTACGACGAACTCTTCTGCATCTACAACGTCAGCAACGCCCCGGTCGTGATCCTGGGTGGCGGCCGGGTCGGCCGCGCGACGGCGCGCGCGCTCGCCGAGCGCGAGGTCGACTACTGCATGGTCGAACAGGATGCGACGTTGGTGAAGGATACCGACGGTTCCGGGATTCTCGTCGGCAACGCCGCGGAGCTGTCCGTGCTCGAACGGGCCGGGATCCACGAGGCCCCGACGGTCATCATCACGCCTCATGACGACGACCTGAACACCTACCTGACACTCTACTGTCGGCGCTTGAACCCGGAGCTCCAGATCCTCAGCCGTGCCAGCCTGGAGCGCAACGTCAGCACCCTCCATCGCGCCGGTGCCGACATCGTCCTGTCCTTTGCTTCGATGGCGGCCAGCACCGTCGTGAACTGGCTCAGACGAAGCACGCTCCTGATGGTCGCGGAAGGGCTGGATCTCTTCCGGGTCCAGGCGCCGCCCGGGCTCGTCGGCAAGTCCATCCGCGACTCGGGCATTCGGGATCTCACGGGTTGCAGTCTGATCGCGATCGGCCGCGGGCAGGAGGGTGCGCACGGCATGCAGGTCGCGCCCGACCCCGATCAGGTCATCGAGGCCGAGGCCGAGCTGCTCCTGATCGGCACCATCGAGGCGGAGGAACGCTTCCTGGCCCGATTCGGACGGTCGACGCCGAACCACGATTCCGCGTCGACGGGTGAAGAGCCCTGATCGACTCGCACAGGGGAAGGACGCCGATCCGCGGACTGCGCCGGAATGGGTTCACCAGGGCGCTCGAGGCTCAAGCCGATCCGGACCCGCCTCGCTCCCGCCTCCGGCCGATGGCTCCGCCAGTCGGCCCACGTGCCGTGCCTCGAGATGTCCCGCCTGGTAGAGCCAACGGACGGTGTCGGCGTAGGTCTCGTGGGCACTGCGGAATCCGACGCCGAGCTCCCGGGTGGTTCGCTCGGCGTCGCAGCCCGGCCAGAGGGTCGCGAACTCCATCGCGTCGCGCGTGAGCGGGAAATTGAAGTCGTAGACGTGCTTGACGGCGTCTCCGAGGCGACCGAGCGCGCGGAACAGCGGACCCGGGATCGGGAAACGCCAGAGTCGGGTTCCCGTGATCTCGTCGAGCAGACGATAGGTCTCGGGCCAGCTCAGCATCGGTCCGGCTGCCACATAACGATGTGCGCCGCCGGGTAGCTCGAGCAGCTTCGCGTGCAGCTCGGCGAGATCGCGTACGTCGACGATCTGGAAGCCGCTCGAGGTGTTGACCCCGGATTGCTTGAAGAAGGTGTAGAGCGCGTGATTGGCGTCGCTCAGGCCGGGGTCGTCGGGGCCGACGATGCCGGTCGGGTAGGAGGCGCGGATCGGTGCGCCGCGCTGCTGGAGGCGCTGGATCTCGTGTTCGGCGTCGGCCTTGCTTCGGGCGTAGGCGCTCGTGCCGGGGGCGATCGGGAGGTCGAGATGGAGCGGATCGCCCGCTCGGCCGCGGCGGGGCTCGAAGAAGACGGATATGCTGGACACGTAGACGATCGACGGCAGGCCCCGTCGGCAGGCCCCACCGACCACGAGATCCACCCCGCGCCGATTCGTCTCGAGCACCTGCCGCGCCATCGAACGCCGCATGTCCACCAGGGCGGCGGCATGGAAGACGGCATCACAGCCCTCCATCGCGTGCTCGACGGCGACTGCGTCGACGATGTCGCCCACGACCACGTCCTCGCGCGGGAAGCCGATCCCCAATGGATCGAAGACGCGGCGGACCTTGTCGGCGTCGCGTACGAGCAGGCGCACCCGGTGCCCCTCCTCGAGGAAGCGGCGCACCGTATGCGAGCCCGTGAATCCGGTTCCGCCCGTCACCATCACCCGCATTTCGAAACCCGCATGCCCGACGACCCTCCCTACCCGCTTGCCTGGCCGCCGCCTTGATTGGGTGATTCCCCGGCCGGTTGCTTCGTGGCGCAGCGCGCGACCGGATCCTAACAAGTCCGGCCAGGAAAGCGTCCGAATCGCGCCGCACGCCGTGCGTCGACTCCGGGTCACGCAGTCGGAACGCGCCTCGCCCCGCTCACGACCTCGGGTATGCTGTCCAGCCAGAAGGAGGGGTGAGCGACATGCATGAGAGACGGGAACCGGGGCTCCGGCACGGCCCGATCGCGGCGCGCCGGGCCACCAGGCGGGATCGCCGGCCGCTGACCGGGCTCACGCGGACCGTGGCACTCGCACTCGTACCCGCGTTGCTGATGGCCCTCGCGCTGGCGTCCGTCGGTTGTGGCGGGCCGCTCGGACCTTTCGCGGGAGGGCGCTTGCGGGGTGAGCTCGGGCCACCCCTGGTGGCCGACTGGTCCTTCGCGTCGGCGGAGAGGACCCTCGCCCTCGAGGCCTGTCCGGCGGATCCGCATTCGGTCCAGGTCTGGTTCGCGGCGATCGGGTCGCGGCTCTACGTCCCGAGCTCGATGATCGCGGGGGCGAAGGATCCGTCGGAGCGGCGCTGGGTGCGCTGCCTCGAGGAGGATCCGCGCGTCCGTATCCGCGTCGGAGGGCTGATCTTCGAGCGACGGGCCGTGCGAATCGAGGATCCTGCCGAGTACGAGGCGGCCCGGGATGCGCTCGAGGCGCGCCATGGACTCGACCCGCTGGGTCGCGACGCGGACCGCGCGATCTGGATCTATCGGCTGTCGTCGCGCTCCTGATTGCAGTCCCGTGACTGGACGGCCCCGGGTTCCGTCACCCGGCCCCGCCCGGCTCCGGATCACGCGCCCCGGCGCTCTCCGAGGCGATGCGACCCATCACGTGCTCGATCATCGAGCCCTTCGGCTGGATGAAGACGCCTTCGGCTTCGGCACAGAGCGTCTCGCCGTGATGCATCGAGCCGGCGATGAAGGTCTTGCGACCGTCGCGGCGGTCGATCCAGGATCGCATCCGGATCGGTCGGCCGATCGGGGTCAGCGAGCGGTACCGGATGGTGAGCGTCCCCGTGAAGCCGCCGACCCCGGTCATCGCGCCGAGCGTGCCCAGCAGCTCGTCGAAGACCAGCGCGATGGCGCCGCCGTGGACGGCGGTGGGCGGTCCGTTGTAGGGCGCGTCGAAGACGTGCTCCGCGTGGATCTCGCGCCCCTCGAGGCGGAACTCGACGGGCGGCGCGATCGGGTTCAGCGGGCCGATGACGGGGCTGTAGGGGAAGAACTCGGCCGGCGTCTCGTCGCCGCCGGGCAGGCCGTCAGAGATCTCTAGGCTGCGCTGGGCGTAGGGGCCGGGGTGGTCGTATTGCGCGAGCTCTCGGGAGAGCGCCTCGACGTCGCGGCGGACCTGCTCGAGCAGCACCTCCGGAGCCGTCGTCTTGCGAAGATGGGACATCAGGCTGCGGACGCTCGCCACCGCGTCGCCGAGGGCCTTGGGATCGGGTTTCATGGGTACTCTCTTCGGTGTCGGGCGGCGTTGTTCAGGCGTCGAGCCCGAGGACCCGGCGGGCGTTCTCGCGCAGGAACTTCGGCCAGACGTGGTCGCGGAACGGGACCTGTGGCATGTCCGTCATGATGCGCTCCAGCGAGAGGCCCATCGGGAAGTAGCCGGCGTAGATGATCTTGTCCGCCCCCCGCGTATTCGCGTACTGGACGATCTCCTCGGGGTAGTACCGGGGCGCGAAGGCCGAGGTCGAGTAGTAGAGATTCGGCCATTTCAGCATCAGCTTCATCGCGAGCTTCTCCCAGGGCTCGCAGCCGTGCCGCGTCACGAAGACGAGCTCCGGAAAGTCGTACATGACCTGGTCGATCCGCTCGACGTGCTGGCAGGCCATCGGGAATCGCGGCCCCGGCACGCCCGCGCAGACGAAGATCGGCACCCCGAGCTCGACACATTTCGCGTAGACCGGGTAGAACTTCGCGTCGTCGATCGGGACCTGGGGCAGACAGCCGGCCGGAAACGCGCCGAAGGCGCGCACGCCGAACTCCTCGTACTCCCGCACCATCCGACGGATGCCTTCCATGCCATCGTTCGGATCGACGTTGCCCGCCGGGATGAAGCGATCCGGATGCTCCTTCAGGGCCTGCCGGCTGACCTCGTCCTGGACGCCGACGAGGCCCATCTCGATGCCGTAGCGGTCCATCTCGTGGAGCGTGATGTCGATCGGATTCGAGGAACCGTAGAGCTCCTTCGGCACGTTCTTGAACATGTACTCGACGGGAAAATCGTAGCCGTCCCGGGACTGTGAGTCCTTCAGCTGCTTGCGAATGAACTCGTACTGTGAGAAGTCGCTGGCCGGGAATCCGATCATGCAATCGATGATTCCGACGTCTGTGGGCATGGGCACGGGGGCTCTCCTGGGGCGCGGGGGGAAGCGGCCAGTCTAACGCGCTCCGATCGCCTTGGGGATCGCCTGTCGACCGTCCTGGGCGGACTCGCGGAAGTCCGCAGAGGCGTTCGCGGAGGCATCGACCGAGGTGGGGCGCGAGGTCGCTGCAGCGGGTGCGATCCGAGCGCCGAGAGCGCGACGAAGGAAGGCGAATCGCGGCGGCGGGCGCTTGGGGCGATGGGGGCGACAAGGGCGACGGGGGCGATGGGGACGATGGGGACGATGGGGGCGACGGGGGCGTCGAAGGGCGACGAAGGGCGGTGGGAGTTGGCGCGCGGGAGGCCTGCGAACGCTACCTTGGAGCGTCGAACGAGATCGGCGGCGAGAGGCCAGGGGCAGAGGCAGAGGATGTACATCGGATACGACGAGAGCCAGGACGCGCTCCGGCGCGAGCTGCGCGCCTACTACGAGAAGCTGCTCACACCGGAGATCCGGAGCGAGCTCGCGAAGAGCCATGGCATCGGGCCCGTGATGCGCGACGTCGTGCGCCAGATGGGGCGCGACGGCTGGCTCGGCATCGGCTGGCCCAAGGAGTACGGCGGCCAGGGTCGCTCGGCGATCGAGCAGTTCGTCTTCTTCGACGAGTCGATGCGGGCACGCGCGCCGGTGCCGATCCTCACGATCAATACCGTCGGGCCGACGCTGATGCACGACGGAACCGATGCCCAGAAGGAACTCTTCCTGCCGAAGATCCTGGCCGGCGAGGTCCACTTCTGCATCGGCTACTCCGAGCCCGGCGCGGGCACCGATCTGGCGGCGCTGACGACCCGGGCCGACCGCGACGGCGACGAGTTCGTGATCAACGGCCAGAAGCTCTGGACGAGCCTAGCGAGCGACGCCGACTACTGCTGGCTGGCCGTCCGGACGGATCAGGAGGCGCCCAAGCACGGCGGTCTCTCGATGTTCCTGGTGGACATGAAGACGCCGGGCATCCGGATCGATCCGCTGCGGCTGCTCTCCGAGCACGACATCAACGCCGTTTTCTTCGACGATGTGCGCGTGCCTGCCGACAACCTCGTCGGGGGACTCAATCAGGGCTGGAAGCTCATCACCAGCCAGCTCAACCACGAGCGCGTCTCGCTCTGCTCGCCGGGCATGATCGAGGGCGCCTACGAGTCCGTCGTCGAGTGGGCGGCGGCGACGAAGATGGCCTCGGGCGAGCGCGTGATCGATCAGGAATGGGTCCAGATCAACCTCGCCCGGGTGAAGTCGGGGATCCACGTGCTGCGGCTCATGAACTGGAAGGTGGCCTGGGCGACGGCCGAGGGCATGAAGGTGAACCCCGCCGAGGCCTCGACGATCAAGGTCTTCGGGACCGAGTTCTTCCTCGACGCCTTCCGGCTGCTGATGGAGGTCATGGGACAGCGGGCCTATCTGACACCGAAATGCGACTCCCGGCATTCGGTCGCCGACGGCATCGTGGAGATGCTCTACCGGAGTCTCCTCATCCTCACCTTCGGCGGCGGCACGAACGAGATCCAACGCGACCTGATCGGCCTCTTCGGCCTCGGATTGCCCCGGATCCCGCGCATGTAGGGCCGGCATGCAGGCCGCGCATGCGGGCGCACGGGCAGGCGCGCATGCAGGGCAGACAGCGCTGATACGCCGCCGGATACGCCGCCCACGCAGGCCGCGCAAACACACTTCGGTGTCCCTCGCGCCGCATCGAGACGGCCAGGACGCAAGCAACCCCTTCGACGGATAGGACACTCCATGGACTTCTCCTACACTGAAGAGCAGCAGGCGATCTTCGACCTCGCCGCCCAGATCCTCCAGAACGGCGCCAGCCAGGAGCGGCTCCGGGAGATCGAGGACGCCGCGGGGCCGCGCTTCGATCCGGAGCTCTGGGATCGCTTCGGCGAGGCCGGACTCGTCGGCGTCGGGATTCCCGAGGCCTACGATGGCGGTGGCCTCGGCTTCCTCGAGATCGCCGGCGTGATGGAGCATATCGGCCGCACGACGGCGCCCATTCCCTTCTTCGAAACCGCCGTCCTCGGCGCCTGCGCGATCGCCCGGTTCGGCAGCGAGGCCATGAAGCAGGCGGTCCTAACGGAGGTCGCCGCCGGCAATCGCATCCTCACGGCCGCGATCATCGAGGCCGAGACGCCGATCGACCAGGTTCGAACCCGGGCCCAGCGCGAGCGCGGCGGCTGGCGGATCGACGGCGCCAAGGCCTTCGTTCCGGCGGCGGAGATCGCGGACCAGATCCTCGTCCCGGCGACGACCGACGAAGGGCCGACCGTCTTCCTGGTCGACCGCCGAAGCATTGGCCTCTCCCTCGAGCCACTGGCCACCACGAGCGGCATGCCCGAGGCGATGATGATTCTCGAGGGCGTGCGCGTGGAGGACGACGCGGTCCTGGGCGAGGTCGGCCAGGGCGAGGAGATCGGCACCTTCATCGACCTCCACGCGAATGCCGCTCTCTGCAATTTGGCGCTCGGCGTATGCGAGGCCGCGCTCGAGCTGACCGCCGAGTACTCGAAGACCCGCAAGCAGTTCGACCAGCCGATCGCGATGTTCCAGTCCGTCAGCCACCGTGAGGCCGACGCCTACATCGACACCCAGGCCGTCCGCCTCTCCGCTCTCGAGGTCGCCTGGATGATCTCCGCCGGCCGCGACGCCTCGGAAGGGGTCGCGATCGCGAAGCATTACGCCTCGGACGCGGGCTACCGCGTGACCTTCTCGGCCCAGCACATCCACGGCGGAATCGGCGTCGATCGCGAGTATCCGGTCCACCGCTACTACGTCTACGCCCGCCACCTCGAGCTGATGCTCGGCGGATCGACCCATCATCTACGCCGTCTGGGCCGGATCATCGCGCAGCAGGCGACGGCGGCGGCTCGCTAGCGAATCGAAGGTCAGCGTCGATCCGCAGCATTGGAGGCCGCTCGAGAACCCATGGTTGACGCCAGCAGGCTGCCAAACCACAATCGGAACGCGTTGTTGGCCGTCAGCTGCCGCGCCGTGTTGGACCGCGCGCCTGGCGCGTGGTGCCTGCGGGAGGGAATGGGATGGGCTGGGAAGACCGGATCTCGGTGGACCCCGAGGTGAGGAGCGGGAAGCCCTGCATCAAAGGCACGCGGATTACGGTGTACGACGTGCTCGAATACCTCGCCGGCGGAATGACCGAGGCGCAGATTCTCGATGACTTCCCCGGGTTGAAGACGGAGGACATCCGAGCCTGTTTGGCCTTTGCGGCGGCACGGGAACGGCGCCTGTCTAGCCCCGCCGCGTGAAGCTTCTGTTCGATGAGAACATGAGCCCGAAGCTGGTAGGGCTCGTGGAGGTCGAGTCCCCGGAGAGCGCTCACGTCTACGATCTGGGGCTCCGCGGCGCCACCGACCGCCGTATCTGGGATCATGCACGCGACAACGGCTTCACGATCGTATCCAAGGACGACGACTTCCGACAACGGAGCTTCGTCCACGGAGCGCCGCCGAATGCTCGTTGACAGCGTGCGGTTTCGGGTTCGGAGAAGGCCACTGTCGATGTTCAAACCGGATCGGGGTGGCCGGTTCCGAGGAGTTCCTTCTTTCGACTCCGGACCTCCGGCTCGGAAACGTCCCCGTCGAGCGCGGCGGCGATGACGCGATTCGTCACGTCGTTCAGGTAGGTGTGCAGCGTCTGGCGGAGCGTCTGGAACTCCGGCCAGAGTTCCTGGTCGATCAGGTCCCGGGGCGCGCGGGCCATGACCGTATTTCGGCGTTGTCCCGAGTACCGAAACGGAACGATGCCATGGCGGCGAAGGAGGGCGAGGAAGAGCGCCCTCGACCACTCGTCGACCAGCGAGAACTTGAACTCGATCGACTCGCGCGCCCGGATGTCTTCGAGACGCTCACTCAGCCGGCGAGCCGCTTCACCCGCTGCGACGCGTTCTCCGTCCGAGGCCGCGCGGGAGTGGAGCGCGTCGACCCTCCGGAGCTTTTCGATCAGGCGTTCCTCTTCGGTCATCGTCCATTGCCTTCTTGCTTCGTCGTTTCCTGCCTTCGAGCCAGATCGGTCAGCGCCCATTCGGTCTAGGGGTTGCGGGCCTCAGCAGGGTACCGAAGCTGCGAGATCTCTCGTTCACGACCCGCGAACCTACGGGAGACCGGAACCGCGCCAGCCGGCCCGTGGGCCCGCCGGGGCCATCGGGGCCATCGGGTCACTCGAGCTGGCGGTATGGTAGGTTGGGCGGACCGGACCGCCGCAGGCCCCGGATAGCCGCCTCGAAGCGCTTCCGGAGCGCGACGGAGCGCGACGGGGCGCGACGGGGCGCTCACCGAAGCGGAGAATGGAGACGGGCGATGGAGAGGCGTCCGCAAACAGGTTCGCAACCCGGCCTGCAAGCAGGTTCGCGCACGGGCTCGGGATCAGCTTCGCGGGCAGGCCCGGGATCGCGCAGGCGGGCGGAATCGCAGGCGGAGTCCGAGGAGGCCGATTCGGCGATCCGGGCTGGATCCGAGCGCCTCGCCGGGATCGTGGAGAGAGTCACCTTCCACAGCTCCGAGTCGGGCTGGTCCGTGCTCCAGGTCTCGCCTTTCGGCGCGCCGCATACGCGCGTGAGTGTGATCGTGCACCAGGCGAAGGTCTTCGCCGGCGCGACGATGGAGTTCGAGGGCAGCTGGCGACAGCATCCCCGCTACGGCGAGCAGTTCGACGCGACGCGCGCCGTCGAGCGCAAGCCGGCGTCGGCGGCCGCGCTCGAGAAATACCTCGGCTCGGGTCTGATCCGGGGCGTGGGACCGCGGACCGCGCGCAAGATCGTCGCGCATTTCGGATCGCAGACGCTCGGGATCTTCGAGGGCGAGATCGAGCGTCTCGTCGAGGTCCGCGGGATCGCACGCCGCAAGCTCGATTCGATCTCCGAGGCCTGGCGCGAGCATCAGGCCATCCGACACGTGATGATGTTCCTCCAGGAGCACGGGATCAGCACGCTCTTCGCGGTCCGGATCTACAAGACCTACGGAGACGCCGCGATCGAGATCGTCCAGGAGGATCCCTACCGACTGGCCCGGGACATCTACGGCATCGGATTCTTCAGTGCGGATCGGATCGCGGCCTCCCTCGGCTGCGATCCGATGGGAGCGACACGCCTCGATGCGGGAATCCGCCACGTCCTCTCGGCGAGCCGCGAAGAGGGGCATTGCTTTCTCACCGCTGAGCAGGTCGAGACGCGGACGCTCGAGCTGCTCGGGCTCGGCGATGCGGAGCCGATGGCGCTGCGGGTTCGCGAGGCGCTGGAAGCGCTCGTCGAGCGGGGCGACGTGCGGATCCGTCGGCTGCCGCGTCGGGCGTTCGGGCGCGATCCAGGGCCGCCTACTACGACCACGGGCAGCGCGGGTATCGAGGAGACCGCGGACACAGTGGCGCCCCAGGAGTCGCTGCTCGAGGCATCCGGGCAATCGGCCGCCAACGCCGATGCCGGAGATGCACGCGGCCACGCTCCCGACCGTGCCGCTGCCGCCCCCGCCCCCGACGCCCTCGACACAGACGTCGTCTGCTACTACGCGCGCAGCCTCTACCGCGACGAGGAGACGGTCGCGCGCGAGATCGCGAGACGGACCCACGATCTATCATCCACCGCCACCGCCACCGCCACCGCTGATGCCGTCCCCTCCGTCGACGTTGCCATCGACGTGCGGGCCTCGGCCCCTCTCTTCACCGAGGGCGTCGACGTCGACCGCGTGGCACGCTGGATCGAGGCCCATTCGCAGCGCGAGGGCCTCGTCCTGAGCGGGTCCCAGCGACGCGCCGTGCTCGGCATCGCGACCCAGCGCTTTTCGATCCTGACGGGCGGGCCGGGCTGCGGCAAGACGACGACGACCCGGACCGTCGTGCGGCTCGCCCGGGCGATGGGCAAGCGGGTCGTGTTGGCGGCACCGACCGGGCGCGCGGCGCAGCGGATGAAGGAGGTCATCGGGCTCGAGGCGCGCACGATCCATCGTCTGCTCGAGTGGAGTCCGGTGAAGGCGGGCTTCTCGCGCGACGCCGATCATCCGATCCCGGCCGACTTCGTCGTCGTCGACGAGACCTCGATGCTCGATGTCTCGCTGGCGGCCAGCCTGCTGATCGCGATTCCACCTGGCGCCCAGATCCTCTTCGTCGGCGATCCCGATCAGCTTCCGTCGGTCGGCCCCGGACAGGTCCTCGCCGATCTGCTGAAGACGCCCGGTGTGCCGCGCTTCGAGCTGCGCGAGATCTTTCGCCAGGCGGAGGCCTCGCAGATCGTCCGGTTTGCGCATGCCATCCAACACGGCGAGATGCCGGTCATCCCTTCGCCGCTGGCGAAGCCCGAGGTCTGGCGGCAGCAGCTCGATTGCCTTTTCGTCGATGGGGAAGAGGCCACCCAGGAGCAGATCCGCTTCCTGCGCCGCGCGCGATCCGTGATCGAGCGGACGCGCAGCGATCGGCGATCGCGCGATCTCGTGAGCGATGGGCGCCTCGTCGGGCGCCTCGAGGTCGAGTCCGGGAGCCTCCGCGTGAGCCCGACGCCTGAGCCCTCCCCCGTCTCGAGTGAAGCTGCCTCGGAAAGCGCAGACCCCGCTCTGAACACGAATACACCTACGGACGCGCACGCCGACGGGTCCCGGACTCCGGTCTCCGACGAAACGTTTTCGATTCCGCGCCGCTTTCTGCGCGTGGATCTCGAGAGGCTGGCCGAGAGCGAGCGGGGGATCGATGAGCTCCGCGCGGTTCTCGGTCGCGTCCACCCCCATTCCGTGCTGCGCTACGGGCTCTCGCTCGCGGACGCCGTTCGTCGCCTCTACACGAAGACGATTCCGGAGCAGCTCGGGGGCGGCTGTGAGATCCAGATCCTGACGCCCATGAATCGCGGCAGCCTGGGCGCGACCGCGCTCAATCGGATGATCCAGGATGCCGTGACACCGTCCCGCGCCGGGCGGGCCGAGCTTCGCCTCGGTGAGCGCATCTTCCGGGTCGGAGATCGCGTCATCCAGCGCCGTAACGACTATGAACTCGGCGTCTACAACGGCGACATCGGGCGCATCGTCGCCGCCGACGGTCTCGAGATGAGCTGTGAGGTCGAGTTCGGATCGGAGTCGGAGACTCAACGCGTGACCTACACCCAGGCGGATCTCGCCCAGCTTGCGCTCGCCTACGCGATCACGGTCCACAAGAGCCAGGGCAGCGAGTTCGACGTCGTGATCCTGCCGCTCGTCGCTCAGCATCGACGGATGCTCTTCCGGGGGCTCGTCTATACTGGGCTGACCCGCGCGCGGCGGCTCGCGATCTTCGTCGGGGAACGCCGGGCGCTCGCTCTCGCCGTCGGCAACGCCGAGGGCGTCTCGCGGCAGACGGCGCTGCGTGAGCGGATCGACGAGCTTCGCGATGGTCCCTGATGATTCGTGATGGAGTTCGTGATGGAGTTCGTGATGGCGTTCGTGGTGGAGTCCGCGACGGAGGGAGGTGCGATGTCGTCAGCCAGTCCGCAGATTCGTGAAGCGCGCGATTGGTCGCGCATCGGCCTCTGGCTGGTTGCGGCAACGCTCGTCTACAACGTCGTGGAGGGCGTGATCGCCCTGACCGCGGGCGCGTTGGCGGAGAGCATTGCGCTCTTCGGCTTCGGTCTCGACAGCCTGATCGAGGTGGCGGCGGCGGGGGCGCTGCTCTGGCGGCTGGCGGTCGAGGCTCGTGGCCGGGAGGGCGAGGCCCTCGAGCAGACCGAACGCACGGTCCATCGCTTCATCGGTGCCACCTTCATCGCGCTGGCCCTCTACGTGACGGGTCAGGCCGGCTGGACGCTTTGGGCAGGCGCCGTGCCCCAGGAGAGCCTCGTCGGGATCCTGCTGGCCGGCGCCTCGCTCGTCATCATGCCGGCGATCGCCTGGGGCAAGCTGCGTGCGGCCAGAGAAATCGGAAGCGCCGCGCTCCGGGCGGAGGCGAAGGAGACGCTCGCCTGCTCCTATCTCTCCTTCGCGCTCCTGCTCGGACTGGCCGCCAATGCATCGCTGGGCTGGTGGTGGGCCGATCCGACGGCCGCGCTGCTGATGGTCCCCTGGCTGGTCCGGGAGGGCCAGGAGGGTCTTCGCGGCGAGAGCTGCGCCGAGTCCTGCGGCTGACTTGACCCCGTACCATGGGAGAGGCTCTATCCTCGTCGATGTCGACTTCGACGAGTGGATGAACCCCGCCCTGCATCCCTCGACGCACCCCTGAAAACGAACGGAGAGCCGTCGATGGTTCCGATCGTAGGCTCGCGCCCGAACTTGAACCCGCGACCGCGCCGACGATCACGGCGACGACCGCCCGCCGGAAGCGCGACTACACCGGGATTCCGTGGGTCGTGTTCACCGATCCCCA
>CAYWGW010000033.1:0-27518 GCA_964457385.1 uncultured Spirochaetaceae bacterium
CGGAGCTGGTGCCCGCCTTTGCCGAAGCGGTGAAGACGGTCGATGCGGGTCGCATTCTTGTGCTGGCCGGACATCCCGGCGATAAGGAAGAAGCCTACCGCCAAGCCGGTTTCGACGCCTTCATCCACATCCGGTCCAACGTCCGCGCCGAGCTCACCCGCTTCCTCGGCGACGCGGGCGTGCTCTAACCCACGAAATCCACTCACGATTATTCAGCATCCACACGACACCTGCATGAAAATACCCGACTTCACCACACTCGACTTCGACAGCTTCAGCTTCGGCGAAAGCAGCGCGAGCCTATGGGAAACCGACGTTTCCGCCGCGACCGGCGCGAAACCGGACGCCCTCGTTTGGGAGACCAACGAGAAGATCCCGGTCAAACCGCTCTACACCGGCGACGACCTCGCCGACGCGGAACACCTCGGAACTTTCCCCGGGATCGCCCCCTACATCCGCGGCCCGTATGCGACGATGTACACGCTCCGCCCCTGGACGATCCGGCAATACGCCGGCTTTTCCACCGCAGAGGAATCGAACGCCTTTTACCGCCGCAACCTTGAGGCCGGACAAAAGGGGCTCTCCATTGCCTTCGATCTGGCCACCCACCGCGGCTACGACTCGGACAACCCCCGCGTGATCGGCGACGTCGGCAAGGCCGGGGTGGCGGTCGATTCGATCCTCGATATGCAGACGCTCTTCGACCAGATCCCGCTCAATCAGGTCTCAGTCTCGATGACGATGAACGGTGCGGTCATCCCGGTTCTCGCCTTCTACATCTGCGCGGCGCTGGAGCAGGGGGCGAAACTGGAGGAGCTCTCCGGAACGATCCAGAACGACATCCTCAAGGAGTTCATGGTGCGCAACACCTACATCTATCCGCCGACGCCCAGCATGCGGATCGTCGCCGACATCATCGAGTTCACCGCCGAGCAGATGCCGCGCTTCAATTCGATCTCGATCTCCGGTTATCACATGCAGGAGGCCGGCGCGACGACGGTGCAGGAGCTGGCCTTCACGATCGCCGACGGACTCGAGTACGTCCGTGCCGCGATCTCGAAGGGCATGGACGTGGACGGCTTTGCCCCCCGGCTCTCGTTCTTCTGGTGCATCGGGATGGACTTCTATCTCGAGATCGCGAAGATGCGGGCCGCCCGTCGAATCTGGGCCGAACGCATGCGGAAGGAGTTCGAGCCGAAGAAGACGGGTTCCCTGATGTTGCGGACCCATTGCCAGACATCCGGGGCCAGCCTGACCGCCCAGGACCCGATGAACAACGTCGTGCGGACGACGATCGAGGCGATGGCCGCGGTCTTCGGCGGGACGCAGTCGCTGCATACCAACGGCTTCGACGAGGCCGTGAGCCTACCTACGGATACGGCGGCCCGGGTCGCGCGCAACACCCAGCTGATCCTGCAGGAGGAGTCGGGCATCCCTGCGGTCATCGATCCCTGGGGCGGCTCCTATTTCATGGAGTCTCTCACGCAGAGCGTCTACGAGGCGGCGAACGAGCTGATCGAGGAGGTCGAGGCCCTCGGTGGCATGACGAAGGCGATCGAGGCCGGCATGCCGAAGCTGCGCATCGAGGAGGCCGCGACCCGTCGCCAGGCGCGCATCGATACCGGCGAGGACGTCGTCGTCGGCGTGAACAAGTACCGGCTCGCGAAGGAGGATCCGATCGAGGTCCGCGACATCGACAACACGGCGGTGCGCGAGGCCCAGATCCGACGGCTCGAGCAGATCCGGGCGAGTCGCGATGCGGACGCGGTGGCGGCGGCACTGGCGAATCTCGAGGCGCTCGCCCGCAGCGGAGAAGGCAATCTGCTCGAGGCGGCGGTCGAGGCGGCGCGGGTGCGAGCCAGCGTGGGCGAGATCTCCGAGGCGATGGAGCGGGTCTTCACGCGGCATCGGGCCCAGATCCGCTCGGTCTCGGGCGTTTACCGCGCGACCTACCGGGACGAGGACGGCTTCGCGAAGGTGGGCCGGGACGTGGCGGCCTTCGGCGAGGAGCAGGGGCGCCGTCCGCGCATGTTGGTCGTGAAGCTCGGGCAGGACGGCCACGATCGCGGGCTGAAGGTGATCGCGACCTCCTTCGCCGATCTCGGCTTCGACGTCGACGTCGGGCCGCTGTTCCAGACGCCGGAGGAGGCGGCCCAGCAGGCGATCGACAACGACGTCCACGTCGTGGGCGTGTCGAGCCAGGCTGCGGGCCACAAGACGCTGGTCCCGGATCTCGTGCGGGCCCTGAAGGACGCCGGTGCCCCGGACATCCAGGTCGTGGTCGGGGGCATCATCCCGGCCAGCGACTACGATTTCCTGCGCGAGCACGGGGTCGCCGCGATCTTTGGACCCGGCACACCCGTGCCCGAGGCGGCGGCCGAGGTGCTGCGGGTGCTGCGGGCGCGCCCCGCGGCATGACACCGGGCGGGCGCGACGGCGACGGCGAGGGACCCGACGGAACCGGCGGAGAAGGAGAGGTGCGCGAGGCGGCCGAGCGCATCCGGGCCGGGGATCGGCGCGTGATGGCCCGTGCGATCACGAGCCTCGAGAGCACCCGCGACGCCGATCGCGCCCGGGGTCAGGCGATCCTCGAGGCGCTGATCTCCGAGAGCGGGGACGCCGTCCGGGTCGGCATCACCGGACCGCCCCGCGTCGGAAAGAGTACCTTCATCGAGGCCCTCGGCCTGCATCTCGTCGATCAGGGCAAGCGCGTGGCGGTGCTCGCCGTGGACCCCAGCAGCCCCGTCACCGGCGGCAGCATCCTCGGCGACAAGACCCGGATGGAGCGCCTGATGGTGCGCCCCGAAGCCTTCATCCGTCCGTCTCCGTCGGGCGGATCCCTGGGCGGCGTCGCCCATCGCACCCGGGAGGTGATGCTGCTCTGCGAGGCGGCGGGCTACGACGTGATCCTCGTCGAGACCGTCGGCATCGGGCAATCCGAGGTCGCCGTGGCCTCGATGGTGGACTTCTTCCTGCTGCTGCTGTTGCCCGGCGGCGGCGACGAGCTGCAGGGGATCAAGAAGGGCGTGGTCGAGCTGGCCGATGCGCTCGTCGTGAACAAGGCGGACGGCGCCTCTCGCAAGGCCGCCGAGCGCACGCGCATGGACTACGCCAACGCACTCGAGCTGCTCCGGCCGGCGAACGACACCTGGCGTCCGCGCGCCCTGTGTGCGAGCGCATTGGAGTCGCAGGGGATCGAAGAGACCTGGGCGACGATCCTGGAGCATCGCAAGCTCTTGCAGGCGTCGGGTGCGCTGGCCCGCCGCCGCCGCGATCAGGCCCGCGCCTGGCTGTGGAAGCTCGTCGAGGAGGGGCTCGAACGGGCCTTTCGCGAGACCGCCGGCATGGACGAGATCGTCGCGCGGGAGGAGAAGGCGGTGGAGTCGCAGCAGACGACCCCGGCTCTCGCAGCCCGCGCCCTGCTCGACGCCTTCCTCGACGCCCGCGATCGTCGTTAGCGCGAATCGCGCGAGCCGCCGCCGCCGAGGTCCGGATCGCCGTGGGCCCGCGGGGTGGAGGCATCCGATTCCTTCGCGGACCGGGGCCGCCGAACGGCGCTTGACTCGGACGTGTGACCGGCCGATGACGTCTCGATAGATACGAGCAACCGGACCCGCGGATCGTCCGACGCGCGTGCGCTGCGGACAGCCTTCGACAGCCGGGGCGTGGACAGGGGAGCAGATCGTAGCGATGGTGCAGATCAACATGGGGAGCAAGGAGATCACGCTCAAGGTGGTCTACTACGGTCCCGCGCTCTCGGGCAAGACGAGCAACCTCCAGATGCTCCACCAGATGATGGATCCGGCGACCCGCAGCCACATGCTGACCCTCGACACCAAGGACGATCGCACGCTCTACTTCGACTTCCTGCCGGTCGAGTTCGATACGGCCGGAGGCTTCTCGATCAAGATGAAGCTGTTCACCGTGCCGGGGCAGGTGATGCACAAGTCGACACGCAAGGTCGTGCTCGCGGGAGCCGATGCGATCGCCTTCGTGGCCGACTCGCAGCGCTCCGCGGCCAGCGCCAACGCCTACTCCTGGCGCGACATGGAGGCGAACCTGAAGGCTCACGGTATCGACTTCGAGGCGTTGCCGAAGGTGGTGCAGTTCAACAAGCGTGACATGCCCGACGTGAAGCCGCTCTCCGAGGTCAAGGCGCAATGGGGGAACACGCCGACGTTCCCGGCCATCGCGACCCGGGGCGAAGGGGTGCTCGAGACTTTTCGCGAGCTGATGCGTGTGCTCTACCGCGGGCTCGAGGCGCGCCACGACTTCTCGGCCAAGTTCCTTCTCTCCGAGGAGGATTTCCTGAAGGGCGTGATGAGGAACTTCCGGCCGGACGCGTAGGACCTCGGCGCGACGCGCCACGCGACGCATCGTGTTCCATCATGCCCGGCGCCCCATCGCTGCATTCGAGAGACGGAGCTCGACCCTCGGTCGCCGGAGCCATCCGCGCGTGTGATTGACACTCCAGTCAACGATGGATACTGTCGCCCACGAGTCCTCGCGGGCGCGCCCGATGCGGTTCGATCGGCCCCGGGACGTCGGTGTTCCAAGACGGCTTGAAAGCAGCGAGGTGGGTCGAGCCGGACCGACTCCGAGAGCCCGAAGGGCCCGCGGACCCAGACCCAGAAGGAAGAGCCCGGATCCCTCCCGACCACCTGGTCTCGAGTGTTCGGAGCGCGAGGAAATCATGTTCAAATCGGTCGAAGACGTCGTGTCCCAACTGGGCGAGCAGGAGTACATCTGCGACAAGCGGATTGCGACGGTGGTCTTCCTGGCGCAGCAGCTCGACAAGCCAGTGCTGGTCGAGGGACCCGCCGGTGTGGGCAAGACGGAGCTGGCGAAGGTCGTCTCCAGGGCCCTGGGCCGGGAGATGATCCGGCTTCAATGCTACGAGGGACTCGACGAGGCGAAGGCGCTCTACGAGTGGGAGTATTCGAAACAGCTCCTCTATACCCAGATCCTGAAGGACAAGGTCTCGGAGACGATCGCCGACTCGACCTCACTCTCCGACGCGGCCGAGCGCGTGGGGGCAGAGGACTCGGTCTTCTTCTCGAGCCGATTCATCGTGCCGCGGCCCCTGATGCGAGCCATCAGCTCCGAGAAGCCGACGCTCTTGCTGATCGACGAGGTCGACAAATCCGATCCGGAGTTCGAGGCCTTCCTGCTCGAGATCCTGTCGGATTTCCAGGTGACGATCCCGGAGATCGGGACGATCGCGGCGAAGACCCAGCCCCTGGTCTTCCTGACCTCGAACGACGCCCGGGAGATGAGTGACGCGTTGAAGCGCCGGTGCCTCCATCTCTGGATCGACTATCCCAGCGAAGAACTCGAGATCGAGATCCTGAACCGGAAGGTGCCGAACATCGACAAGCGGCTGGCCGAGGACGTGGTCCAGCTGATGAACCGGGTGCGAGACCTCGATCTGAAGAAGAAGCCTTCGATCTCCGAGACGCTCGACTGGGCGCGGGCCCTGCTCGCGCTCAACGCCGACACGCTCGAGGATCAGATCGTCTCGGAGACCCTGAACGTGATCCTCAAATACGAGGGCGACGTCCAGAAGGCCCAGAACGAGCTGGCCAAGCTGATCCAGAAGAAGACGGCAGAGGTCGAGGCCGAGAAGCCCCAGGCAGCGCCCGCGCAGGCTGCGAAGAAGGGGATCCTTCACTAGCAATGCAGAAGAAGGTCATCGAGTTCACGCACCTGCTTCGCAAGAGCGGGATCCGCGTCTCCGTCGCAGAGGGGATCGACGCCTTCAACGCGCTCGACGAGGTCTCCCTCGACGATCGCGAGGTCTTCCGGGATGCGCTGCGCTCGGCGATGGTGAAGCGCGGTGACGAGATCGCCACCTACGACGAGCTCTTCGATCTCTTCTGGTCCGGCTTCTACGACAACCTGCGGGACGCCTTCGGCCAGATGGAGGGCGACCTCGGCGAGATGGGCATCGATCTGGAGCAGCTGCTCTCGCAGCTCGCCCAGATGATGCAGCAGATGGACGGCGACCTCGATCTCGGCGAGCTCTCCCAGGCGCTGCTCACCCAGAATCTCTCGGAGCTCGAGAACATGATCCGCCAGGCCGCCGAGCAGGCGGGCACCGCCCGGATCGAGAACATGCTCCAGGTCGGCTTCTTCAGCCGCCGGACGACCGAGCAGCTCGGCCTCGAGGGCGCTGGTCAGGAGCTCGAGGCGCTCGCCGAGAAGCTGCGCGCCCAGGGCATGGGCGACGACCAGATCCAGCAGATGCAGGAGATGATCCGCAAGCTGATGGAGACGCTGCGCCGCGCGGTCCGCAACTTCACCGAGCGCGAGCTCCAGCAGCAGAACCACAACTACATGGAGAAGTTCCGTCGCGAGATGCTGACGGAGAAGAGCTTCTACCACCTGACCGAGGAAGAGATCGCGAAGATGCGCGAGGTCGTCACGCGCCTCGCCCAACGCATCAAGAACATCCTCTCGATCCGGAAGAAGCGGCTGAAGCGGGGCAAGCTCGATCTGCATCAGACCCTGCGCCGCAACATGGCCCACGGCGGGATCCCCTTCGAGGTCATCTACAAGACGCGCCGCAAGGACCGGCCGAAGCTGGTGATCCTGTGCGACGTCTCGTCCTCGGTGGCGAACGTCTCGCGCTTCATGCTGCAGTTCATGTACAGCCTGCAGGAGGCCTTTACGAAGATTCGCTGTTACGTCTTCGTGGCAGAGCTCGGCGAGGTGACCGACGTCTTCCACGAGAAGGACGTGAACAGCGCCGTCGAGAAGGCGCTCGACGGCGGCGACGTCATCAACGTCTACACGCGCAGCAACTTCGGCTACGCCTTCCACGAGTTCTGGAAGAATCACCTCTCGTCGGTGGACAAGAAGACGACCGTCATCATCCTCGGCGATGCACGCAACAACTACAACGACGCCCAGGCCTGGTGCGTCCGCGATATCCACAACAAGGCGAAGAACGTGGTCTGGCTGAACCCCGAGAGCCCGAGCGCCTGGGGCTTCGGCGACTCCGTGATGGATCGCTACATGCCCTATTGCGACATCGTCGAGGAGTGTCGCAACCTTCGGCAGCTCTCGAAGGTGGTGGACCAGATCGTCCTCTGAGCCGGAATCCCGAATCGGGAAGAGGCCGAGATCGGAATGCCGGGATCGGAATGTAGAGGAGGTTGCCATGGCCGCAGCGCAAGGGTTTTCGAGACCGCAGAGCGCTGAACAAGAGCCCCGCAGCGAGACCGGGCCGACGCCCCCCGAGCCCGACGCCGCGAAGGACCGGGCCTCGTTGTCCCTGGTGGCGCTTCGAGACGTGGCGATCGTCTCGGCGCTGCTCTCGCTCTTCGCCGGCGCAGAGGCCTGGGCGGTCGCCAGCGGGCTTGCGATCGCATCCGTGGTCGCGATGGTGGACGGCTTTCTGGTTGGGGCTGCGATCGGTGCCCTGGCTCACGAGTGGGGCCATTTCGCGGGCGCGCGTCAGGCGGGCGGGAGCGCGCCGCTGCGCCCGATCAGAAGCTTCCTGCCCCTCTACGACTACGACTACCAGGGCAACGACGACCGCACCTTCCTTTGGATGAGCGTGGGGGGCAACCTTGCCCACATGCTGGTCGTGCTCGTGCTGCTGCTGGCGCTGCCCCTGGACACCTGGGGCACGGCGGCGCTGGTGAGCGGTGCCTTCGGGTTCGCCGTCTTCTCGAGTTCGGTGGAACTCCCGGTGATCCGGAAGGCGAGGGCGGGTGCGGGTGCGGTCGAGGCACTCGGGGTGATTCCGCGGAATTTCGTGCGGCACTACCTGCCGCGCTCGGTCATCGCGGCGCTGGTGCTCTTCTTGCTGCTCTGAGCGGGCCGCGTTTCAGGTCCGCCGTCCGGGGCGGTGCCGCCGAGTCCCGCTGAGCTCCTGAAAGAAAAACGCCCCGTCGGCCAGGCCGGCGGGGCGTTCGTCAGGGGGAGGGGCGGTGGACTCATACAATGGGGGGTGAGAGGTTGGACATTTCAGAAGAAATGGCCATTCCACCGCCACTCCGAAACCCGTTGTCCTGGGAGCATTATGGCGATCTCCGGGAGCTTGTCAATCGACTTTTCGGCGATCTCGAGGTCTTTTTGAAACCGCTTCATGAACAGCTATTTTTGTCCTTTTTCGAGGATCTGGCTCAGGTCCTCGCGGAGCCTTCCTGACGCCCATGCGCTTCGCCATCCGCACCTACGGCTGCCAGATGAACGTCCACGACTCGGAGAAGGTCGCGACCCTGCTCGAGGACGCGGGTCTGCGGGCCGCGGAGACCGAGTCCGACGCCGATCTGCTGGTCGTCAACACATGCTCGATCCGCGACAAGGCAGAGCATCAGCTCTACAGCGACCTCGGGCTTCTGCGCGAGTGGAAGGCCGAGCGGCCGGGCCGGGTCGTGGGCGTGGGTGGCTGCGTCGCACAGCAGGTCGGCGATTCACTGCTCGGTCGCTTCGCCCATCTCGACTTCGTCTTCGGCACCCATCAGCTGCGCCGATTGCCCGCGCTGCTGGAGGGGGTTCGGCGGGGCCAGAGGCTCGCGTGGATCGGCGAGGAGGCCAGCCCCGATCGCTTCGACCTGCCAACGCGTCGGGCGGAGCCCCGAACGGGCGTGCGGCGCAAGGCCTTCGTCACGGTGATGGAGGGCTGCGACATGTTCTGCAGCTTCTGCATCGTGCCGACGACCCGCGGCCGGGAGATCAGTCGACGGGCCGTGGAGATCGAGGCGGAGGTCCGGGCACTGGCCGACGCCGGCATCCTGGAGATCACGCTGCTGGGTCAGACGGTGAACGCCTATGGCCGCCACGACGTGCGGCGCGGGAAGGCCGCGGCGGCCGGCACGATGCCCTTCACCGAGTTGCTGGCGCGCCTCGATGCGGTGCCCGGCCTCGAGCGCATCCGCTACACCAGCCCCCACCCGCTCTTCTACGACGAGGCCCTGACGCGAGCCCATCGCGAGCTGCCGAAGCTCGCACCCCACGTCCACCTGCCGGCTCAGAGCGGCTCGGACCGGATCCTGCGGGCCATGCGCCGGCGCTACGGACGGGACCGCTATCTGGAGATCGTGGCGGACCTGCGGCAGGCGCGTCCGGACCTGGCGCTGACGACGGATCTGATCGTGGGCTTCCCGGGGGAAACCGAGGCGGACTTCGAGGCGACGCTGGAACTCGTCCGCGAGGCGGGCTTCGTCGACAGCTTCAGCTTCAAATACTCGGCGCGACCGGGCACTGCGGCCGTCGATCTGCCGAACGCGGTCCCGCCGGAGGAGGCCCAACGTCGGCTCGAACGCCTGCAGAAGCTGCAGAAGGAGCAGACCCGCGCCTACCACGAATCCCGGGTCGGGGAGACGGTGCGTGTGCTCGTCGAGGGCCAGAGCCGGCACGGGGGCGGGCAGCGGGCGGGCCGGGATCCCCAGAACCGCGTCGTGAACGTCGATCTCCCGGCCTCCGCGGGGGTCGAGACGGGGGCGCTGCTCGACGTGCGGATCGTCGCCGCGACGCCTCACTCGCTGCTTGGCGAGCCACTGGATCCGAGGCTTCGCCGTCGCCACGAGGAGGAGGCATCCGCCGCAACTTTGCTGAAGTCGAGGCCCTCGGACGCCGATGACCAGAGCGTGCCGAGGGCGTCCGAGGCGTGAGCGGGGGGTCGCTGCGAGCTCCCTGATCCCACGTCGGCCCCCGGACCCGGCGAGGGGCCATGAGCAGAGCGCGCATCCTGGCAGTCGACGACCAACGCTACTTCCGCGAGCTGGTCGAGGGACTGCTGTCCGACGAGGGCTATGAGGTCCAGACCGCCTCCTCGGGCGAGGAGGCGCTGCATCTCTTCGAGCGTGAAGACTTCGAGGTCGTCCTCACCGATCTCGTGATGCCCGGCATCGACGGGTCGGAGCTGGTGCGCCGGCTGAAGGAGCGTCGCCCCGACCAGGACATCGTGATGGTCACCGGCGTCGTCGACGTCTCGGCGGCGGTCGAGGCGATGAAGCTCGGGGCCACCGACTACATCCTGAAGCCCTTCGACCGCACCCTGCTGCTCGAATCCGTCGACAAGATCCTCTCGCGCCGCCGCCTGCGCGAGGAGCACGCACGCCTGATCGAGGAAAACCTCGAGTTCATGGGTGTGCTGTCGCTCTTCGAGCGTGCCGCCGGACTGTTCACGACGCTCTCGGTGGAGCCGCTGGGCGAGCGGATCGTCGAGGGTCTCTGTCTCGAGACCCGCGCCCAGACCGGCGTCCTTTGGGTCGCCGAGGAGGCCGGCGGCCGCGACCTGCGCCTGGCAGGCGCCCGGGGCCTGGTGCGAATCGAGGACGAGCCCGAGACGATCGACTGCGAGAAGGCCCTGGGCAGCTGGTGTCCGGCGCTCTCGACGGGCACCGCCACACGGGCTGCGCTCTCGGGCACGGGGGAATCCGCCGTGCTCTTCGTCGCCTTGCGTCACGCGGGCGAGACCGTCGGTCTGATGCGACTCGGCGACCGCCTCCAGGGAGAGGTCTTTGGCGAGCCCGAGCGCGCGATGGCGGAGAAGTTCTGCGAGCTCGGGGCGAGCGCGCTGCACAACGCGATGCGCTTCCGGGCGCTCGAGCGTCGCTCGCTTCGCGATCCGGATACCCGAGCCTATACGCAGACCTATCTCGAGGACGCCGCCCGTCACGAGATCCAGAAGTCGAACCGCTTCGGTCATCGTTTTTCGATCCTGCGACTCGAGCAGCCGGTCCCGAGCGAAGCCGGGCGCCGCCACGGAGCGCCGCTGACGCTCGAAGAGCGCCGCCGGATCCGACGCTGCGTCGACCAGCTCGAGGGCGTGCTGCGGTCGACGGATCTGGTGGCCACGGACGACGCCGGGGAGATCCAGATCCTGCTCCCCCAGACCGACGCGCTCGGTGCCGGAATCCTCGGCCAACGAATCCGTCGCTCCCTGGTGAGCGGCGATACTCCCGAGTCCGGGGAGCCCGGGCCGCTGCTCGTGGGGGCCACCTTTCCGGTCGACGGCAGTCAGGTCGAGACGCTCCTTCGCGTCCTGGACGATCGACGGGAGGCCGTCCGCAGGAGCCTGCTGCGGACGCATCCGGAGCTGATGCGCACGCAGTCCCTCGACTCCCTCCTGGATCGGATGCTCGAGCTCGGCAGCGTCGAGCCCGTCGAGCTCGAGGGCCAGATCCTTCGCTTCGTGCTGGAGGACGTCTCGCGTCGGCCCGCCGATCGCGGGGTGCTCTTCCTGTCGCCCGGAGCCCGCTGGCTGCCCGAGATCCTGGAGGTGCTCCATGAAATCCGGGATCGCTCCTATCGCACCGAGGTCGTGATCGTGGCCGACGGCGAGCCGCAGCCGACCTCGCCCCGCGTCACCTGGGTTCGCAAGGCGACGATCGAGACCCGACGTCCCTTCGTCGTCTACTTCGGCGACGGTCCAGCCTTCGCGATGATAGGGCAGCTGACCCTGGCCGCGGCGCGGACTCCGATCTTCCAGAGCGGGGATCGAACGCTCGTCGAATACCTCAGCTTCGAGCTCCAGCGCGAGCTCGCCATTCCCCTGTCGGTCTAGGCTGGAAGGCTCTTCCATGGCGAACCCGTTGATCCTCATTGCAGACGGCAACCCCGGACGGGGACAGCGGGTGGTGCACGCGCTGGAAACGGCGGGGCATCCCTGTCGCCTCGCGCTGCAAGGGGCGGCGGCGCTCGAGATCGCTCTCGCGGAACGACCCGACGTGGTGGTGGCCCAATCGGAGCTGCCGCTGGTGGATGCGACGAAGCTGGCCGAGATCCTGCGCGCCAATCCGCGCACCCGCGGCGCCCGCTTCGTCTTCCTCGGCGAGACCGCCCATGGCGTCTCGGCGAGCGAGCCCGGTGACCTTCGCATCGACTCCGGCGCGGACCTGCCCGAGGTACTGGACGCCGTGGCCAGCGTGCTCGAGCGCCGCGAGCGCATGAACGTGCTGGAGCAGCGCGCCTCCACGGACCTCGAGTTCGGGGGCACCCTGGCCGAGCTGCGCCCCGCCGAGCTGCTGCAGATGCTCCATCTGCGCGAAGCGAGCGGTCGGGTGACGATCTCCCAGGAAGGGGATGACGACGCCTTCACGGAAGGCTGGGTCGCGCTGGAAGGCGGGGAGATCCGAGCGGCGGGTGTCGGCCGCATTCGGGGTGAGAAGGCACTCTTCCGGATCCTCGACTGGCAGAGTGGAGCCTTCGGCTTCGAGCCGGGTGCGCGGGCCGACGAGTCCGACATCCGCACGCCCACGCGGGCACTGCTGGCCGAGGGCCTGAGGCAGCTGGACGAGTGGAATCGACTGGCCACGACGCTGCCCCCGGTCGAGTGCCCGGTGCGACTCTGCATCGACCGCTCGTCGCTCCCGCATATCGTGCATCCCCTCACCCAGGACGTGCTCCGGCTGCTGGAACAGTACGATCGCGTGGGCGACGTCGTCGACCAGTGCAGTCACTCCGACTACCAGGTGCTGAGGACGCTGCAGACCCTCGAAGAGCGCGGCCTGATCGAGTTCGGTCGCGCCCAGCTCGCCTCCCCGGAGAGCCCGGCGCACGCACTCTTCAACGAGGCCCAGTCCCGCCGGCTGCGGAGCTTCGCCCAGACGGGCCTGCCGCGGGACGTGGATCCCCCGGCTGCGAAGCTGCTGCTGGTGACCGCCAACGAGTCGAGCTCCGAGCTCTTCGGCCGGCTGCTGGCGAAGGTGCCCGGCGCCGAGCTCTCGCCACGTTTCGCGCGGGGTGAGGTCACGGCATCGGATCTCACCACGATCGCCCGACTCGACGTCGACGGCGACTTCGCGATCGAGCTGATCCGGCTGCCGACGATCGACACCTGCGCACCGTTGTGGAGTTTCGCGGGGCATCGCGCGCTCGGAACGATCTTCCTGCTCGATGCCCGGGTCGGATTCAGCGCCGAGAAGCTGGCCCGGATCAGCGAGGCGCTCGGCCGCCAGCCCGGCGCCCGGACCTTCCACGTCGTGATGCTCGACGAGGGCGAGCGACTCTCACCCGACGATCTACGCGCCAACCTCTCATTGATCGACGAAGCGAGCCTGTTTCTGCTCCCGATCGAGAGTGGCAAGGATCCCGGCTCCCTGCTCCACAGTCTGTTCGGCAGGATCGTCCCATGAGGCCGGAGGACCTGAAGCATTTCGCCCTGCTGGCCGAGCTTTCGGACGAGGATCGCGAGATCCTGGTGGAGCTGCTCGAGGAGCGCGTGCTGCCCGACGGCAAGAGCATCTTCCGGGAGGGCAGCGAGGGCGATGGACTCGTGCTGCTGCAGGCGGGGCAGCTGAAGCTGACGAGCCGGCGCGCCGGCGACGTGATCGGTACCCTGGAGGCGCCGCAGCACCTCGGCGCGGCCTCGCTCTTCGGCCTGGGCAAGCGGGAGGTGACGGCCCTGGCCCAGGGTCCCGCGACGGTCTGGCTGCTCTCGCGGTCGGGCCTCACCCGACTGCTCGAGGACGCACCGCGGGCGGCCTTCCGGATTGCCGAGGCGGTGGCGGCGGAGCTCTCGGGGCTGGTTCGCCAACGTCTCGATACGCTCACGGACCACGATCTCGCCTGAAGCCGACAGGCTGAAGCCCCCGGGATCCCGGGGAGCGCCACGGCGATCGGTTGACCTCGTCAGGGCCCCCGATTATCCTGTTTCTTTGATTCTCTTTCGGGGGTGAGGTCGCGTAGCGACATGAAGGAATCGGAGATTCGCGAGGGGCTGACGTTCGACGACGTGCTTCTCGTGCCCAATGCCTCGGAGGTGCTGCCGTCCGAGGTCGATCTCCGCACCCGTTTCACGACCGAGATCGAGCTCCACACGCCTCTCGTATCCGCGGCAATGGACACCGTGACCGAGCACGAGACGGCGATCTGCATGGCCCGCAACGGCGGCATCGGCATCGTCCACAAAAACCTCTCGATCCTGGATCAGGCGGGAGAGGTGGACAAGGTCAAACGCTCCGAGTCGGGCATGATCGTAGATCCGATCACGATGCGGCCGGAGCAGCCGATCCGCGAAGCGCTCGAGGTGATGACGCGCTTCAAGATCTCGGGCGTGCCCGTGACCCGGGACGGCAAGGCCGTCGGCATCCTCACCAATCGTGACCTGCGCTTCGTCAAGGACGTCTCGGCACCGATCTCGACGGTCATGACCCACGAAGGGCTCGTGACGGTCGCGCCCGGTACCACCATGGAGCAGGCCCGGGATCTGCTGCATCGACACCGCATCGAGAAGCTGCTCGTAGTCGACGCCGACGGCGATCTCTGCGGCCTGATCACGATCAAGGACATCGAGAAGACCGAGCGATATCCGGATGCCTGCAAGGACGACCGCGGCCGTCTGCGCTGCGGGGCCGCCGTCGGGGTGGGCGCCGATCGGCTCGAGCGCACCCAGGCCCTCGTCGATGCGGGGGTCGACGTCGTCGTCGTCGACACGGCCCACGGCCACTCGGCGGGCGTGCTCGAAACGATCCGGGAGCTGAAACGCCACTTCCCGGAGCTCTCGCTCGTCGGCGGCAACGTGGCGACCGCGGAAGGAACCGAGGCGCTGATCAAGGCCGGCGTCTCGGGGGTCAAGATCGGCGTCGGGCCGGGCTCGATCTGCACGACGCGGGTCGTCGCGGGAGTCGGAGTGCCCCAGTTCACGGCGATCCGGGACGCGGCGGAGGTCGCCTCGCGCGCCGGGGTGCCGGTGATCGGAGATGGAGGCATCAAGTTCTCGGGCGACGTCGTGAAGGGGCTGGCCGCCGGCGCGTCGACGATCATGATCGGCTCGCTCTTCGCCGGTACGGACGAGTCTCCGGGCGAGGTGGTGCTCTTCCAGGGTCGCTCCTACAAGGTCTATCGTGGGATGGGGTCGCTCGGTGCGATGGCAGCCGGCAGCCGCGATCGCTACTTCCAGGTGGAGGTCGCCACCGACAAGCTGGTGCCCGAGGGCATCGAAGGGCGGGTCCCCTATCGGGGCAGTCTGTCGCAGTCGGTCCACCAGCTCCTCGGCGGGCTCCGCTCGGGCATGGGTTACTGCGGCGCGCCCGATCTCGAGACTCTGCGCTCGGAGGCTCGCTTCGTGCGGATCTCCTCGGCGGGGCTGCAGGAGAGCCACGTCCACGACGTGATCGTCACCAAGGAGGCGCCGAACTACCGGCTCGAGTAGGCTGCGACGCCGCGCCGCCCCCACGGCGCCAACGATCGGACGCCCCGACCGACCATCCTCTGAGGATCGTCCCCCATGTCCTCCCGACCCATCGCGCCCGGCTCGCGGATCCTGATCCTCGATTTCGGCGCCCAGTACTCGCAGCTGATCGCGCGCCGCGTGCGGGAGGCCCACGTCTACTGCGAGCTGCATCCCGCCGACGTCGCGCTCGAGGTGATCCGGGACTTCGATCCCTCGGGCATCATTCTCTCGGGCGGACCGAGCTCGGTGCTCGATGACGACGCCCCGAGCCTCGATCCGACCGTGCTCGATCTCGGCGTGCCGATCCTCGGCATCTGCTACGGCCTGCAGCTGCTCGTCCATCGTCTGGGCGGCAAGGTGGAGGCGGCGGCGGATCGGGAGTACGGCCGAGCGACCCTGCATCTCGAAGCCGCGGATCCGCTCTTCGCCGGGCTCGATCCCGACTCTCCGCATCTCGTCTGGATGAGCCATGGCGATCGCGTGCTCGCGTTGCCGCCGAGCATGAGCGTGATCGCCCGCAGCGCGGGCTCCCCCTTCGCGGCGGTACGCGACGATGAGCGTCCCTTCTGGGGCGTGCAATTCCACCCCGAAGTCATGCACACCGAGGGTGGCACCCGAATGCTCGAGAACTTCGTCTACCGCATCTGCGGCTGTCGGCCCGATTGGACGATGGCCTCCTTCGCCGAGGAGACGATCGCGCGGATCCGGGCGCAGGTGGGGCAGGGACGGGCCATCTGTGGGCTCTCGGGCGGCGTCGACTCGTCGGTGGCGGCCGCACTCGTCCACCGGGCGATCCGCGATCAGCTGACCTGCATCTTCGTCGATCACGGCATGATGCGGAAGAACGAACGCGCCGAGGTGGAGGCCCTCTTCGGCGAGTCCCTCGGCATCCGCCTGGTGTCGGTCGATGCCTCGGAGCGCTTCCTGGCGGCGCTCGCCGGGGTGAGCGATCCGGAGAAGAAGCGCAGGATCATCGGCAATCTCTTCGTCGAGGTCTTCGAGGAGGAGGCGGCGAAGATCGGCGACGTCGACTTCCTGGTGCAGGGCACGCTCTATCCGGACGTGATCGAGAGCGTCTCGGTCAAGGGGCGCTCGGTGACGATCAAGACCCACCACAACGTCGGCGGCCTGCCCGAGAACATGCGCCTCGAGCTGGTGGAGCCGCTGCGGGAGCTTTTCAAGGACGAGGTCCGGGCGGTGGGCGCCGAGCTGGGTCTGCCCGCTCGCGCTCTGGGAAGACATCCCTTTCCCGGTCCCGGGCTCGGCATACGGATCCTCGGAGAAGTCACCCGGGCTCGCCTCGAGCCGCTTCGCGAGGCCGACGCGATCATGGTGCAGGAGATCCGCGCCGCCGGTCTCTACGACCAGATCTGGCAGGCTCTGGTCGTCTTCCTCCCGGTCCACAGCGTGGGGGTGATGGGCGACTCCCGGACCTACGAGAACGTGGTGGCGATCCGCTGCGTGACCTCGACCGACGCGATGACCGCGGACTTCGCCCATCTGCCCTACGAGCTGCTCGGCCGCATCTCGAGTCGCATCATCAACGAGGTGGCCGGCATCAATCGTGTGGTCTACGACGTGTCGAGCAAGCCGCCGGCCACGATCGAGTGGGAGTGAGGCGTGCCGGCTCCCTTCGTCCATCTCCACCTGCATACGCAGTACTCGCTGCTCGACGGCGCCATCAAGCACAACCCGCTCTTCGAGCGGGCGCGGGCCGCGAACATGCCCGCGGTGGCCCAGACCGATCACGGCAACCTCTTCGGCACGGTCGAGTTCTACGAGAAGGCCCGTGCCAACGGAGTGAAGCCGATCATCGGCTGTGAGGTCTACTTCGCCGGCGGCTCGCGTTTCGATCGCGAGAAGAAGCAGCGTGAGGAGACGGGCTTCGACGCCATCAACCATCTGCTGCTGCTGGCGATGGACGCCCGGGGCTACCAGAACCTGATGATGCTGGTCTCGAAGGCCTATCTCGAGGGCTTCTACTACAAGCCCCGGATCGACTGGGCGCTGCTGGAGAAGCATCATCAGGGCCTCATCTGCACCTCGGGCTGCCTCTCGGCCCCGGTTCCGCGATCGATCCTGGCGAGTGAGCCCGAGAAGGCCTGGACGATGGCCGAGGACTTCAAGCGGCTCTTCGGCGACCGCTACTACCTCGAGATCCAGCGCCACGGCATCCCCGCCCAGGAGGTCGTGAACCAGGAGCTCTTCAGGATGCATCACGACCTGGGCATCCCCCTGGTCGCGACCAACGACGCCCATTACCTCGAGGAGCACGATCACGACGACCACGACGTGCTGCTCTGCGTGGGCACCGCCGCCAACGTGGCCGACGAGAAGCGCTTCCGCTTCGACGGCCGCGGCTTCTACGTGAAGGACGGCGACGCGATGCGGGAGGTCTTTCACGATCATCCGCAGGCGGTGGAGGCGACCCTCGAGATCGCCGAGCGCTGCGACGTCGAGATCCCGATGGACGAGTATCACATGCCCGACTATCAGGTGCCGGCGGGCAAGACCCTCGAGCAGGTGATGGAGGAGCAGGCCTGGACGGGACTCCGGGCGAAGCTGTCGATGGCGCCGGACGAGCCCTTCGAGGGCGAGAGGAAGGCCTATGCGGAGCGCCTCGAGCACGAGCTCGGAGTGATCCGGTCGATGGGCTTCCCGGGCTACTTCCTGATCGTGGCGGACTTCATCAACTACGCGAAGGCCAATGGGATTCCGGTGGGTCCGGGACGCGGGAGCTCCGCCGGCAGTCTCGTCGCCTACGGCATGAACATCACCAACGTCGACCCGATCGAGTACGACATCATCTTCGAGCGCTTCCTGAATCCCGAGCGGATCTCGATGCCGGACATCGACGTCGACTTCTGCATGCGCGGTCGCGAGCAGGTGATCCGCTACGTAGCGGAGAAATACGATGCCCCGGTGCCCGAGAGTGACTCGCTCGAGGGTCGCTACGACGGCATGAAGGTCGCCCAGATCGTGACCTTCGGAACGCTCCAGGCGAAGGCCGCCATCCGCGACGTCGGTCGCGTGTTGGGAATGTCCTTCGGCGACGTGGATCGCATCGCGAAGCTGGTGCCCGAGGTGCTCGGGATCAAGCTCGAGGACGCGATCTCGAAGTCGCCCGAGCTGCGGGCGATGATGGACTCAGACGGGCAGGTGCGGCGGCTGGTCGAAACGGCGATCAAGCTGGAGGGTCTCACGCGGCACGCCTCGAAGCACGCCGCGGGCGTCGTGATCGGGACGAAGCCCCTGATCGAGATGGTGCCCCTCTACAAGGATCCGAAATCCGGCGACGTGATGACCCAGTACAACATGGGCTGCGTCGAGCGGGTGGGGCTGATCAAGTTCGACTTCCTGGGGCTGAAGACGCTGACCCTGATGGCGGACGCGGAGCGCATGATCCGGCGCAAGCCCGGCTTCGAAGAGTTCGACGTCAACGCCATCCCGATGGACGACGAGGCGACCTACGACCTGCTCTGCCGGGGCGACACCGAGGGTGTCTTCCAGGTGGAGTCCTCGGGGATGACCGAGCTGGTCCTGAAGCTCCGACCCCGGACCTTCCGCGAGATCATCCCGCTGGTCGCGCTCTACCGACCTGGCCCGCTGCAGTCGGGGATGGTCGACGACTACGTCGGGCGCAAGAACGGCACGACGAAGGTCGAGTACTTGCATCCCTCGATCCAGGAACTCACCGAGGAGACCCTCGGCGTCATCGTCTACCAGGATCAGGTCCTGCAGATCGCCCAGAAGATGGCGGGCTACAGCCTCGGGGAGGCGGATCTGCTGCGCCGCGCCATGGGCAAGAAGAAGCCCGAGGTGATGCAGGAACAGCGCAAGCGCTTCGCCGACGGCTGTGCGGCGAAGGGCATCGATCCCGGCGAGGCCGGGCACGTCTTCGACCTGATCGTCGAGTTCGCGGGCTACGGCTTCCCGAAGGCCCACTCGACGGCCTACGCCTACATCACCTATCAGACCGCATACCTCAAGGCGAACCACCCGGCCGAGTATCTCGCTTCCGTGCTCACGATCGAGTCCTCCAATCACGATCGTCTCTCCCGCTACATCGCCCACGTCCGCGAGCAGGGCATCGAGATCCTGCCTCCCGACGTGAACGAGTCCTCCCGGGACTTCGGTGTGGTCGACGGCGCGATCCGCTTCGGCTTCGCGGGCATCAAGAACGTGGGGGCCGGCGCGATCGAGGCGATCCTCGAGACCCGCGACGCAGAGGGCGCCTTCAACAGCCTCTTCGACTTCGCCGATCGGGTGGACGCCCGCAAGGTGAACCGGCGGGTGGTCGAAGCGCTCGTGAAATGCGGCGCCTTCGACTCGCTTCATCCTGCCCGCGCGTCGGTCTGGGCCTCGATCGACGGCGCCCTGGAACGCGCGGCCTCGCTGCAGCGGGACCGGGCCGTGGGCCAGGCGAATCTCTTCGGCGGGCTCGGCGAGGAGAGTGGCCTCGACCAGCCGAAGCTCGTGGAGGCGGGGGATTGGAGCGAGCGCGAGCGACTCAGCCACGAGAAGGAGCTGCTGGGCTTCTACGTGACGGGACATCCCCTGAGCTCGGTGGCGCCCATGCTCGCGCGCTTCACGGATACCACGGCCCTCGCCACCGATGGCAAGCGCGGTCGCGAGGTGCGCGTGGGCGGGCTGCTCACGGGGCTGCGGGAAACGCGCACCCGACGCGGCCAGCGCATGGGATTCGGGCAGCTCGAGGACCTCGAGGGCGGCTTCGAGCTGGTGATCTTCTCGGACGCCTACGAGCAGAATGTGGCGCTGCTGCGCGCGGCGAAGGACGAGACGGCCGCGGACGGCGAGCGCGGCCCGATCCCCCTGATCGTCCACGGAACGCTGGAGGAGCTCGATCCGCCGAAGATCCTCGTGCGCGACGTGACGAGACTCGAGGATGCCGAGCAGAAGCTCTCGACGAGTCTGCGGGTGCGGGTGCAGGCGCCGGACGTGACTCGGGACCGGCTGATTGCCCTGAAACGTCTGCTCTCGGGACACGGCGGGGACTGCGGCGTCTACCTGCACATCACGATTCCCGGCGAGAGCGAAACGATCCTGGGCGTGGGCGGCATCCGCGGTGTCTCGCCGACCGTGGAGCTCTGTCGTGAGGTGGACCGGCTCTTCGGGCGAGCGGTCACGGAGCGGGGGGCATGAGCGTGGCGGCGAGGGAACCGACGGCGATGGGGGCCATGGGGGCAATGCGAAGGTGGATCGGAAGAGGCTGTCTGGCGGGAATCCTCTGTCTGACGGGCATGCTGCTGGCCCCGGGATCTGGGCAGGCCGAGCTCCGGCGGGTGGAGGCCGTGGGCATCTACGGCGTGCGTGATGCAATGCGGACGAAGGTGATCGTCCGGGACAAGGCAGTCGAGAACGCGCTCTGGGAGGGCGTCTCCAGGGTGGCGCTGGAGCTGGTCGGAGACGCGACGCGCAGGCTGTCTCGCGACGCGCCGGCAGACGGGTCCGGACCGGAGGAGGATGGGCAGTCACGGCAGAGGAACGGCCAGGAGGCCGCCGACGAGACGGGTGGGTCGAACGGAATCGATTCGGAAGCGCTCCGAGCGGCTCTCGGCGACGGGGTCATCCCCTACACCCGCAGCTTCCGGATCCTCGAGGATCAGGGCGAGCAGCCGGTGCTCTTCGACGAGGATCCGGACACGAAGACCGAGTACGTGGTCGTGGTCGAGGTGCTCGTCGACGTGGAGCGCGTGGAGGCAGCCCTCGAGCAGGCGGGCTGGATCGCCGCATCCGGGGTGCCCGCCGCAGAATCGAAGGGACGGCTCGAGCTGGAGCTGCTGGGACTCGAACGGTACGAGGCCCTGGAGGCCCTGATGACAGGGCTGGGCGAGGCACTCGGAGCCGATCGGGTGCAGCTGCTCGAAGCCAGCCCGGCACGCCAGGTGCTGGCCGTGGAGGGTCGTTTCGACGCTCGGGAGCTCGAAGCCTGGCTGCAGCGCTTTCGCCATCCGCAGCTGCTGCTCGATTCGGTCGCGGGAGCCGGGGAGGGCGCTCGACTCCGGGTCCGCGCGCGCTGGTTGCCGATCGCCGAGGAGATTTCGCTGCCCTCCGGAAGGGCCCCGGCTGAGCCTCGGGCGGAGAGAGGATGGGGTGATCCCGCCTCGCTACGGGGAGGAAGTCGTGAAGTGCCGGCCCGCATTTGACAGGTAGCTCGTAAAAGGCTAATCGAACCGGCGCCTTAGCTGGATTCAGGCACGTAGCTCAGGGGCTAGAGCGCCACCTTGACACGGTGGAGGTCGGCGGTTCAATTCCGCCCGTGCCTACCAGCAGGCGGGCACCCGCAGGCCGGCAACAGAACGGATCGAAACGCTTCGTGTTCATCGTCGTCATCCCGCAGTCTGGCTCGAGCCCCACGCCGTTCCGCGTGAGAGCTGGACCGTGTCCGGCGCGACCGGGACCCTCGGGGTCATGCGGGCGCTCGAGGACAGCCAGGATCGCGGCGCAATGAGCGCCGCGATCACCGTGACGCTCCCCGACGGCCGTGCGCTCCCCTTCGAGGCGGGAACCTCGGTGCAGCAGGTGGCCGAGGCGATCGGCCCGGGGTTGGCGAAGGCCGCCCTGGCGGGCCGCATCGAAGGTCGGCTGGTCGATCTCCGGGCACCCCTCGATCGGGACGTCTCCCTCGAGATCGTGACCGCGAAGGATCCCCTCGGCGGCGAGGTGATCCGCCACTCCGCCGAGCACGTGATGGCCGACGCCGTCAAGAGGCTGTTCCCGAAGGCCCAGGTGGATGCGGGGCGCAGCGACCACTCGGAGAAGTTTCAATACGACTTCCTGGTCGAGGAGCCCTTCACGCCAGAGGATCTCGAGCGCATCGAGAAGGAGATGCACTCGATCCTCTCCGAGGGCGCGCAGTTCGAGCGCGAGGTCCTGAGCCGCCCGAAGGCCGAAGCGCTCTTCCGGTCGATGGGCGAGGAGCTGAAGCTCGCGCGGCTGGCCGACATCCCCGACGGCGAGGACATCACGATCTTCCGCCACGGCCAGTTCGTCGACCTCTGTCGCGGCCCCCACGTCCAACACACGAAGCAGATCGGCGCAGTGAAGCTGCTGGAGTCCTCGGGGACCTATTTCCGGGGGGACGAGAGCGGTCCGAAGCTGCAGCGCATCTACGGCACCGCCTTCGGATCCCGCAAGGAGCTGGCGGCCCACCTCCACCGGATCGAGGAGGCCCGCAAGCGCGATCATCGCCGGGTCGGCGCCGAGCTCGGCCTCTTCCACCTGGACGCGCTCGCCCCCGGCTCCCCATTCTATCTGCCCAAGGGCATGGCGCTCTACAACGAGCTGATCCGCTTCATCCAGGATCTCTATCCGAAGTACGGCTACCAGGAGGTGCTGACCCCGCAGCTTTTCCGTGCGGAGCTCTTCCGGACCTCGGGCCACTACGACAAATTCCACGACGACATGTACTGGTTCGCGGGCTCGGACGAGGGTGAAGAGCTCGGCGTGAAGGCCATGAACTGCCCGGGCCACTGCCATCTCTTCGCCACCGGCAAGCGCAGCTACCGCGAGCTCCCGGTCCGCTGGGCGGAGTTTTCACGCCTGCATCGCAACGAGCGCAGCGGTACCCTGAACGGCATCACCCGCGTGCGCGCCTTCGCCCAGGACGATGCCCATATCTACTGTGAGCCCGATCAGGTGCCCCAGGAGATCGACGGATTCTTCCGCATGACTGCCGAGGTCTACGAGAAGCTCGGCGTGGAGGGGGTCGAGATGGCGGTCTCGACCCGTCCGGAGCAGTTCCTGGGCGACCCGGCGGATTGGGACGTGGCCGAGCGGGCCCTGGTCGAGGCCGTGGAGCGGGCGGGATTCCACTGTCACGTGAAACACGGCGAGGCCGCGTTCTACGCGCCCAAGGTGGAGGCGGACTTCAAGGATGTGCTCGGGCGGGCCTGGACGCTGGCGACGATCCAGATCGACATGGCGATGCCCGGCCGCTTCGGCCTGCGCTACGTGGGGCGGGACGGTGCGCTGCACCAGCCGGCGATGCTGCATCGGGCGGTCCTGGGCTCCCTGGAGCGCTTCATCGGGATCTACATCGAGCATACGGGCGGCGACTTCCCCTTCTGGCTGGCGCCACTGCAGGTCGTGCTCCTGCCGATCTCCGATCGTCACGCCACCCGGGCCCACGAGATCGCCCAGGCAATCTCCGCCACGAAGGTACGTGCGGAAGTCGACGATCGGAGCGAGACTCTGGGATTCCGGATCCGAGAGTCCGAGAAGCAGAAGATTCCGCTCACGCTGGTGATCGGAGACGAGGAGGTCGCGGGGGGAACCGTCTCGCCGCGGCTGCGAAAATCGAAGCAGGCAATGGATGCGATGTCGGTCGGAGTGCTCGTCGAGCAGCTCCGGAACGCGAATGCCGAGCGTCGCGCCCATCCGTTGTCCTGAGGAGGGAAGTCAGATACCTGCCCGATCCAAGTTCCGCATCGTCTCGCCCGAGCGCGACACGACCCGGGTCAACGAGAGAATTCGAGTCCGTGAGGTCCGCGTCATCGGGGCCGACGGCGAGCAGCTCGGCGTGATGCCTCCGGAAGACGCCATCGTCATCGCCAGGGAGAGCGGTCTCGACCTGGTGGAGGTGGCGGCGACCTCACGGCCGCCCGTCTGCCGCATCATGGACTACGGCAAGTACAAGTACGAGCAGAAAAAGAAGGCCACGAGCAAGAAGTCCCACTCCGCTTCCCTGAAGGAGGTGAAGCTGCGACCCGGGACGGACCAGCACGACCTGAACTTCAAGCTCAACAACGCGCGCAAGTTCCTGATGGAAGGGGACAAGGTCAAGGTCACGGTGATGTTCCGTGGCCGCGAGATGGTCCACACCTATCGGGGACGGGAGCAGCTCGACGAGGTCCTGAAGCAGCTCGGCTCGATCGCGAAGCTCGAGAGCTCGCCCCGGATGGAGGGCCGCTTCATGTCGATGATCCTCGTGGCCGACCGCGAGGTGGTGGCCGAGATGAAGCGGGCGGCGGAGCAGGAAGGCGACACCGGATCGGCGGAGGAGGCGTCGGCGGAGGCGGGCGCGGAATCGCAGACAGAGGCCGATTCGGAGGCGCGAATCGGCGATGGCGCCGAGACCAGCAGCGGAAACGGCAGCGAAGAGATCGAGGTGTCGGACGACGCGAGCGGACAGGAGTCCGGCGCGGACGAGCCGACGGAAGCCCAGACAGTCAGGGAGTAGTAGAAGGCCATGCCCAAGATGAAGACGCATCGGAGCTCGGCGAAGCGTTTCAGCGCGACCGGAACCGGCAAGCTGAAGCGCAACAAGTCGAACCGACAGCACATCCTCACGAAGAAGCGCACGAAGCGGAAGCGGGATCTGCGCCAATCGGATCTCGTATCGACGCAGGACACGCCCCGGGTGCGACGCCTGCTGCCTTACCTGTAGAAGAGGTTCGTCGGGGTTCGTTCGGGTCCGTGCAAGTCCGCGCGGGTCCGTAGGCAGGCATCCGGATCGGATGCCGAACCATCATAGGACTCGAGTGGGCCTTCCAGGCACGCCTACCGGGTCGTCGCATCGGCCCGGGAGATGGATCCGCGGGCCGGGGCAGCAGCCCGGCGATACGGCCGGGAGAAGGAAGAGAAGATGCCGAGAGTGAAGCGGGGTGTGCCCGGCGCGAAGCGTCGCCGGAGCATTTTGAAGCGGGCCAAGGGCTACTTCGGAGCGCGGAGCAAGCTCCACAGCGTGGCTGTCGAGGCCGTCGAGAAGGCCGATAAATACGCCTATCGGGATCGACGTCAGCGCAAGCGCCAGTTCCGGGCGCTCTGGATCGCACGCATCAACGCCGCCGCCCGCCTGAACGGACTGTCCTACAGCCGCCTCATGGCGGGCCTCAAGGCCTCCGGTGTCGAGATCGACCGCAAGGTGCTGGCGCAGCTCGCTCTCGAGGACCCGAAGGCCTTTGCCGCCCTGGCCGAGCGCGCCCGGGACGGTGCTGCCTGAGAGGGAGGATTCGAGCGTGACCAAGGCCGAGATCGTCGAGCAGATCTACGAACGCGTCGGGTTCTCCAAGAAGGAGGCCGCGGAGCTCGTGGAGAAGGTCTTCGAGATCATGAAGGAGACGCTCGCCGAGGGCGAGAAGGTGAAGGTCTCGGGCTTCGGCAACTTCGTCGTGCGCGAAAAGAACGCGCGCAAGGGGCGCAATCCGCAGACCGGCCAGGAGATCCTGCTCGACGCCCGACGGGTTCTCACCTTCAAGCCGAGCCTCGTCCTGAAGAACGTCCTGAATGAGACCGAGGTCTCCGACGAGGAGCGCGCGGCCGAGGCCTTGCGCGACGAGCAGAACGACTGAAAACGCCTGGGCGACTTCCATTCGAACGTTTTTGCGCGTGCAAGCCGCTCTCCGACATGGCATGGTGGTGTGCATCGCCGCGGGCAGCCTCGGCCATCGGAGGGCCTCATGTCAGCACGCGCCAGGGATTCGCAGTACGCCAGGCGACGGGCGCAGAAGCAGAAACCGGCGCCCACTACCGACGACGAGGCACGCCGGTCTCTCGAGGCCTCCGACAAGCTCTACTACCGGATCGGCGAGGTCAGCCACCTGACCGGCGTGAAGGCCCACGTGCTCCGCTACTGGGAGACGGAGTTCCGATGGATGGCGCCGCCGAAGTCCCGCTCCAGGCAGCGCCTCTACCGCAAGCGCGACATCGAGTTCGTCTGGCTCCTGAAGAAGCTGCTCTGGGAGGAGCGCTACACGATCGCGGGCGCGCGGCAGCGCATCCAGGAGCTGGGCATCGACGGGGCGCTGGCCCTGCTGGGCGGCAAGGCGACGGACACGCTCACCGCCGCCACGGTGCCGGCCGGGGGCGACGCCGAAGTGGCAACCCAGCGGACGCAGGCAGCGCCGACGGCGACGTTGCCCCGCAGATCGGAGAGCGAGGCAGCCATGGGCTGGATCGATTTCGACCGAGAGCTGGGCGAGCTCGCCGGAGAGCTCGCCTCCCTCCGCGCGCTGCTGCAGGAGAGCGCGTGATCGCCTGCGTGGGATGATCCGATCCACCGCCGCGGCACAGCGGGCCTTCTCGGAGACCTCCGATCCCCAGGCCTACGTCATGCGTCCCGCCGTGGAGGCCCTGCGTGCAGCGCTCTCTGCGTGGCGCGATGAAGGCCGCCAGGGCACCTCCATCGCGACGCTGATCGCACCACCCGGGTTGGGCAAGACCTTCCTGCTGCGATTGTTCGAGAGCGAGCTTTCAGGTCGTCCAGGAGGCGCCGACGGCCTCTACCTGCCCTATGCCGGGCTCCCGCTCCCCGATCTCTCGGCCTGGGTCCACGGGCTGCTCGGCCGGAGGCCGCAGGCGCCGACGGCGGGCCATCCCGAGCCCGCGGATCGGGCGGCCCGCGAAGACTCCGGGGATCCCGGAGCTTCGGATCGAGCCAGCATCGAAAGCCTGATGGCCCTCGGACCCGGTGTCGACGCGCCCTTCTTCCTGGTCGTGGACGACGCAGAATCCATGTCGATCGAGACGGCCCGACACTTCGCCCGGACCCTTCCCGCCACCGGCTCCCCCCTTCGTCTGCTGCTCGCTCTGGGCGACGATGCCCGCGCCACACGTCTGCGCGCGGTGCTCGACGATCTCTCGCCGCTCGAGCTCGTCTTTCGCGATCCGATGAGCGAGGCGGAGACGCGGGCCTATCTTCGAGCTCGCATGGGCTGGGCGGGTGTCGACGAGGCGACCATCGACGCAATCGGGTCGCGGTCGGCCTCGCGCATTCATGCCCTCTCGGGCGGCGTCCCGCGCGCCGTCCATCGTGTGGCAGCCGCACTGATCGAGGAGAAGGATCGGCCGCCGGGAAGGTCGGGATCCGAGACGAGCGACTCCTGGCCGGCCGCGGAGTGGATGGGTCAGCCGATCGAGGAGGAGGGCTGAGCCAGACGTCGACAGCGTCACGGCACTGGGCTAACCCTACGGCTCTCACGGGCCGTGGCGCAGTCTGGTAGCGCGCTTGACTGGGGGTCAAGAGGTCGCGGGTTCAAGTCCCGCCGGCCCGACCAGGAGCCATCCCACCGCCCGCCGAAGCCGATGATGGCGCGGCGACAAGCCGGCGGGGCGGGTTCTCTACGATGGCGCGTCTCTCCCAGCTCAGCCGGTCCGTTGCAGAACGCGTCGTGCTCATCACCGGAGCCGCCAGCGGCATGGGGCGGGCGACGGCTCATCTCTTCGCCGATGAGGGCGCCCGGGTCGCCGTCACGGATCAGAATCCGGACGGAGTCGCCCGGGTGTTGGAAGAGATCCGAAGCGCCGGCGGCGAGGCGGCCGGCTGGCCCCTCGACGTGACGCAGTCCGAGCGCATCCGCGAGGTCGTGGCGCGGGTCGCGACGACGCTCGGCGAGCTCGATGTGCTCGTCAACAACGCGGGCATCGT
>CAYWGW010000034.1:0-26809 GCA_964457385.1 uncultured Spirochaetaceae bacterium
TCGGCGATCGCTGCGGCGCGCATACCTTCCCCTATCTGGAGGCGAGCAACCCGACCGCAACGATCGAGCACGAGGCCACGACGTCGAAGATCAGCGACGATCAGCTCTTTCTCTGCCGTCAGCGAGGCATCAGCGAAGAGGACGCGATCTCGATGATCGTCAACGGCTTCTGCAAGGAGGTGCTGCGCGAGCTCCCGATGGAGTTCGCCGTCGAAGCCCAGAACCTCCTCTCGGTGAGTCTCGAGGGCGCCGTCGGATGAGTCGGCGGCCTCCCGAGCCCCGGGAACCCGGAATCCACACGCATCCAGACCAGACGGGAATCCAGACCAAGATGTCCGAAGCCAACCTGATCGAGATTCGCAACCTGCACGCCACCGCCGAGGGAACGCCGATCCTGAACGGCATCGACCTCGTTCTTCGCGCGGGGGAAGTCCACGCCATCATGGGCCCCAACGGCTCCGGCAAGAGCACGCTCTCGAACGTGCTCGTCGGCAAGCCCGGCTACGAGGTGACCGAAGGAGAGATCCTGTTCCGGGGCAAGGACCTGTTGGTGATGGAGCCCGAGCTGCGAGCGCGGGAAGGCGTTTTCCTGGCCTTCCAATATCCCGTCGAGATCCCGGGCGTGTCCAACAACTACTTCCTTCGCACCGCCATGAATGCCATACGTAGCCATCGCGGCGAGAAGGAGCTCGACGCGATGGACTTCCTCACGCTGCTGAAGGAGAAGATGAAGCGGGTCGAGATGCCCGACGACATGATGTCCCGCGCCGTCAACGAGGGCTTCTCCGGCGGCGAGAAGAAACGGAACGAGATCCTGCAGATGTTGCTGCTCGAGCCGAGCTTCTGCATCCTCGACGAGACGGACTCGGGTCTCGACATCGACGCGCTGCGGACCGTCGCGAACGGCGTGAACCAGATGCGATCCCCCGATCGGGCGATGCTGCTGATCACCCATTACCAGCGTCTACTCGATTACATCGTCCCGGACCAGGTCCACGTCCTCTCCCGGGGACGCATCGTCCGCTCCGGCGGAAAGGACCTCGCGGTCGAGCTCGAGGCGAGGGGCTACGGCTGGCTGGAGGACGGTGAGGCGGCGGGAGCCTCCGCATGAGCGAAGCGACGACGTCGACACCGCCGGAGTCGAAAATGCTGGACTCGCTGCTCGCGCTGAATGAAGCGAACAGCGAGAACAGGGGGGATCGACCTGATTCGGATCACGGAGCCTCCTGGATCGACGATCTGCGCGGTGACGCCCTGGCGGCGTTTCGAGAGCAGGGCGTTCCGACCCGACGCCTGGAGGCGTGGAAGGGAACGAGCTTCGCGCCCCTCGAGGCAATGCGCTTCGCTCGCCTGGGACCGGACGACGGGCGCGGCGTGGCCTTCGGCGTCGCGGATTCCCCCGATCGCTCCCTGGAGAGCGCCGCGGAGCTCGTCTTCGTCGACGGCCGATTCGACGCGGAGGCGTCCAGTCTGGCGGGACTACCCTCGGGCTGTCGCGTCGCATCGCTGAGCGAGATGATCGCCGAGCATCCCGAGCGGCTGCGAGGACGGCTGGGGCAGCTGACCGACCCGAAGCAGCACGCACTCGTCGCTCTGCAGACGGCTTTTTTCGAGGATGGCGCCGTCCTCGAGATCGCCCCGGGCACGGTGCTCTCCGATCCGATCCAGCTGCGCTTTCTCTCGACCACGGGGGCTTCCGAGGGCGATGCGACGGCCGCATTCCCGCGCCTGCTGGTGGTCGCGGGCGCCCAGAGCCAGGCCATCGTCTACCAGTCTTTCGAATCCGTGGACGAGGCAGCTGGATTCACGGCCTTCGTGAGCGAGCTCCATCTGGCCGATGCGGCGCGAATCGAGGTCGTGGAGCTCCAGGACGAGGCCGAAGGACGGATCCATTTCTCGAGCGTCCACGCGCGCCTCGAGCGCGACGCCCGGCTCGATTCCCACGTCTTCAGCCTCGGAAACGGCCTCAGCCGCAGCGAGCTCGAGCTGAGCCTGGTCGGGCCCGGCGCCGAGGCCCGGCTGCGCGGCTTCTTCCTCGGCCGGGACGCCGGCCATGTCGACCACTACACGACGGTCGAGCATGCCGTCGCGCATTGCACGAGCGACCAGGAATACCGGGGCGTACTCGCTGGCCGCTCCCGGGGCGTCTTCCGGGGACGCGTGCTGATCCGCCCCGACGCCCAGAAGAGCGACGCACGCCAATCCAATCCGAACCTGCTCCTGTCGGAGCACGCGACGATCGACTCGAAGCCCCAGCTCGAGATCTACGCCGACGACGTGCGGGCCAGTCACGGCTCGACGGTCGGCCAGCTCGACGCGGATGCGTTGTTCTTCCTGCGCGCACGGGGCATCGGTGTGGAGGACGCACGACTGCTGCTCACCCGCGCCTTCGTCAGGTCGATCGTCGATGACGTGAGAGACGATCGGGTCCGCGCCGCAGTCGCGACGCGGGTCGAGGACGCGCTGAAGCATCTCGTGGCCGAGGGCGTGGTCGAGGGCAGCAAGGGCAAAGGGAACGGCCACGAACGTGCAAGCCGGCGACCGGAGAAGGGAGGAGCCCGATGAGCTTCGACATCGAACGGATTCGCGCCGACTTTCCGATTCTCGCGACGCAGATGCGCGGACGACCGCTCGTGTATCTCGACAGCGCCGCGAGCGCCCAGAAGCCCCGCGCGGTGATCGAGGCGATGTCGAACTTCTACTCGGCGCACTACGCGAACATCCACCGCGGCGTCTACCAGCTCTCGGCGGAGGCCACACGTCGCTTCGAGGAAGTCCGCTTCGACGTGGCCCGCTTCATCGGTGCAGAGGATGCCCGCGAAATCGTCTTCGTCCGCAACGCCACCGAGTCCATCAACCTCGTGGCCCGGACCTGGGGCGACAACGGAATCGGCGCTGACGACGAGATCGTGCTGACGACGATGGAGCATCACGCCAACATCGTCCCCTGGCAGATGCTCTGCGAGCGGACCGGCGCGCACATCCGCGTCGTCCGCATGAGCGACGACGGCGTCCTCGATCTCGACCATCTCGAGAGCCTGCTCGGCCCCCGCACGAAGCTGCTGGCCTTCACCCAGGTCTCGAACGCCCTCGGCACGATCAATCCCGTCCAGTCGATCACGGCGATGGCCCGACGGCGCGGAATCACGACGCTGGTCGACGGAGCCCAGGGCGTGCCGCATCAGCCGGTGGACGTCGCGTCCCTGGGCTGCGACTTCTACGTCTTCTCGGGGCACAAGCTCTTCGGCCCCAGCGGAGCGGGGGTGCTCTGGGGCCGGCTGCCCCTGCTCGAGGCGATGCCCCCCTTCCTCGGCGGCGGCGACATGATCGAGAGCGTTCGCTTCGAGGGAACCACCTTCGCGCCGGTGCCCCAGAAGTTCGAGGCGGGCACCCCGGACATCGCGTCCGTGATCGGTCTGGGTGCCGCAGTCGACTATCTCGAGGGGATCGGCATGGAGAAGATCGCCGCCTACGAGCAGTCGCTGTTGATCTACGCGACCGAGAAGCTCGCCGAGATCCCGGGATTGCGCCTGATCGGGACGGCGAAGGAGAAGGCGGCCGTGCTCTCCTTCGTCCTCGAGGACGTCCATCCCCACGATGTGGGCACGGTCCTCGACGGAGAGGGCGTCGCCATCCGCGCGGGCCACCACTGTGCGCAGCCGCTGATGGAGCGGCTGGGCGTACCGGCCACTGCGCGCGCCTCACTCGCCTTCTACAACACGACCGAAGACGTGGATCGACTCGTCGCCGCGCTTCGAAAGACCCAGGAGCTCTTTCGCTGATGGACGATCTCCGCGAGCTCTACCAGTCGACGATCCTCGATCACAACAAGAAGCCGCGTAACTTTCGCGTGCTCGAGGAAGCGACCCACGAGGCGGATGGGCACAACCCGCTCTGCGGGGACCAACTGACCGTCTATGCGCGGGTCGACGACGATGGACGGATCGAGGCGATCAGCTTCCAGGGATCGGGCTGCGCGATCTCCCGAGCCTCCGCCTCGCTGATGACCGAGGCCCTCGAGGGCAAGACCCTCGAAGAGGCCCAGACGATCTTCGATCGATTTCACGAGCTCCTGACCTCGTCGGTGAGCATGGAGGCGAAGATCGACGAGCTCGGGAAGCTCGCCGTCTTCGCCGGGGTCCGGGAGTATCCGATGCGTGTGAAGTGCGCGACGCTGGCATGGCACGCTCTGCAATCCGCCCTCGAAGGAGACGGGGAAACGGTTCGGACGGAATGACGACGGGACACGGGACGGAGTGAACTGAGATGTTCTGGGGACACCGCAAGCGCAAGAAAGACGACGAGGGAGACGCAAACGTGCCGAGCAACGTGCCGAACGAAGACGAAGCGCGACCCGTTCAGCGGATGGAAGGCGCGCCCGAGGCCGGTGAGGCGATCGACGGGAGCGACGAGGGCCCCATCCGGAATCGGATCATCGCCGTGCTGAAGACCGTCTACGATCCCGAGATCCCCGTGGACATCTACGAGCTCGGGCTGATCTACGGCGTCGACGTCGGAACAGACGGAGACGTCCACCTCACGATGACGCTGACGAGCCCGATGTGCCCCGTGGCCGAGACCCTTCCTCCGGAGGTCGAGGACAAGGTGCGCAACGTGCTCGGCGTGAAAGACGTGAAGCTCGATCTGGTCTGGGATCCGCCGTGGAGCATGGACATGATGTCGGATGCCGCGCGCCTCGAACTCAATCTGATGTAGATCGGCCCGTGCCATGATCGGCCTCGCCGCCGGCGCGTTCTTCGCGTTCGGCGCCCTGCTCGTGCTCTTCGGCGCCAACGGCACCGAGATCATCGAGACCCTCTCGATCGACGACGAACGTCTCGGACTGGTCGGCTCGATGCTCTCCCTCGGACTGGGGGTGGGCATCCTGGCAGCCGGGCCCGCGGTGGATCGGGCGCCCCGGCGCCCGCTCTTCCTGGCGGCCTGCGGCCTGGTCATCCTCGCGACGATCACCGTCGGCCCCTGGACCTCCTTCTCCGCCCTCCTCGTCCACACGGCCTGCATCGGCCTCGGAGCGGGCTTCTACGAGACCCTGCTGAACGCCACGATCGTCGAGCGAAGCGGCGAGAAGGCGTCCCGACGCCTGCTCTTCGTCCACGCCGCCGCAACCCTGGGCGCCGCCGCCACACCCCTCGCAATCGCCGCCCTGCGCGAGTCGGTGGCGCTGCCCTGGTTCGAGAGCTTCCGTCTGGCCGGGCTCCTGCACGTCGCCATCGCACTGCTCTCCTTCACCACGACGATGTCCGCGCACGAACCTGCCGCCAGGACCGGAGGGGCTGCGACCGTAGCGACGCCACCGGTGCCCACACCGGCCATGCCCGAGGCCGCTCCCAGCGACCGACCGCGACGGTCGGATCCGACGGCCCTGGTCGCCGTCTGCCTGGCCACCTTCGCCTATGTCGGAGTCGAATCGGCCTTCACCCTCTTCGTGGCGCGCCACTCGCAGCTGAGCCTGGGGCTCGACGCCGTCCGTGGGGACGCGGCCATCAGCGCTCTCTGGATCGGACTCCTGATCGGACGGATCGTCGCGGGACTCTCGCCCTTCGCGCCCGGCGCCGGCTGGGTCGGCGCCTGGGCGGCGGCGGCCAGCGGCGTCATCCTGGCCTTCGGGCTGGGCGCGATCGCAGCGCCCGAGTTCGTCATGGCCATCACGGGATTCGCCCTCGGCGGCGCCTTCCCGATCCTGATCGCGCTCGCCGGCAGCAGTCTGCCGGGCAGGGCGGGCACGGCGGTCGGCCTCGCCGCCGGGATCGGCTCGCTCGGGGGCTTCGTCGTACCCTGGCTGACCGGGCATGTGGCGATGGTCGCCGGCCTCTCGACCGCCTTCGCGGCCCTGGCGGGCTGGATGTGGCTGCTGGCCGGGGCGGCCGCGATCGTGTATCGGCGCCGCCACCGAAGTGTGATCGACTGAAGCGGTTATGATCGACGGCATGGAAGATCCTCGGGATCCGATCGTCGTGACCGGCGCCAACGGGCAGCTCGGGCGCGCACTCCTGCGGACGCTGGCCGATCAGGGGCATTCGGGCGTGCGCGCCCTGGTTCGCTCCGATCGGGCCCGAGCGACGATCGAAGCCATGGCGCTCTCGCCCGCGCCCGAGATCCGAGTCGTCGACTACACGAGTCCACACGACATGGAGGAGGCAATCGCCGGGGCCCCCCACGTGGTCCATCTCGTCGGGATCATCAAGGAGCTGCCCGGGACTCGCTACATCGAGGCGCATGAGCACACCTGCCATGCCCTCGCGCTCGCCGCGGCCCGCGCGAATACCGAACGCATCGTCTATCTCTCGATCCTCGGAGCGCGCCTCGACGCGGAGAATGCCTGCCTGGCCTCCAAAGGACGCGCCGAGGCCTGTCTGCTCGACGACCGGACGCCCGCGACGATCCTGCGCGTGCCGATGGTGTTGGGCGGGGACGATCCGGCCTCGCGATCGCTGCGCACGCAGGCACGCGCCCACTCGGTCCGGCTGGTGGCCGGCGGCCGCACGCTGCAGCAGCCGATCGACGCGCGAGACGTCGTACGCGCGATCCTCGCGGCCCGCTTCGCCGCCCCGGGACGGGAGCTGGCGCTCGACGCGGGCGGACCGGTCTGTCTGACCCATCGGGAGCTGGTCCTGCGCGCCGCTCGTCTATGGGGGAACGAGCCGCGGATCCGTTCGCTCCCTCTCTGGGCGGCACGGTTGGGGGTCTCCGTCGTCGATCGATTCCTCCGCCGGCCGCCGATCACGCGGGCCATGTTCGAGATCCTGCAGCACGACGATCGCGTCGATCTGGACCCCTTTCTCGAGGCCCTCGGCATCGATCTCACGCCGCTCGACACGACCCTCGCCGACCATCTGGGTCCCAGGAGCGTCGGTCCCGAGAGCGGCGCTCACGAGAACGCCGGGCCCGAGAGCCTCAGTCCCAGGAGCGAACCGACCGCATGAGCCACGACGCCCCGCGCCCTCCCCTGTCTCCGGCTCCTGCCGTCGAGCCCGCTCCGGCCCCTCGACGGATCGCGCTCTGGCAGCAGGCCGTGCCCTGGGCGATCACGATCGTCTGCTTCGGCTACCTCTACACGCGACTCGACGCCGCCGCCGGTCGCGAGGGGCTCACGCTCTTCGCCTATCTGGGATCCGTCTTCGCGAAGGTCTCCTGGCTGCAGTGGCTGGCCCTGATGGTCCCCTACTCCGCCTTCTTCTTCCTCGTCGATTCGCTCATCGTCTGGCGGGTCGTCTCCTGGTTCAACACCCCCGTACGTTATCGGGACGTGCTGCCGATCCGTGGCAGCAGCTACATCCTGTCCATCGTGAACGAGCAGGTCGGCAAGGGCGCCATGGGCCTCTATCTGAATCGACGCTACGGCGTACCGGGCTGGGAGGTCGGCTCGAGCATGATCTTCATCATGTTCTGCGAGTTCTACTACCTGCTCGGCTGGGCCACGATCGGCTGGAGCATGCGACGCGAAGACCTGCCCGGAGTCTTCGATCTGATCCCCTGGCTCGCGGGCGCCGCAGCCCTCTTCTTCGTCGCCTTCCAGCTCTTCTTCCGCGGTCCTCTCGGACGCGACATCGCGCTGCGCGACCGCCCGCTATTCAAGACCTTCCGGGAAGCGAAGGTCTCCCAGTACCTGACGATCCTGCTGCTGCGATCACCTGCCCTGCTCGTTGCCGTCGTCGTCTACACCCTCGCCCTGCGTCTGTTCGGGGTCGAGGCGAGCTTCGTCGGGATGCTCGGCTACCTGCCCGTGATCTTCTTCGGCGCCGCCACGCCCGGGCCGATGCGGACGGTCGCGATCACGCTCTGGGTCGTGCTCTTCCCGGGCAACGAGGGCGAGATGACCACCTTCGGCTTCGTCCAGCACAACTTCTTCATCTTCTTCAACGCCGCAATCGGCCTGCTCTTCCTGCGCCGGGCCAATCGCGAGATCTTCGGATCAGCGACCGCGCCGTGAGCGCGAGGAGACGAGCGCCCAGCCCCGATCGATCATCGAGACGAGGGTCGTGAGGACCAGCAGCCAGCCGAGGAACCGGATCGCGTCGTCCGAGGGCGCCGCCAGACCGAGGACCTCCCGCATCACCAGCAGGCCCGGCGGCACGAAGTAGAGGATTCCGTTCCAGCGGCCGAGCGCGCTGGCTCGTAGCCGACGGCCCTCGAGCGCGCGCGAGTCCAGCACGTACTGCACGAACGCGAGGGCAACCAGCAGCGGGAGTCCGATCGGAATCCGATCGGCCTGCGCGAGCGCGAGCAGCCCCAGGGAGACGAAGGTCGCATCGCTGGCATGATCCAGCAGGCCGCCGAAGGCCGTGCTCTCACCGCGAGCGCGGGCGACGCGACCATCGAACCAATCCGTCGCCACCGCGATCCAGAAGAGCACACAGGCGAGCCCCCAGGCGTTCTCGACCACCGCATGATGGAAAACGGGGGCCAGGATCAATCGGATCGCGCTGAGTCCATTCGATCGCGTGATCCAGTGGCCGGACGGAAGCGATCCTCTGGACTCCATCAGGGGACGCCAGCTGCGGATCGCTGGCGGGCCTCGCCTCGCCATCTCGGGATCCGATCCCGGATCCGGTCCCAGCCCAGCCGATCGAAGAGTGCGGCCACCCGCTCGCGGTCTGCACCCCGGTAGGCGAGGGCTTCGAGGGAGGGCTCCACCCCGGGCACCGTTCGGACCACCGTCGCCAGCTCCCGGGTCCGCAGCGCGCGCTCGCGATGTTCGTGGATCTTCGCCGCCAGCCGCGCCGCGCCGCGCACCGGCAGCTCCGACCACGCCTCGACCGAAGACGGCACGGCGTCGATCGTGCCGAAGGCCGAGAGCAAGGCGGCGGCCGACTTCGGGCCGATGCCGGGGACCCCGGGCAGGTTGTCGACAGTGTCTCCGACGAGACCGAGATAGTCGGGAATCTGGCCGGGGGAGACGCCGAATCGCTCGCGCACGCCCGCGGCATCGAAGGTCTTCTCCCGAGAGAGATCGTGCACGACGACCCGTCCGTCCTCGCGCACGAGCTGACACAGATCCTTGTCGGTCGTGAGAATCCGCACCGAGCCCCGCAGCCGCACGACCGCGTCCGCGATCGTCCCGATCAGGTCGTCGGCCTCGTAGTCGGCGACCTCCCAGGTCGGGAAGCCCAGGGCCTCGGAGATCTCCCGGCAGATCGCGAACTGCGGCTCGAGGTCTGCCGGCGGCTCGCCGCGCTGCGCCTTGTAGAGGGGCTCGATCTCGTTGCGGAAGCTCGTCATCGCTGCGTCCAGGCAGACGGCGGCGTGGGAAGGGCTTTCGTTTGCGAGGTATCGGATCAGGGTGTTGGCGAATCCGTAGGCCGCCTGGCAGGGCAGACCCTCGGGCGTCTGCATCGGCGGCAGCGAATGGTAGGCGCGAAAGATGTAGACGTGGCCATCGAAGAGATGGACCCGGGGCGCCGAAGCCGGGCTCGCCTTTCGTCCCGCGCTCCGTTCCGCCCTGTGCCCCGCCCTCCGCCCCGCGCCCGTCGCCATCCGCCCGGCCGAACCGTCAGGACCGGTCGTCGAGCACGGCCTCGATCACCGTCTCGGCCGCATGGGCGATCTTCACGTCCCGCTTCTGTCCATCGAGCCGGCGCACCAGCTCGAAGACGCCATCGGCCAGACCCTTGGGACCGATCGTCACTCGATAGGGAAAGCCGACGAGCTCAGCGTCCTTGAACTTCACGCCGGGTCGCTCGTCCCGGTCGTCGAGGATCACGTCGAGGCCCGCCTCGCGGAGCTTCTCGTAGAGCCGCTCCCCGGCCTCGTGGCATTCGACGTCTTTCGGCTTCACGACCGTGATCACGACCTCGTAGGGCGCGACGTTCACCGGCCAGCAGATGCCGTTCTCGTCGTGATTCGCCTCGACCACGGCGGCGAGGCTGCGCTCGAGACCGATGCCGTAGGAGCCCATCACGATCGGCACGGACGCGCCCTTCTCGTCCTGTACGTAGGCGCCCATCGCCTCGCTGTACTTCGTGCCGAGCTTGAAGATATGGCCCACCTCGATCGTCTTGTGCACCGAGAGCGGCGCCTGGCACATCGGACAGCCCTCGCCGTCGGAGACCGTTCGCAGGTCGAGCCAGGCCTTCACGTCGATGTCGCGCTCGACGTCGACGCCCCGCAAATGGAAGCCATCCTCGTTGGCGCCGGTCACCATGTCCCGTCGCCCTCGCAGGGCCTCGTCGGCGATCACGTAGAGCTGCGAGACGCCCACCGCACCCAGGCTTCCCGGGGATGCGCCGAGGGCAGCCCGGATCGCCGCCGGCTCCGCCGCCCGGATCCGTCCCGCCTCGACCTGGTCGACCAGCTTCTGCTCCGCCAGCGCATGATCCCCGCGCAGCAGCAGCAGCACGAGCCGATCGTCGATCTCGTAGACGAGGGTCTTGATCTGACGCTCTGCCGGCGCACCCCCCTCCATCCGCGCGAGATCGTCGATCGTCCGCACATCCGGCGTCGGGAAACGCTCGGGCGCAGGCGTCCCCGAATCGTCCTCCGTCGCGGGCACCACGCTCGTCGCCTTCTCGACGTTCGCCGCATAACCACATTGCCCGCAATGGGCGATCCAGTCCTCGCCGGCCGCGCTCTCCAGCATGAACTCGATCGACTGGCTGCCGCCCATCACGCCGGAGGAGGCCTCGACCGCGACCACCTCGAGACCGAGTCGCTTGAAGATCCGGCGATAGGCGTCGAAATGCCGATCGAAGGCCGCGTCGAGGCCGGCCGTGTCGAGATCCAAGGAGTACGAATCCTTCATCGTGAACTCGCGCACGCGCAGGATCCCGCTCTTCGGACGCGCCTCGTCCCGGAACTTCGACTGGAACTGGTACCAGATCTGCGGCAGCGACTTGTAGGAACGCAGCTCGGTGGCGTGGTGGGCGAAGATCTCCTCATGGGTCATGCCCAGGGCGAGATCCGCCTCGCGCCGATCCTTCAGCCGGAACATCTCGTCGCCGACCGAGTCCCAGCGCCCCGAACGCTCCCACAGCTCCCGCGGATGCAGGCAGGGCAGCCGGAACTCCTGGGCCCCGATACGCTCCATCTCTTCGCGCACGATGCCCTCGACCTTGCGCAGGCTGCGGAAGGCCAGCGGCGTCAGCGAGTAGACGCCGGCCATCAGCTGCCTCACATAGCCCGCGCGGACCAGAAGCCGATGGCTCACGGCCTCGGCGTCGGCGGGATCCTCTCGGAGGGTCGGAATGAAGGCGCTCGACCAGCGCACGGCGGACTCCTGGCTGGGGGTGGGTTGACGAGATGGGTTGCGGAGGGAACTGAAACGCCGAGAAGCATAGCGGCTCGCGCGTTCTCAGCGGACGGGTACGGAGAGAGTCTCGAGCCCGGCCTCGAAGGCCGCGTGCAGGCGGTCGAAGGCCGGCCGGCCGGAGGAATCGAGCAGCGAGCCGTCGAGGGAGCCCACCGGCACGAGGCCCGCCCGGGTTCCGGTCAGGAAGACGGCGTCCGCTGCGAGGAGGTCGAATCGTCCGAGGCTGCACTCGCGAACCCGGAAGCCCAGCGCCTCGCCGAGTTCGAGGACCGTCTTGCGGGTGATCCCCTCGAGCGCACCGTCGGTCGGCGGCGGCGTCTCGAGACGATCTCCCCGGACCACGAAGACGTTCGTGGCCGACGCCTCCGCCACGAGCCCCTGGCCGTTCAGGACCAGCGCATCGTCGGCCCCGCGCAGGTTCGCCTCGCGCTTGGCGAGGGCGTTGTTCAGGTAGTTCAGGCTCTTCACCCGGGGATCGAGCATGTCTGCCGCCGGTCGACGCAGGCTCGAGGTGATCAGGTCGACGCCGCGCGCCTGCTTGTCCGCGGAGAGCGGGACCGCCGCAGCTGCGATGCAGACGAGGCCCGGCGTCGGGCAGCTGGCCGGATCGATGCCCAGTGCCCCGACACCCCGGGTCACGATCAGTCGCAGGTAGCCAGACCGCGCGCCCCAGGCCCGGGTCGTCTCGCAGGCCACCTCGCGCATCCGCTCCAGACCGCCCGGCAGCTCGATCCCGACGGCCCGCGCCGCCGTGGCCAGCCGCCCCAGATGATCCTCCAGCCGGAAGATCCCGGCCGGCGTCAGGCGGATGCCCTCGAAGATGCCGTCGCCGAAGAGGAATCCGTGATCGAGGATCGGGACCCGCGCCTCGCAGGCGGGGACGATGCGGCCCTCGATCCAGGCGATCTCCTGATCGGATCCGGCCACCCTCATCCTCGCTCCGCTCCGCGCGGCGCCGGCGGCCCGCTCGGCCCGCGGCGCTCCACATCGAAGGCGTCCCCTTCTGGCAAGCCGACGCCCCCGCTCGAGCGCGACTCGATCTCCGTGGCGGCCGCGAGCAGTCGCTCCGCGATCTGCGATTCGCCCAGGGCATCGAACCGCCGCGTGGCCGCTCCCAGGGCCAGCGCCGCCGTGAGCTCGCGGCGTCCGGCGGACGTCCGACTCCAGATCGGCACGGCGAGCACCGACAACCCCTCGATCCAGGCATCCCGGTTGGTGGCGTAGCCGAGACGCCTGATGGCCCGGGCTCGCGCCCGCTCCTCGGATCCGACGGGCCTGTCCGGGACCGAGGCGCCCGGGCGATGGGGGTCGCGTGCCGGGTCCGCGTCGTAGGCATCGTAGAGCCGGCCGGCCGCCGTCACATCCGAAGGCACGATGTCGCCGATGGCGGGGGCCGCACGCAGGAAACCCGTCCCTTCGGACTTGTCCAGGACCCGCAAACGCCCCTGCCGCCGGCCCACGAGAAACACCGTTTCACCGAAGCGAGCCGCCTCCGCCTCGAGGATCGGCCGGGCGACCCGGATCACGGGCTCCCGCTCCTGCCTACCGAGACCGAGGACCAGCAGCGCCAGCCCTGGGCGGTAACGCCCAGCCGCGTCGCGCTCCACCAGCTCCCGCACGCGCAATGAGGCGAGCAGACGATGGCAGCTCGACTTGGGCAGTCCCAGGCTGCGCGCGATCTCGGTCGGGCCGAGGGAAGTCCGGGCCTCGTGCAGGTGGAAGAGCAGATCCAGCGCCTTGTCCACGCTCGCTGTTCCGATCATGGCCCCCTCCCGCTCCCGAAACTCTTGAGCGTACGTGTTCGCTTTAAATTTCAGGAGGTCGATTCAGAGTACTTTCAATGTCGATGTTCCACAATATGGAATCGGATATTTATATATGGAACAATCTGGTCGCTCGACGGCGACCTCTACAGCGGAGGTCGAGTACGGCGGAGGGCGACCATCAGCGCGCGGGATCCCGAGTCGGGGGCTGGCCGAGGGCTGCCAGCACCGTGGCATGCACGAGCAGCCGGACCGCGCCGAAGCGGTCTGGACCGAGTTGCAGTGGACCGACGGTGCCGAGCGTGCCGCGATCCCGAGCCAGATGGGCGACCAGGGCCGGCTCGAGATCCGGATCCCCGTGAAGCGAGGCGTGTCGGGTCCGGCAGCCGAAATGGAGCAGGCACTCCGTTCGTTCGATCGCATCGACTCCCGCCCGCAGCGCGTCGCGCGCGAGCCCCGGATCGGGCAGCGCAAAGGCGATCTGCTCTCCGCTCCGCACGGCGGTCGGCAGCGAGAGCGCCCCCCTCCCCTCGTCGATCCCGATCACGAAGCGCTCCTCGTGCACCTCATGCACCGCGGGCTCGGCGCGCCCCGAATCCGCCATCGCGGCGCCCGTCCCGGACTCCGCGCCGTCGGCGCGAATCCGCACGAGCATTCGGTCGAGGGTGTCCCCGAGACTCGACCGGGCAGTCAGGCCGAGCTCTCGACGCACTCGGGCAAGGGCGGGCTCTCCGTCCAGGCGCTCGATCCAATGACCTCGACAGCGCGTGACTCCCAGCCAGGGGCTGCAGGCCCGGGACGCTGGAGCCGTCACCACCCGAGGTTTCGATGGAGGCCGGCGGGGAGCCTGCGCCCCCTGCTCGTCCCCATGGCTGCCTGATCCCGGGCCGGTCAGGACGAGACCCACCCAGCCGCCGGCCGAGCTCGCTGTCTCGAGCCAGGCCGGTGCGGGCTGCCCATCCAACCCCGAGGCCCCAGCCCCCGCGATCGCCGCCTGCCCCAGCATTGGTGCCAGGCTCGAAAGAACCGGCTCGATCGCGCGGGACGCGTGGGCATCGGGAAAGAGCAGCACGAGATCGTCCGGGCCCAGCTCCGAGCGACCCGCCGCCTCCAGGATCTCGTGCGCCAGCAGGCCGGGAATATCGTTCTCTCCCGCATCCACGCCGAAGAGCCCCGGCTTCGCGCCCTGCTCACCCCAGGCGAGCAGGGCCAGCGCCGGACGGTCCCGCCACAGTCGCCCCTCGGACACGATGCCCTCGAAGCTCGTACCCGCCAGTTCGGCGCCGGGCCAGCGCCGTCCAAGGATCCGACCGACCTCGAGCCCCTGACCGCCCGCCGCCGAGGTCGACAGCAACAGGCCACCCCCCACGGCAGCCGCCCCGAGCGTCTTCTCGACCTGATTCGCAAGCGCTTCCCCGGCTGCTTCGGGGCTCAGGGCCTGGGTCGATCCGATTGCGACAGGGGGCATCGGAGCAGTCGATACCCCTTTCGGCGGCGCCTCGCGACCGGTTTCCGGCGGGGAAGCCGGAGATCCGGGTTTCGGGTCCCTGGGACGTCGGCTAGATTGCCTGCTGACACATCACCCCTCGGTGTCGTCGACCCCCCCTGCCGGTTGTCGTCTGCGATCCCGGGCCGGTCCGGTTCGCTCGCGAGTTTTCGAGAGCGAGAGAGAGAGTCAGAGGCGCTCGACCCTTTCCGGTCGCGCGAGGGCAGGGGGTGGCAGGACGGGGTCCCGTTCCACCCCGTCCAGCGAGAGATCATTTGGCCGATTTCGAGATCATCACAGAGAAAGCAGAGCTCGAAGCGCTCGCCGAAAAGTTGCTGCGAGAGGACGTGGTCGCCTTCGATACCGAGGCGGACAGCTTCTACCACTACTTCGACAAGGTCTGCCTCGTCCAGGTCGCGACGCGGAAGAAGTGTTGGCTGATCGATCCGATTGCGCTGGGCGGCCCCGCGGAGCTCGCGCCCCTCGGACCGGTCTTCGCCGCGCCGCGGGTGCGCGTGCTCTTCCACGCCGCCGAGTACGACATCTACGTGCTCAAGCGCGACTGCGGGTTCGAGTTCACCAACCTCTTCGACACGATGGTCAGCGCGCAGCTGCTGGGCTATCCGGCGATCGGCCTGGCCGCGCTGGTCGAGAAGCATTTCGGCGTGTCCCTTCCCAAGGAGGAGCAGCGTTCCGACTGGTCACGACGTCCGCTGACGGAGAAACAGCTGAGCTACGCGGCTTCGGACGTGCTCTACCTGATCAAGCTGGCAGAGAAGCTCGAGAAGGAGCTCGCCAAGGCCAGGCGCCTGGACTGGGCTCTGGACGATTTCGAGTCCCTGATCGACCGACGCTGGCCCGATCGGGAGTTCGACAAGCTGGGCTACCTGCGCATCAAGGGGGCTCGCTCGCTGGATGCGGTCGAGCTGGCGGTGCTGCGCGAGCTCTACCTGCTGCGGGACGAGCGTGCGCGTGAGATCGATCGCCCGCCCTTCAAGGTGCTCGGCAATCGCACGCTGCTCGAGATCAGTCGCAGCCAGACCACGGATCTCGACAGCCTCGGCGAGATCAAGGGCATCACCGAGCTGATCCTGAAGCGAATGGGCAAGGACCTGGTGGCCGCCGTCAAGAAGGGGCTCCGAAAGCCGCATGGGCCGATTCCGAAGCTCGACACCAGCGTGCGTCGGCGAATGGATCGACGCACGGAGCAGCGCCTCGACGCCTTGAAGGCCTGGCGCGGACCGCGAGCGGCAGCGCTCAAGCTCGATCCCGGCGTGCTCTGCCCCAACGCGACGCTCGAGGCAATCGCCTGGGCAGCGCCCGAGAATGCCGCAGACATGAAGGCCCTTCCCGAGCTGAAGCCGTGGTTCGTCCGCGAGTTCGCCGACGAGATTCTCGGCGTGCTCGAGCGGGATGCCCAGAGCGTGCCAGACGAGGGAGGCGACGGAGATGCGTCGCGGTCCGAAGACGTCAGCCCCCGTTCCCGGAGACGATCTGGACGAGGCCGCGGCCGCTCGGGACGTGGCGGAAGGACCCGACCGTCCAGCAGCGCGAACTCGAGCGGCGGAAGCACCTAGGGAGCCCAGGATGGTGAGCGGCGCGTGGTGATGGAGGTGATGGACGCGTCGTCGCCTGGAGGGATTCGAACGATCTGGCATCCCGGAACCCGGGTGAGTCAAGGAGAGCAGTCTGGGGGAAAGCGCCTCGGCAGTCCCGCCCGGTCCCGGGATGGCTGGCCGACCCGAACGAACGCGCCCGTGTTTAACCGCTCGGGCCAGCCAGCTTCCAGATCATTTGACGCCTTTCATAGAGCACATCACGTGCCAATTCTCAGGCTCGGCCCGGGAAGATCGCAAGTCCCCGCTCTCACGTGTTTTTCTCGCCACTCGAAGGACTCGGGAGCGGGAGAGCCCGATGCCAAATCCAGATGCACCCGACCCACCCATGAACCACTCACCAGATGCCTGAAGCCGCGATCTGGACAATTCATCGAGTCTTTTCAAGGCCTTGCAACAAGCTGCCACCTGAGTTGACTGCCAACTAAGTTGGCAGATCGGTTCTACCCACTCCAAATGATCCCGGCGCTCGCGCAAGCGGTCGGATTCCGGACCCGGGGGTCCCCACGGACCCTGCGCATGGGATAGACTGCGGTCGTGTTCGCCGAACGGCGCCAGCAGCTGCTCGAGGCAATGGGCCCCCAAGCCGTCGCGATCCTCGTGGGGGCGCGGCTTGCCGTGCGTTCGGGCGACACGGAGCATCCCTTCCGGCAGGACAGCGACTTCTGGTACCTGACCGGCTTCGACCATCCCGACGCGGTCGCGGTGCTGAGCACCCTCCGGGAGCCGACCTACACGCTCTTCGTCCAGCCCAGGGACCCCGCCGCCGAGATCTGGACCGGCTATCGCCCCGGGGTCGAGGGCGCCATCCAGGAGCATGGCGCCGATGCCGCCCATCCGCGGGACGAGCTGCTGACGAAGCTGCCCGAGCTGCTGCGCGGAGCGGACCGGATCTACCACTGCCTCGGTCGCGATGCGGAGATCGATGCGCGCCTCGTCTCGCTACAGGAGGAGATCCGCCGCCAGTCGCGGGGCGGCATCCTGCCGATGCAGGCGCTGATCGACCCACGGCTGATCCTGCACGAGATGCGGCTCGTCAAATCGCCGGCCGAGATCGAGCTGATGCAGCGGGCAGCGGCCATCACGCGCGAGGCCCACGAGCGGGCGGCGCGGCTCGCCTGGCCGGGCCGCTTCGAGTACGAGCTCGAGGCCGAGCTCGCCCACGTCTTTCGCGCCCGCGGCGGGGCCGGCCCCGCCTACGGGATCATCGTCGGCAGCGGCGTTCAGGCCACGACCCTCCACTACATCCGCAACGACCAGCGGCTCGGCGAAGGCGAGGTCGTGTTGATCGATGCGGGCGTCGAACTCGAGGGCTACGCCTCGGACGTGACGAGGACCTATCCGGTCGGCGGGCGCTTCGAGCCCGCTGCGCGGGATCTCTACGAGCTCGTGCTCGAGGCCCAGGAGGCGGCGCTCTCCGCCTCCGGCCCGGGGCGGACTCTGCCGGAGATCCATCAGACCGCCGTACGCACGCTGGTCTCCGGGATGGTCGACCTCCGGCTGCTCGAGGGCGAGATCGACGGACTGATCGAGAGCGAGGCCTATCGGAGCTACTACATGCACGGCACCAGCCACTGGCTCGGACTCGACGTCCACGACGTCGGCGCCTACGTGAAGCGAAGCGATTCCGGGGAGCCCCAACCGCGCCCGCTGGAGCCCGGCATGGCCTACACCGTCGAGCCGGGGATCTATGTCGCCCGGGACGCCCCGAAGGCTCCCGAAGCGTTCCGAGGCATCGGGATCCGCATCGAAGACGACGTCGTCGTCACCGAGAGCGGAATCACGAATCTCAATCGAGACATCCCGAAGAAGGTCGCCGACATCGAGGCCTGGGTCCGCGCGGGTCGCTGACCCGCCGACCGGGCGCGGCGTGGGCGGCCAAGCGATCCGATCCCGCAACCCAACGAGGAAGCCAGTCGAATGCCCGATATCGAGTCCCTGCTCAAGGAGAAGCGAACCTTCAAGCCCTCTCCGGAGTTCACGCGCCAGGCCCATTGGAACAAGAAGACGACCGCCGAGTACCGCAAGCTCGGCGAGAAGAGCCCCGAGCGCTTCTGGGAGAAGATGGCCCGGGAGAATGTCGACTGGTTCTCTCCGTGGAAGAAGGTCCTCGACTGGAAGCCGCCTTTCGCGAAGTGGTTCGTCGGCGCGAAGACCAACGTGTCGTACAACTGCCTCGATCGCCATCTCGAGGGCGAGAACGCCTGGCGGCGGAACAAGGCCGCGATCATCTGGGAGGGCGAGCCCGGCGACTCGCGCGTGATCACCTACGCCGAGCTCCATCGCGAGGTCTGTCGCTTCGCCAACGTCCTGAAGGCCCAGGGCGTCACGAAGGGGGATCGGGTCGCGCTCTACATGCCGATGGTGCCGGAGCTCGCGATCGCGATGCTCGCCTGCGCGCGCATCGGCGCGCCCCACTCGATCGTCTTCGGTGGATTCTCGGCCGAGGCGCTCCGCGACCGCATCAACGATGCCGAGGCAAAGCTCGTGGTGACGGCGGACGGCGGCTATCGCAAGGGCGCTCCCTTCGCGCTGAAGGCGACCGTCGATGCCGCGATCGAGCAGACGCCGAGCGTGGAGAAGGTCGTCGTCGTCGAGCGGACCCGACAACCCGTCGAGATGCGGCCGGGGCGAGACCTGTGGTGGCACGAAGCCATGGCCGGAGCGTCGGCCCGATGCCCCGCCGCGAAGCTCGACTCGGAGCATCCACTCTTCATCCTATACACCAGCGGCACGACCGGCCATCCCAAGGGCATCCTGCATACCACGGGCGGTTACCTCACCCACGTCGCCACGACCTTCAAGGTGATCTTCGACATCAAGGACGAGGACGTCTACTGGTGCACCGCCGACATCGGCTGGGTCACGGGCCACTCCTACGTCGTCTACGGCCCCCTCGCGAATGGCGCGACGACCCTGATGTACGAGGGAACCCCGACCCATCCAGGTCCCGACCGCTGGTGGTCGATCATCGAAAAATGGGGCGCCACGATCTTGTACACGGCCCCGACCGCGATCCGGACCTTCATCCGCCTGGGCGACGAGCATCCGAAGGGCCACGACCTCTCCTCGTTGCGGCTGCTCGGCTCGGTGGGCGAGCCGATCAATCCGGAGGCCTGGATGTGGTACCACCGTGTGATCGGCGGCAAGCGCTGCCCGATCGTCGACACCTGGTGGCAGACGGAGACGGGCGGGATCATGATCGCGCCGATCCCGGGCGCCGTGGATACGAAGCCGGGCTCGGCGACGAAGCCCTTCCCGGGAATTCACGCCGACATTCTCGACCACGACGGAATGCCGACGAAGGGCATCGACGGCGGCTTCCTGGTCCTGAAGCATCCCTGGCCCGGCATGCTGCGTGGAATCTGGGGGGATCCCGGCCGCTACAAGGAGACCTACTGGAGCCGCTACGAGAACACCTACTTCGCCGGCGACGGCGCTCATCGCGACAAGCAGGGCTACTTCTGGATCATGGGCCGGATCGACGACGTGATGAACGTCTCGGGCCATCGCATCGGCACGATGGAGATCGAGAGCGCCCTCGTCTCGTCGCCGGACGTCGCCGAGGCCGCGGTGGTCGGCCGCCCCGACGAGATCACGGGTACGGCGATCGTCGCCTTCGTCTCGCCGAAGGGCACGATCAGCCCGGACGACGGGCTGGTCAAGCGTCTCAAGCAGCACGTCTCCAAGGAGATCGGCGCCATCGCGCGCCCGGCGGAGATCCGCTTCACGAACGCGCTGCCCAAGACCCGATCGGGCAAGATCATGCGTCGGCTGCTCCGCGACATCGCCTCCGGCCAGGAGGTCGTGGGCGACACCAGCACCCTCGAGGATTTCAGCGTTCTGGCCCGACTTCGCGAAAGCGATGAGGACTAGCCCATCCATGGCGAGCAGCGAGACCCGACAGAAGCATGCGCCGGCCTTCCTCGAACGGTTCATGAAGGGCCTCGAGCGCCGCAACCCCGGAGAGCCGGAATTTCATCAGGCGGTCTACGAGGTGGCGCGAGACCTCGTGCCCTTTCTCGAGGACAAGAAGGCCTACAAGGAAGCCCGCGTCCTCGAGCGCCTGTGCGAGCCCGATCGCGTGATCGCGTTCCGCGTCTGCTGGGAGGACGACGATCACGTGATCCAGGTCCATCGCGGCATGCGCGTCCAGTTCAACAACGCCATCGGTCCATACAAGGGCGGGCTCCGATTCCATCCGAGCGTCAATCTCTCGATCCTCAAGTTCCTCGCCTTCGAGCAGGTTCTCAAGAACTCGCTCACGACCCTGCCGATGGGTGGCGCCAAGGGCGGGGCGAACTTCGATCCCCGAGGCCGCAGCGATGCCGAGGTCATGCGCTTCTGCCAGGCCTTCATGTCGGAACTCTTCCGCCACATCGGGCCCTACACCGACATCCCGGCCGGCGACATCGGCGTAGGGGCCCGGGAGATCTCCTATCTCTTCGGGCAGTACAAGCGGCTGAAGAACGACTTCGCCGGGGTGATCACCGGGAAGGGTCTCGCCTTCGGCGGCTCGCTGATCCGCACGGAGGCGACCGGCTACGGCTGCGTCTACTTCGCTCGGGAGATGCTCGCGACCCGGGACGAGGACTTCGAGGGGAAGACCTGCATCGTCTCCGGATCGGGGAACGTCGCCCTCTACACGGCGGAGAAGCTGATCGAGCTCGGCGCCCGGGTCGTCACTCTCTCCGACTCGGATGGCTTCATCCACGATCCCGACGGCCTCGACGAAGAGAAGCTCGCCTGGGTGATCGACCTGAAGACGGTGCAGCGAGGACGGATCCGCGAGTACGTGGATCGCTGGGGAGGGAAGTATCACGAGGGCGAGCAGCCCTGGGGCGTGCCCTGCGACCTCGCCTTTCCCTGCGCCACCCAGAACGAGATCGACAAGCAGGAAGCGACGATCCTGGTCGACAACGGCTGCCACCTGGTCGCCGAGGGCGCGAACATGCCGTCCACGATCGAGGCGATCGGGATCTTCCGCGACCGCCGGATCCTGTTCGGGCCGTCCAAGGCGGCCAACGCCGGCGGGGTCGCGGTCAGCGGTCTGGAGCAGACCCAGAACTCGATGCGACTCTCCTGGACCCGGGAGGAGGTCGACCGACGCCTCCTGGAGATCATGCGGAAGATCCACGGTTCCTGCGTCGAGTATGGCCGAGAGGGCGACTTCATCGACTACGTGAAGGGGGCGAACATCGCCGGCTTCCTCAAGGTGGCCGACGCGATGCTCGCCTACGGGACGATGTAGATCGTGGAGAAGGTCCTCGTCGGCTGGAACGAGTTCGTCGATCTGCCGGATTGGGGGATCCAGCGCCTGGGGGCCAAGATCGACACGGGGGCGCGCAGCAGCGCGCTCCACGTCGAAGAACTCGAGGTCCTCCCGCGCGGCCGCGTGCGCTTCCGCGTGGTCGTCCATCGGGAGCATCGCGACCGGCACGTCCTGGTCGTGGCGCCGATCTCGCGCCGTGGCCGCGTGCGCTCGAGCAACGGTCAGTTCGATCGGCGTTTCTTCGTCAAGACGACCCTGAAGCTCGGACCCGTCGAGAAGGAGATCGAGATGAGCCTCGTCGATCGGGGCCACATGATCCATCGCATGCTGCTCGGACGGACGACCCTGGATGGGGACTTCCTCGTCGACGTGAGCCGACGACACGTCCAGGATCGGGAGGCCCGTCGAAAGAAAAAGAAAAAGAAGAAGGTGCGGTCGACGGATACGGGATCGGCCCGATAGGTCCCCGTTCCTGGCGTCTCGGTCGGCCGATGGACCCGATCCTCAGTCGAGGGCGTCGATCTCGAGCTCGTCGCGGAAGGCGCCGACACCCTCGATCACGTCGGCCAGCTTCTCGAAGGTGGCGATGTGGAAGAGCGCATCCCCCTCGTTGGCGAGGGGGAGGTTCGTCCGACCGATCAGGATCCCGTCCACGGGCGAACGGATCACCCGCTCTGCGAGTCCGATCGGGTCCGCGATCACGCCGAGTGCCGACCCCTGACTGATGCCCTGCCCGAGCTTCAGGCGGGTCGTGAGGATGCCGGTCTCGGGCGCACGTACCCAGACGCTCTTATGCGCGATCACCGCCGAGGAAACCGGGCGCGCGTGCCTCGCCGGCGGAAGCATCCCGAGCTGGCGCATCACCGAGACCACACCGCGCACGCCGGCCCGGATCGAAAACTCGTCGAAGCGAAGAGCCTCTCCTGCCTCGTAGACGATCATCGGGATCTCCCGCTCGTCCGCCTCCCGGCGCAGCGATCCCTCGCGCAGGCCCGCATCCAGGATCACCGGCGTGCCGAAGGCCCGGGCCATCTCCTCGACGCCCGGCGCACTCATGTTTGCCCGGATCTGCGGCAGGTTCGTGCGATGGAGCGATCCGGTATGCAGATCGATTCCGTGGGTCGCATTCTCGACGATCTGCGTCAGGAACATGTTCGCCAGACGCGCGGCCAGGGATCCGTTCGCGGAGCCCGGGAAGGAGCGATTCAGGTCTCGTCGATCCGGCAGGTAGCGCGTCTGGGCGACGAAGCCGTAGACGTTCACGATGGGCACGGCGAGCAACGAGCCCCGCAGCCTGCGCATCAGGGGCATGCGCAGCAGACGCCGCACGATCTCCGTCCCGTTCAGCTCGTCGCCGTGCAGGGCGGCGCAGACGAAGAGCCGCGGGCCGTCCATCCTCCCCCGGATCACCTCGACGGCGATCTCGACATCTCCCGCCGTCAGCCGTTGTGCCACCGGGATGCGGATCGTTCGGCGCTCGCCCGCCGCCACGGCGACACCCTCGACGACGATGGGTCCACTCATTCGATCCCGGATTCCTCTCGAGCCGCGCCATCTGCGCCATCCGCAGCCGGTCCCGCATCCGCGCCCCGAGCCGGAATCGGCTCGATCGGCATCCGTCCCTCATCGTCGAGCTCGGACAGCATCCGGTCGCGCCGAGAGGGCGCTACCCGCGAGGACTTCCTCCGGCGCTTCGGACGACGCCGGGGCGCCAGGCTCTTCAGCGTCATGCTCTTGCCGAAGCAGAGCAGCGTATCGCCGGGCAGGATCTCGCGGTTGCCGCGGGGATTGGGGATCGAGATGCTGCCGCGATGGATCGACATCACGACGACGTCGCGATCGCGCAGGCCGGTCTCGTTGATCTTCTTGTGGGCGAGCTCCGAGCGATCGTCGATGGGCACCTCGAGGACCTCGTAGCCGCTCTGGAGCGTGAGCCTCTGGCGGATGTCGATGTCCGGGAAGAGCACTTCCTCCTCGATCAGCTCGATGATCGCGCCGGCCACGTCGATGCCCGTCGTCTGCTCGATTCCCTCGAGCCCGGGCGAAGAGTTGATCTCCATCAGCTTCGGCCCGCTGCGGCCCTCGAGCATGTCGACGCCGGCGACCCGTAGGCCCATGATCTGGGCCGCGTGCAGCGCGGTCCGCTCGTACTCCGGGTCGAGCGTCACGGACTCCGCCCGTCCTCCGCGGTGCATGTTGCTCCGGAAATCGTCGCCCTGCGCAACCCGCCGCATGGCCGCCACCACCCGATTGCCCACGACGAAGGCTCTTATGTCGCGCCCGCGGCTCTCCTTCACGAACTCCTGGATCAACACGTTCTGCTGGGCCGCGCCCTGGAGCACCTCGATGATCGATTTCGCCACCGAGGTCGAGTCGGCGAGGATCACCCCCACGCCCTGGGTGCCCTGGAGCAGCTTGATCACGACCGGCGGCCCGCCCATCCGGTCGATCGTCGGCACGATCTGGTCGAGCTCGTGCACGAAGGCCGTCTTCGGGATCCCGATATTGTGGCGGCTCAGGATCTGGGACGAACGCAGCTTGTCGCGCGAGATGCCGATCGCCAGCGAGCTGTTCAGCGAGAAGACGCCCATCTGCTCGAACTGACGCACGACCGCCGTGCCGTAGAGCGTGATCGAGGCGCCGATCCGCGGAATGACGGCGTCGTAGGTCGAGAGCGGCTTGCCCCGGTAGTAGAGGTCGGGGGCCGATTGGACCGTGTCGATGTTCAGCGCCAGGGTGTTCAGGACCTTGGCCTTGTGCCCCCGCGCCGTCGCCGCCTCCTTCAGACGACGGGTGCTGTAGAGGCGGGGGCCGCGGGAGAGGATCGCAATCTTCATGAGGCTCGCTGGGAAGCTGGGGTGGGATGAAGTATCCGAAGTCTACAGGGAGATCCGACGCCGTGGAAGCAGCGAGCCCGGCCGATTCGGCAGCAGGCGCCCCAGAGCGCTATTTCTCCTTCCAAGGCGGGTGACGGATGTCGAACGAGCGAGCGGAAACGGGCTGGGAGGATCTCGAGGATCGGCTCGAGCGGGGCGATGTCGACGGCGTGAGACGGCTCGTCCGAGAGTGGCCGGAGGCCGATCGGACCCACATCCTCTCGCATCTCTCGAGGGCCAGCCTCTCCGCCCTGCTCGACCTGCTCGATCCCGAAGCTGCGGCGGAGCTGCTCGAGTACCTGCCTCTCAGTCAGGCCGCGGATGCCATCGAAGGGGTCACGCCGGAGGCCGCGGCGGAGATCCTCGAGGAGCTCGCCAGCGACGACCGCATCGACCTGCTCGCGGAGGTCGCCGAGAAGGATCGGGAGGCCATTCTCGAGGCCTCGGTGCCTGCGACGGCAACGGAAGCGAGGGCCCTGCTCGAGTATCCAGCGGATACCGCGGGCGGCCTGATGCATACCGAGCTGGTCTCGATCCGCAGCCGCCAGACCGCCGCCGAGGCGATCTCCGAGATCCGGCGCTCGGCCGAGCGCTACGCCCACTTCTCGATCCAATATCTCTACGCCGTCGACGACGAAGGACGCCTCGAAGGCGTCGTCCCCCTGCGCCGACTCTTCCTGGCCCCGGCCACGACCCCGATCTCCGCGCTCATGATCGAGCAGCCGGTGGCCTTTCGGGTCGAGGATTCGCTCGACAGCCTCTACGACCTCTTCGAAGAGCGCGGCTTTCTCGGGGCGCCTGTGGTCGACGGGAACGGCATGCTGCTCGGCGTGGTCGAGCGATTGGCGGTCCAGGACGCGACGCTCGAGGAGGCCGAGGCCGACCACATGAAGTCCCTGGGCATCGCGAGCGGCGATGAGCTCCGTTCGATGCCCGTCCTCGAGCGCTCCCGCCGGCGCCTGGCCTGGCTCTCGATCAACGTCGTGCTGAACCTGCTGGGTGCGAGCGTGATCGCGATGTACGAGGAGACGCTGCAGGCCGTGATCGCCCTGGCCGTCTTCCTGCCGATCATCTCGGACATGAGCGGCTGCTCGGGCAACCAGGCCGTCGCCGTCAGCCTGCGGGAGCTCTCCCTGGGCGTCCTGCGGCCTGGCGAGATCCTCTACGTGCTGGGCAAGGAAGCCTTCGTCGGCGTCCTGAATGGGCTGGCGCTCGGGCTGCTGCTGGCGGGGGTGGCGATCCTCTGGAAGGGCGACCCCTGGCTGGGCGGCGTCGTCGGCTTCGCGCTCGGGCTGAACACGCTGCTGGCGGTCTCGATCGGGGGCAGCGTGCCGTTGCTCATCAAGCGCATGGGCTGGGATCCGGCGCTGGCCTCGAGTCCGATCCTGACGACCCTCACCGACGTCTTCGGATTCTTCCTCACGCTGAGCGCCGCGAGCATCGTGCTGATCTGAGTCGACCGGCCTGCACGTTGCGGGCCCCGCGACATGGGCGCATGCTTGGCGATCTCATGCGCACCGAGCAGATTTTCGTCGCTGCGGATCTCGCCCGGCCCAACCCGATCGAGAATGGCTCGGGGGTTGCCTTCGTCTTCAGCCGGCGAGCGCCGGACAAGACGACGGGCAACGAGGACGCCGCCGGGTTCTGGGAGATCGAGCCGGGGACCTGCGTGCTGGCGGTCGCCGACGGCATCGGAGGTGGGCCCGGGGGCGCCGAGGCGGCGGCGATCGCGATGCGCGCCCTCGGAGATGGGGTCCGCGACTCGAAGGATCCCGACTCCCTGCGCGCCGGCATCCTCGACGGCTTCGAGGAAGCGAACCGGATCGTGCTGGCCCAGGGAACCGGGGCGGGGACGACCCTCGTGGTCGCCGAGATCCGCGAGGGAAGTATGCGCACCTATCACGCCGGAGACTCCGGGGCGATCCGGGTCGGCGGGCGCGGTCTGATCCGGAGCGAGACGATCCATCACTCGCCGGTCGGCTACGGCGTCGCCTCGGGACTGCTCGACCAGGCCGAGAGCCATCATCACGAGGAGCGCCATCTGCTCTTCAACTGCATCGGCTCACGCGAGATGCGGGTCGAGATTGGAGCGCCCGCCCGGATGGCGCCCCGCGATACGCTGCTGCTCGCCAGCGACGGCGTCCTCGACAACGTCCGCCGCGAAGAGCTCGTCGACATGATTCGTCGGGGACCCCTGGGCGCGGCGGCGGGCGCCCTGCTGACCCGGGTCTCCGCCACGATGGCCGGCGAGGACCCTGAGCTTCCCGCCCACCCCGACGATGCCACGGCGCTGCTCTTCCGACGGAGCGGCCGATGACGAAGGCGCTCAAGAAGGGCAGCCGACTGGGCAAGTACCGGCTCGAGAAACGGCTCGGGGAGGGCGGATCCGCCGTCGTATGGCAGGCCCGGGACACCATCGAGGGGCGCCGGGCCGCGCTCAAGATCGTCTCACCGGAGGTGGTCGCCGAGTTCGGACGCGATGCCGTCGAGAACGAGGCGCGCATCGCCGCACGGCTCGACCATCCGCGGG
>CAYWGW010000035.1:0-26657 GCA_964457385.1 uncultured Spirochaetaceae bacterium
CCATCGTGCTGTCGGCGATCATCCACTGGATGCCCTGCTTCTCGGCCAGCAGCGAGCCGTGGGCGAAGCGGTTCAGGGAACGCTCGACCATCATCTCGAGGGCCGTCTCCGCCTGCCCGATCCAGCGCATGCAATGGGCCAGCCGCGCCGGCCCGAGGCGGGCCTGGCCGAGCAGATGACCCTGTCCGGGACCGCCCAGCATCTGGTCGTTCGAGACGCGCAGGTTCGTGATCCGGATCTCGCAGTGGTTGTGGCTGCCGCTCATGGTCGCGACGTCCCGCACGACCTCCCAGCCCTCGCTCGGCAGATCGATGATGAAGGCGCTGTTGGCGGCCTGGGGGATCTCGGGATCCTCCTCGGTGCGGCAGATCAGGATCGCGAAGCGGGCGCCGCGGGCGCCCGAGATGAACCATTTATGGCCGTTGATGACCCATTCGTCGCCGTCGCGCACGGCCTTCGTCTGGATCAACGTGGGATCGGAGCCCGCGACCTCGGGCTCGGTCATCGCGAAGCACGAGCGGATCTTGCCGTCGCAGAGCGGCCGCAGGTACTTCTCCTTCTGGGCATCCGTGGCCCAATGCAGCAGCGTATGCATGTTGCCCTCGTCGGGAGCCTGCGCGTTCAGGGCGAAGGGGCCGAAGCTGCCCCCCCTGGCCGCCTCGGCGGAGACCGCCGCCATCGCGACGTGGCCGAGCCCCATGCCCCCGTACTCCTCGGGCATATGCGGCAGCCAGAGGCCCCACTCCTGGGCCGCACGCCGCATCTTGATGATCTCGGCCACCAGGATCTCGCGATCGCCCTCGTTGGCCTCGATCTCCTTGGTCGAGGGCGCGACGACCTGCTCACAGAAATCGCGCACCTTGGCGACGATATGGGTGACTTCCTCGGGAAAGCTGAAATCGATGGCCATGACCGGAGATCTCCTTGCGCGCGATGATGAGGATGCAAGGCGCGCCGGACGCGCGCGCGATGGGGAAGCGCCGCGGCGACGCGAGTGGACTTCGCGTCGCCTCGTGCCCGACGGGGCCGGACCGAGAACGGAACGCCCACGAGCGTTCGTCACGATAGCGTCAGGGCCCAACAGGGGCGACGGGCACCCCGAGACCCGTAGTCCGCCCCGGCGGACGCGCGCGGAATCAGGGCCGCTCAGGGCCGCATGAACGTGAAATCCGTGTCCGCGTCCAGGCTGTCGGCCGTGAATCGCAGCTCCGAGGCGATGTCCTCCTCGCTGCGATGGGCCTTCCAGACCTCGACGAGCTGGCCGAGCAGGGCGCGGCCGACGACATCGAGCGGGACGTCCGCTTCCCTCGCCTCGGCGATCAGGGCCTCGAGATGCCGGCGCACCAGATCCTGCTGAAGACTCATTCGCCCGGGAACCTCTCTCTTCTCTCTCCATCCGCAGCGGCCGGATCGCGCACGGTCGAATCCAGAATACCGCGAGCCTCAACTCGCTGCGGGCAGCGCGGACAGGATCGAATCGGTCTCGGGCGCCCGACGCATCACCTCGAAGGCATCTGCGCGCACGTGTCGATGCGCGATCTGCTCTTCGATGAACGAAGGCGTCACCATGCCCGCTTCGACGCATTCGCGCAGGAGTCCGAAGAAGTAGCCCTCCTGGTTCGGATCGGGATGGGGACGGTAGTGCCCGAGCAGGGCGTGATCACCGAGCAGCCGGCGACGTCCCCAGAGCAGCCAGCCGAGGGGCGGGAACTTCCGGAACTTGTCCGCCGGCGTGAAGTCCACCGGCAGGCCCGTCTTCCAGGGCTGCGTCCAACGCTTCGTGGTGTGGAGCATGCGCGTCGTCCGGCTGAAGCGGTCGAGGTCGTTCCAGCCGCTCTCGAAGAGCCCGATCGACGCGCGCGGCTCGTGTCTCAGGGTGATCCAGTCCTTGTAGTCGAGCGTCCGATCGAAGAGCGCCCGGAACTGCTCCTCCACCCGCCAATGCCGAAGCTGCGCGCAATCGAGCAGCATCACGCTCGTCGCCATCCGCCCCTCGACGCTCCGGCTCCGTCGGTCGCGCGGCCGGCAGAAGATCGCCTTGCCCTCCATGTCGCGCGAAAGCAGCTCCCAGACGTCGCCGACGGCGAAGACATCCGGGTCGATCACGACCGCTCTCCCCTGATAGTCCATCTTCTCGGGCGGCATGAAGCGCAGCGGCGTGAAGGATTGCAGATCCTCGTTGCGCCAGATGCGCAGCACACCGTCGCGCAGGAAGGGCTGGCCCTCCTTCTCACGCAGAAAGGGATGCGCCGCGTGCTCGATCAGGCAGACGTCGAAGCGATCGTTGTGTCGGCTCTGACGCCGGATCGAGTGGGCACCGACGAGCGCCCCGAGGATCTGCTTGTGGTTGGTGTGGATGAAGACGCAGGGCTTCGTCCGACTCGGCTCGGTCTGGATCAGATCGCTCATTCCACCCCCCTGACCTCGTGTCGCGCCCCCCCTGAGCGTCGCGCCTCAATCGAGGATGCGCGCCGTCCATCGGAGGCCACGAGCCCATTCACCGAGCGATCAAAGCAACCCACGTGCCACCGGAGACTGCACGCCTGCTCGGACTGCGCGCGCGTCGAGCTTCCGGCTCGTGCCATGAAGCCACGATCGGATGGGTCGTTGAGTCGAGATGCCACGAGCTCCGGGCCGACCCGAGGCTAGGCAACCCGGTAATGCTCGACGGAACCAGCTCCGTGCCGGGACCGGGCGACTTGCCCCGGCTCAGCCGATCCGTTCCAGCCAGCGATCGGCGAGCTCGAGACGTCGGGCGAGCTCGGCGACCGTCGCCTCCGTGATCCGGCGGATGCCGACCCGTCGGTTCAACTCGGCGTTGATCTCGGCGTGACCACGACGCGTCTTGTGGACGAGGTTGCGGACGCGCAGGCTGTTCAGCTCCCGCAGCCTGCGCTTCCGGGTGCGCGGCGAAGCGGATGCGTCGGCATCCGATTCGGTTTCGGGCTCGGGGGTCGGCACGTCGGTCTGCTCGATATCCGGCGCGCTGAGCGCAAAGACGCTGACCTGTGAGCGCAGCGGATCGTCGCTCGCGAGATCGGGAATCTCTTCGCCTTCGAGGTCGCCCGTCGCAAGGGACTCGGACTCGCCCGCAGCGGGATCGTCGATCACGGCGGTCGGCTCGAGTGGGCGGCCCTGCTCGTCGAGGGGCACGGCCGAGATGGCGGCGAAGAGCGAGAGCTGCGTCTCGGGATCGACGGCCGGCTCCTCTTCCCGTTCGGGCGGGAGCTCGGGCGCGTCGCCGGCGTCGGGCTTGCGCAGACTGTGTCGCCGTTGCTCCGCGATGCCGAAGGCGAAGCTCCGCAGTCGCAGGTCGTCGGGAATGAACATGTAGGCCCGCTGCTGGCGGGCCGTGTCGGTCATGCGGACCAGTCTCCCCACCGCCTGACGGAAGAAGAGGTCCGTCACGGTGTTGGTCGCGTAGACGCCGACGCGCAGACGCGGGATGTCGACCCCCTCCGAGACCATCCGCACCGCCACGATCCAGGGCGTCTCGGCCTCGGTGAACTCGGCGATCTTGCGCGAGGCCGCCGGATCGTCGGAGGTCGCCAGCGTCGCGCGTACGCCGAGGCGCTCCTTCAGGATCCGCGCAATGCCCCGGGCGTGGTCCTGGTCCATCGCGATCACCATGCCGGCGGCCCGGGGATCGGCCTCCCGCAGATGCAGCACCTGCCGATGGGCCTTCGCGAGGACCGCGGGCAGCCAGTCCCCCTCCACGTCGAGCGCCGTGCGCAGTCGCTGACTGCTGAGGGTGCGGCCCAGTGGATCCTCGAAGCCCGCCGCATGGGTCTGGCCGTCCGGCGAGGTCCACTCCATGCGACCGTTGATGCGCGGGAAGTAGACCGGGCGCACGACCCGCCGATCCGTGAGCGCCTCGCCGTAACCGTACTCGTAGTCCGCCACCGCCTCGTCGCCGACGTAGCGGACGAAGGGGATGGCGCTCTGATCCGAGCGGAAGGGCGTCCCCGACAGGCAGAGCCGGACCGGGGCGATCTCGAAGGCGTGGCGCACGCCCTCGCCCCAGGAGCGGGCGTCGGCCGCATGATGGATCTCGTCGAGTACGACGAAGGCCTGGGCCACGAGCCGCCGCAGCGCACCGGGATTGGCCGCGACCTGTTGATAGGTGACGGCCACGCCGTGAACGTCCGAGGGCAGCGACCCGTCGCCGGCGGTCCATTGCGGATCGAGGTGGATGCCCAGTCGCTCCGCCGCCAACGCCCATTGGAGCTTCAAATGTTGTGTCGGCACGACCACCACGCAGCGCCGGACCTGGCGCGCGACGAGAGCTCGACGCACCGCCGTCAGCGCAAAGGTGGTCTTGCCCGCGCCAGGCGTTGCCACGGCCAGAAAGCTGGAGTGGACACGCGACTCGAGCTTGGCCAGTGCTTCCTTCTGCCAGGCTCGGAGCCGGATCGCCGCCGCCACGTTCGTGAACCCTCTTCGCCGTCGTGCCGTCGTCTGGGGGATGTCGTCTGGGCGGCGGAGCTTAGAGCAGGCGGGGCGGCTCCCATAGAGGGCAAGTTCGATGCCGCTGGCCCACGATCTCTCAGTGGGCGGCGTCCGCGGCGGTGCGCGCCTCGAGCGCCTCCCAGCGCTTCATGAGCCGCGCCGCGTCGGCCTCTGCCTCGACCAGACTCTCGCGCAGACGCGCGACTTCGGGACCCGCTTCGCCCTGATAGAGCTCCGGGTCGGCGAGACGGAGCTGGAGATCGGCCACTCGCGCCTCGGCGGCCTCGATGGCATCGGGGAGCCCTGCGAGCTCGATCCGCTCGCGATGGCTGAGCTTCTGCGGCGTCGCGACCGCCAGCGATCGCCCGGGACTGCCCCCGGCTCCAGCCGTCTGTCCCGACGAACCGACCGACGACGCGGATCGAGCGGGGGGTGCCGATCCGGAAGGCGCCCCGAAGCTCGTCCTGCGCGGCGCGCGCGCGCGGTAATCGGAGTAGCTGCCCTCGAATCGCTCGACCTGGCCCTCGCCCTGGAAGCCGAGGATCGCGGTCGAAACGCGGTCGAGCATCCAGCGATCGTGGCTCACGAAGAGGACGCTGCCCCCGAAGTCGAGGAGCATCGTCTCGAGCGAGCCCAGGGTCTCGACGTCGAGGTCGTTGGTCGGCTCGTCGAGCAGCAGCAGATTGCAGCTCCGGGCGAGCAGCCGGGCCAGACAGACCCGCGCGCGTTCGCCGCCCGAGAGCTCCCCCACCTTCAGGCGCTGCTGCTTCGCGTCGAAGAGGAAGCGTTCCAGATAGCCCCCTACCCGCAGCCGCTCATCCCCGAGCCGGATCTCCGCCGCATCGCCGACCGCCGCCTCGCGCACCGTGGCCGAGTCGTCGAGTCCGGCCCGAGCCTGGTCGAGATAGCCGATCTTCGTATTCGCGCCGACGACGATCTCGCCCGCGCTCGGCGCGAGCTCCCCGAGGAGGGCCAGCAGCAGGCTCGTCTTGCCCGAACCGTTCGGCCCGACGATGCCGAGTCGCTCACCGGGTCGCAGGGCGAGGTCGAGCCCGTCGATCAGGCAGCGCCCATCCCGTTCGAGACGCAGGCCCTTGAGCTCGAGAATCGTCTTGCCGAGGCGTTCGGACCGGATCTCGAGTTCGGCGAAACGCTCGGCCTGCGGCGCTTCGCGGTCGAGGGCCGCCTCGGCGCGGGCGATGCGTGCCTTCTGCTTGGTCGCACGCGCCTTGGGCTGACGCCGCAGCCACTCGACCTCCCGGCGCAGGAAGTTCTGGCGGTTGCGCTCGGTCCTCTCGGCATGCGCCTCGCGCTCGGCCTTCGCGATCAGGTAGGCGGCATAGCCGCCCTCGTAGCTATCGAGGAGGCCGTCGTGGAGCTCGAGAGTCCGCGTCGTCACCTGATCGAGCACGCTGCGGTCGTGGCTGATCAGCAGCAGCGCGCCGGGGAAACGATCGCGCAGATGCTCCTCGAGCCACTCGATCGTATCGAGGTCGAGATGGTTGGTCGGCTCGTCGAGGATCGCCAGATCCGGCTGGGCAACGAGTAGCTGGGCCAGGGCGACCCGTCGCGCCTCTCCGCCGCTCAGGGTCTCCACCCGGCGATCGGGATCCGCCAAACCGAGATGGCCGACGATGGCCTCGGCCTCGTGCTCCCGCTCCCAGCCGCCGAGCCGCTCGAGGGCCTCACCGACCTCGGCCTGCTCGGCCGCGAGCTGCATCTGTCGATCGGCCTCGGTCTCGCCGGAGAGCGCCTCGGTCAGCGCATCGAAGCGAAGCCGCATCGCGCTCCACTCCGCCAGGCTCTCCAGCACGACCTCGCGGATCGAGCGTCCGGGCTCGAGGCGGGGCTCCTGGGGCAGGTAGCCGACGCTGGCTCCGCGGCGGCGCGCGATGCGACCCCCGTCGGACGGCTCGAGACCGGCGAGCAGACGGCCCAGGGTCGTCTTGCCCGAGCCGTTTCGACCGACGAGCCCGACGCGCTCCCCACGGCGCAGGGTGAGGTTGACGTCCTGCAGCAGGGTCCGATTCGCAATGTGCTTGCAGAGATCCGTGGCATCGAGAATCGGCATGGCGCCAAGAGTCGCGCAGCTGCCCGACCCGCGCCCCTCGCAGACGCGGAATCGCCGGCTCAGGCCCCGGGCTTGCCCGGCGTGAAGGCGCAGGGCATGCGCTTGATGCCGTGAATGAAGTTCGACTGCAGGCGCTCGGGCGGGCCGGTGATCTCGAGATCCGGCAGCCGGCGGAAGATGCGATCGAACATCACGCGGATCTCCCGACGCGCGAGATTGGCGCCGAGGCAGTAGTGCGGACCCGGTCCGCCGAAGCCCACGTGCTCATTCGGGCGCCGCCGCACATCGAAGCGATGGGGCTCGTCGAAGACCGCCTCGTCGCGATTGCCCGAGCAGTACCAGAGCACGACCTTGTCGCCGGCCTTCATCGGCTGGCCGCCGAGGGTCGTGTCGCGGGTGCAGGTCCGACGCATGTGGATCACGGGGGTCGCCCAGCGCACGATCTCGTCGACCGCCGTGGGCGCCACCCCGGCGAAGTCGGATTGCCAGATGCGCCGCTGGTCAGGATGGTCGCAGAGCGCCTTCATGCCGTGGCTGATGGCGTTTCGGGTCGTCTCGTTCCCGGCCACCACGAGCAGCACGAAGAAGGAAGCCAGCTCCTCGCTGGTCATCGCCCCGTCCTCGAGGTCCGCGTTCAGGATCGCCGTCGTCAGGTCGTCGCGCGGGCTCACGCGCCGCTCCGCGGCCATCTCGTTCATCAGGGCGGCCAGCTCGCTGCCCGCCCCCAGCGCCGTGGCGATGATGTTGCTGCCCTCTCCAACGATCTCCGGATCTCCGAGCCCCAGGATCACGTTGGTCTTCTCGAAGACCATGCGCGTCTGGCTCTCGGGAATCCCCATCATGTCGACGATGATCTCGAGCGGCAGCGGCGCGGCGATGTCGGCCACGAAATCGCATTCGCCCCGCTCGATCACGCGATCGATGACCGCATCCGCCCGACGTTCCACGCTCTCGTCGAGACGGGCGAGGGCGCGCGGCGTGAAGCCCCGCGACACGATCCGGCGTTGCCGCCCGTGACGCGGATCGTCCATGTTGATGAGGCCGCCGAAGAACTCGCTGAACTCCTGGGGCAGGTCCGCGATCGAGGTCGCGCCCCGGGCGGAGCTGTAGATCTCGGGTGTACGGCTGGCCTCGAGTATGTCGGCATGGCGGGTGAGGCACCAGTAGCCCGGACCCGCCGGAATCGGGACGCCCGGGAAGTCGCGCTCCTTCATGAAGGCCACGGGCGCCTCCTCGCGCAGGGTCGCAAAGGCGCCCTCGCGCTCCTCGATCGGGCGGCCCCAGAAAGCGGGGTCCGCGAGATCGATCTCGGACGACGACAGGACCTTCTGGATCTTCATCGGCTCGTTCTCCCGGTCGTGGTCGGCGTGCTCGTGGTCATGGTCGTGGTGGTCGTGGTCAGCGTGATCGGAGTCCCCTGGGACCGCCCTCCCGGGATACGGAGCGGGATCCTAAGCCAGTGCGCGGGAGCGTCAAGATCGCGCGGCCGCGAGCCACGACGCGTTCCCGGTGTAGAATCCTGGAGCCGTTCCTGGTCCGTCCCGGAACCGTCCGGCGGCCGCCCCCCATCCAGCCCGCGAGGAGCCGAGAGATGATCGAATGGAGTGAGTCCCAGCAGATGATCCGCGACGCCGTCCGGCGCTTCATCGAGCAGGAGGTCGCACCGAACGTCGAGCAGCTCGAGCACGGCGACCTTCCCCCCTACGACATCCTGCGAAAGATGTACGCGACCTTCGGCATGGACGAGATGGCCCGAGCCCGCTTCCGCAAGCAGATCGAGGCCGAGAAGCGCGGTGAGCCGCGCCAGAAGAAGGCCGCCGGGGGCGACCCCGAGAGCCGCGCGGATCAGGCCGCCGCGACCCTGATTCCGATCATCGAGCTCTGCCGTTACTGCCCCGGCATGGTGACGGCGATGGGCGTCAGCGTCGGCCTCACGGCCGGGGCGATCCTCTCGAAGGGAACCACCGCACAGAAGGAACGCTGGGCCCTCGACCTGCTCACCCTCGAGAAGGTCGGCGCCTGGGCGATCACCGAGCCCGGCTCCGGCTCCGACGCCTTCGGCGGCATGCGCGCCTCTGCCCGCCGCGAGGGCGACGAGTTCGTGCTGAACGGCTCGAAGACCTTCATCACGAACGGACCCCATGCCGACACGACCGTGTTCATCTGCAAGCTCGAGGAGCCGGACGTCGATCCGCGGGACCGCAAGATCCTGAACTTCGTGCTCGATCGCGGGCTGCCGGGCTTCGAGCAGACGAAGCCGCTGCGCAAGATGGGCATGCACTCGTCGCCGACGGGCGAGCTCTTCCTGAAGGACGTTCGCGTCGGAATCGATCGGCTGCTCGGGGGCGAATCGGCACTCACGAAGAAGGACGGGGGCCGGTCGGGTGCCAAGGACACCTTCCAGACCGAGCGTTCCGGCGTCGCGGCCATGGCACTCGGGATCGTCGACCGCTGCCTCGAGCTCTCCCTCGCCTACGCCCGGGAGCGGGTGCAGTTCGGGCGGCCGATCGGCGACTACCAGCTGATCCAGGACAAGCTCGCGCGGATGGAGGTGGCCCGCATGAACCTCCAGAATCTGGTCTTCCGCACGATCGAGCTCTCGGCAAGCGGCAAGAGCATGAGCTTCGCCGAGGCCTCGGCGATGAAGCTCTACTCCGCCCGCGCCGCCGTCGAGGTCGCGATGGAGGCCGTCCAGGTCTACGGCGGCAACGGCTACATGTCCGAGTACGGGGTCGAGCAGCTCGCCCGGGATGCGAAGGTGCTGCAGATCTACGCCGGCACCGACGAGATCCAGATCCGGGCGATCGCCCGGGATCTGCTGCGGGCCTGAGCCGCGCCCGCGCCTAGCGGCGCGGGATCCGCACGCTCGATCGTTTGAGTCCGTTCGCCGACAGGGCGCTCTGGAGCTCCTCCAGACAGCCCGAGCAGAGAGCATGATTGGTCGGAACCGACGTCCCCGTGAAGCCTCGAAGCACCGTTCCGCACCACGCGCACATCTTGCCCATGATCGATCTCCTTCAGTGCGACTCGGCCGAGGGATTCCGTGCACTCCCTCGATGGTCGTGATCAGGCGTGCTTGCATTCCGCATGCCGATGTTCCGGGGAGATTCGCGCGGGCGTGGTTGGGCCGGCAAAGCGCAGCGAAGAGGACCCCGCGGCTCCGACGCTCAGTCGCGCGGCAGGGCGTGGCTTGCACAACGGCATGCGCGCCGGTCCTCGCGCAAGTCACGAGGGAAGACGCGGGCGGGTTCGAGCCCATCCATCAGGGCCGCATGCGCAGACCGGACTCAGGCTTCGACGGGGACGGCCAGATCGAGGAAGCTCGTGGATTGCGCCTTCCGGAGCTCACGCTCCACGGTCTGGCTCACCACCCGATTCACGTTCGAGCGGCAGCCACCGCATCGCATGCCGGCACCGGTCGCCTGCGCGACCTCGCGCGCCGAAACCGCGCCTTCCTGGACGACGCGCTTGATCTGTCGGTCGGTGACTCCGCGGCACTGGCAAACGATCATGGGCTTCCAAGGCTCCTCGTCGTAGACATTGGCGTCGTAGACATCGGAGATTGTACGAGCGAGGAAAATGAAAATCAATGTCGATTTCATCTTGAATGGTTTTTTTACCGCGCCGGAGCGCGTGAGCACGCTCCAACTCGCTCTCTGACTTATACCCTGGGGGCATTTCTGCCCGCGACCTTCGATGGACCATGGACCACGACCCAGACACGGGCAGGCGACCGGCTCGCGCTCTGGAGCGAAACTCTGGGACTCCGTAGACTTCGCGACGCGACTCGGACGACTGCCGCATTGCCGGCTTGATCCGCGAAACCACCGCCAGGTCGGGGCAAGCCCGATCCCGAAGCCCGAGGTTCCCATGATCAAGGCCAACGGCGTCCATCACATCGCGCTCTCGACCGCGGACATCAAGCGACAGATCGAGTTCTTCTCGGACGTCCTCGGCATGGAACTGGTCGCCCTCTTTCCGATGCACGGCGTCCCGGGCGGACTCCACGGATTCCTGGAAGGCAGCCCCCACTGTCTGATTTCCTTCGTCCAGCTCGAGGCGAACGCCGACATCGAGATCGAGTACGGCCGCACCCACGCCGGCAACGGCGCCTCACCCTCGGCCCCGGGCACGCTCCAGCATCTCGCCCTGAACGTCGACGGCGACGACGAGCTGCTCGCGCTGCGTGATCGCATCCGCTCGCGGGGCGTCAACGTGATCGGCCCCATCGACCACGGCATGTGCCGCTCGATCTACTTCGCCGGCCCCGAGGCGCTCACCCTCGAGATCGCGACCTCCTCCGAGGCGATCGATCCCGAGTCCTGGATCGATCCCGAGACCGTTCGGCAGGCGGGCATCAGCGACGAAGAGCTCGAGCGCTTCAAGCGACCGGCTCCCTACGAGAGGCCCCGCGAGCCCGTGCCGCAGCCCGAGTTCGATCCGGCCAGGCCGCATATGCGCTACCCGAAGGCGCTTTACAGCCAGCTACTGAAGACGCCGGACGAGGAGATCTGGAAGAACGCGAGCTACCCGCACCCGCCGGTCGCGCGCGCATCGGACTCCTCCCGGAAACGGGCCGGCAGCGGCACCCGATGAAGGTCCTGCGCGAGCCCTACGGAATCGTGCATGCCGATCCCAGCCCGATGAAGGACGTCTACGGCGGCGACGCGGGCATGGTCTTCGTCGAGTGCATGCGGATCCGGCCGGCCGAGGTCGAGTCGAAGACGGTGATCGTGTTCAGCCATCCGATCGGGGGTGGCGCCTTCCTGCCGCTCGTGACCGCACTCGCCGGTGCCGGCGTCCACGTGGTCTACTGCAATCCACGCTACCGCGGAAACGATACGGCGCTGATCCTCGAGAAATGTGTCCTCGACCTCGGTGCCTGCATCCGGGATCTCGGGTCGCGCTTCGGCTACGAGCGGGTCCTGCTGGGCGGCTGGTCGGGGGGCGGCTCGCTCTCGCTCTTCTACCAGGATCAGGCGGAGCATCCGACGATCCGCGAAACGCCCGCCGGCGACCCGGCCGACCTGGTCGAGGCGAAGCTCGTTCCGGCCGACGGCATCCTGCTGCTGGCGGCCCATGTCAGCCGCTCGCATACGCTCACGGAGTGGCTCGACCCCTCGATCCGGGACGAGGCCCGCCCCTTCGAGCGCGATCCCCAGTGGAATCTCTACGATCCCGGCAACCCGCATCAGCCGCCCTACGACGCCGACTACGTCGCCCGCTACCGCGCGGAGCAGCTCGCCCGCAATCGCCGGATCACGACCTGGGTGCGCGAGACCCTGGAGGACCTCCGCAAGGATCCCACCACCGCCCCCGAGCGCGCCTTCTGCGTTCACGGCACGATGGCCGATCCGCGCTTCCTCGACCCGAGCCTCGATCCCTCCGATCGCACGCCCGGCCTCTGCTACCTGGGCGAGCCCCGAGTCGTGAACGACGGGCCGGTGGGGCTCGCCCGCTTCACGACGCTGCGCTCCTGGCTTTCCCAGTGGAGCTACGACGAATCCCGGGCCGACGGCATCGGCAACGCGGGGCGGATCTCCTGCCCGGCGATCGTGATCCAGAACACAGCCGACCTCGCCTGCACCCCGAGCCATGCGCAGCGCCTCTTCGACGCCGTTGGACACCAGGACAAGTCGCTCCACGAGATCCGGGGCGCCGACCACTACTACCTTTCTGCGCGCGAGAAGGCTGCCGAGGCCGTCGCCCTGATCCAGGGCTGGATGGCCGAACACGCCTGGCACTAGCACGCCGGGGTGGCTGCCCGCCCCTCCTCCGCGGGCCTCCAGGCGGTCTTCCCTTCAGTCGGACTCGAAGTTTCATCCGTGACCGAGATCAGGCTCAAGCACGGAGACGGGAAGCCGAAGAGTGGGCCCAAAGGAGCCCCCCGTCGTGCAATCCCTATCCCGAATCATCCTCTCCGCGCTGCTGGCGTCGAGCTGGAGCGCCCTCGCGTGGGCCGAGACGGCCGAACGTCCCGAGCCTCTCCAGACGATCGACTTTGCGAGCGTGACCGCCGCCACGGAGCTCGACCGCGCGCTCGAGCAGCTGATCGCTCATGAAACCAGCCAGACCTGGCAGGAGCCGAGCGGGCCGACCCACATGGCCTGCCGCGAATCGAGATCCGCGGGCGCGCCGGAGACCTGCACCGTGACCGCACCGCGCTCATCGTCGCCCCAGGCTCCCGCCAGCCTCGCGGCCCACTGATCCGCGCATCTCCCCCCAAAGCCCGAGATCCCCTGCCGCCCTCCTGCCCGGCTCCGGCTCGTCGTCCGGTGGTCCGGTGGTCTGCCGGGACGAGCTGCGTCATGCTGGCTGGTCTGCACTCCTCGCCTGGGGGCGTCCGGCGGTGCCGGAGCGCCCCGGGGAGTGGGCGCGGAGCGTGGAGGGGCGCCGACGGCAAGGGCGGCGAGCGCGCGATCAGCGGACGAGGGAATCGCATCGATGTCTTACGTGTTCGCGGCCCGACTCGACGAGATCCCCGACCAGGGGGGGCTGCGGGTCGAGATCGATGGGGTCGCGATCGGGCTCTATCGCGTGGACGGGAAGGTCCATGCGATGGAGGATGCCTGTCCCCATGCGGGCTTCCCCCTGAGTGCGGGGCGCCTCGAGGGCTGCGTGATCGTCTGTGAGGCCCACGGCTGGCCCTTCGACGTGCGGACCGGCTTCGACCCCGAGCATCCCGACGGATTCCCGATTCCCTGCTTCGCCGTGCGGGTCGAGCAGGATCGGGTGCTCGTCGATCTGACGCAGCGATTGAACGATCCAGTACCCCGCCGCCGCGGGCGGCCCACAGCTCCGCCGACGTCGCCCCCGCCCGATACGACCCAGGACCACGACGGGCTCGACTGAACGACAGCGACCGCTCCGCCCTGCCCTACCAGAAGCTGCGGCGGATCTGCTCGGGGGGAATCCGGCTCTCGATCTCCCGGTGGACCTGCGGCAGCAGGGACCAGTGCAGACCCGGTCGCTTGTGATGCGCCGTGTGGTAGCCCAGGTTGCAGGTCAGGAAATTGTAGAGCGGATTGAGGTTGTTGACGCTCGCGTCGTAGTGGCTCGTGGGGTGATGACCCGCGTGATGCTCGTACGTCGCCCACGCCGTATGCGCCAGCGTGATGAAGCCCGGCAGCACGATTGCCAGCAGGGCGTTCGCGGGATTCCAGTAGAAGGCTGCCGCGAGAATCGACCACAGCGGCAGCTTCATCCACAGGAAGGCCCGCAGATACCTCGGATAGCGCCGCCCTACCCGAAGGATGTCGATCTGATGATGAAGCAACAGATCGATCGTGTACTCGAGGCGACCCATCTGGGAACCGTCTCGGCGTGTCCACTTCGACTCGTCCGGCCGGGCGTGGGGCCGTTGATGGAGGTAGTTGACGTGATGGCCCAGGTTGTGATGGAGCACCCAGCCAAAGGGCGCGATCCCCGTCTGCAGCGCGAGCACGAGCTCATAGACGCGATTCAGCCAGGCCGCCCGGAAGGTGGGCAGATGCTGATGATGGTGGTTGATCGGGGCGACGAACATGCTCCCGATGGCGAGCGGGAGCACGCAGAGGGCCGCGACGGGAACGGAGGCGAAGAGGTAGACGACCGCGTGGAGCGTGAACATCGTGAAGACCCAGGCCACGGGTCGCCGATCGGCCTTGAAGCGCAGGATCGTTCCGCGCGGCTCGAGTCGGAGCGCCGGCGCTTGCGGGCCGACGAGGGGACGGGACTCCAGATCGGTCGCTGCGCTCATCTCGACTGATTCGCCTTTCGTTGCTCTTCTCGGCGCGTGGCTCTTCTCGGCGCGTGGCTCTTCTCGGCGCGTGGCTCTTCTCAGCGCGTGACTCTTCTCAGCGCTCGGGTCTGACAGCGCGATGACGGACGACGCGATGCGCCCTCCAGCTTTAGACGGCCGGACGCGGCGGCAGATGTAGCCGAATCCGATGGGCCGAGGAACGGCCCCGCCGAGGAGGAACGTAAAAGCGTTGTAAAAAATGGTGTGGGCGTGCCCGAACGATCAGATCTTCGAGGCCACCGTCGTCAGGCTCGAGATCTGGCCGTCTTCGCCACCGAGCAGCACGTCGTTGTAGTGACGACCGCCGCGATGGTGATAGCCGTCGCGGCGCGCGAAGGCGAGCAGTATGCAGCTGCGATGGGGCCCGCGTGCCGAGGCCGGTGGCGGCGCCACGTGCATGCCATCTCCGTAGTGAAGCGTGACGTCACCCGGCTGCGCTGGCGGAGCCACTCCTTCGAGGCCCTGCCCCTGCGCGGCGTGCGCCTCGGCAAAGGGCAGCGAAGAAGTCCAGCTTCCCGGCAGGAAGCGCAGCTCGCCGGCCTCGGGCGTATTCGGGCCGAGAAAGACGCTGAGCACCGCCGTGGGACACATGCTCGCGTGCCCACCCATGCCGCAGTCGCGATGCCAGGGAAGGTCGCCGAGGCCCTCCTCCACGCCGGGCTGCTTCCAGAGCAGGGTCACCCCGTCGTTGGCCTCGGCCTCCTGCATCGGCTTCATCGGCGTGTCACAGAGTTCGACCAGGCCCCGCAGTCGCGCATCCGAATGCAGGGCCCGCATCGCGGGCTGTCTACCGGCGCGGAGCACCCGACACAACACGCTCGTGCCGTCGGCCCGGCGTCCCCACCACGATTCCTGATCGCCCTCGCGCGCCTCGGCGCGAAGCCGTTCGGCCTCTTCGCGCAGCGTCCCCAGCTCTTCGGGCGAGAGCACGCCGCGAACCCAGAGGTAGCCCGCCGTCCGCAGAAAATGCGCCATCTCCTCGCGGTCGTCGCCGAGCATGAAGCCCCGAGCGGGATCGAGGGGCACCCCTCGGCGATCCCGCAGATCGATCGTCTCGGGATCGTAGACGGGTCGGCCGACGAAGAGCCATCGCAGGGCTGGCTCCCAATGCACGAAATGCATCGGGTCCCCCCGCAGACAACGCATCCGACCGCCGTAGATCAGGCCCGCCGCCGACTCGAGATCGCGCTGGAGATCCCGCCAGGTCTCCTGATCGAGCTCGATGAGGGTCGCCGCCTCTGTCTCCGCATCAGCCTCCGCCCCGGCCTTCAGACCGGCGTCCCCATCCAGGGTCGCACCCGGCCGCCAGACGATCCCGAGGGCCCCGTTCCGCCCCGGCTCGACCCGATAAATGCGAAGCTCGCCGGTCTCGCGCACCCGGATTCCCAGCGGTCGCAGGCTCTCGGCATACGCTCGGGGCAGCGCGGTCTTCTGCGCAGGCGGCCGCTCGCCGTCGGTCGGCTTCGACGGGCCCTCAGTCGAGCCCGCCTGATCCGGGGCAGACTCGATGCGCCTGGCAGTGGGCTTCGGCATGGCGGGCCTCCGACGCGACGCTCCGTGAATTCCATCGCTGCCCGCGGCGTCTCGTGGAGCGTGCTAGACAAGCGCCGTGGGTCGCATACCCGAGATCGTAGCGATCGTGAACGTCACCGAGGACTCCTTTTCGGACGGGGGCCGATTCCTCGCCCCCGAGGCCGCCACCCGCCATGCTCGGAGCCTCGTCGCCGAGGGCGCCGACTGGATCGAGCTCGGCCCCGCCTCGAGCCACCCGGATGCCCGTCCGGTCTCGGCCCGGGACCAGATCGAGCGACTCCGACCGGTGGTCGAGGCACTGCAGGACGAGACCACGCCGATCTCGATCGACGCCACGGAGCCCGAGGTGTTGCGATTTGCGCTGGCGGCGGGCGCGCGCATGCTGAACGACGTGCGCGGCTTCCCGGACCCGACGCTCCATCCCGAGCTCGCCGAGGCCGATGCCCGGCTGGTGGTCGTCCACTCGCTGCTCGCCCTCGAGCGCGCGACCCGGGACGAGGCCTCGGTCGGGCAGGTGCTCGATTCGATCGATCGGTTCTTCGACATCCGGCTCGCGGAGCTCGTCCGCGCGGGCGTCTCCGAGGATCGTCTGATCATCGACCCGGGCATGGGCTTCTTCCTGGGCACCAATCCCGAGGCGTCGGTCGCCGTGCTCGAACGGATCGGCGCGCTGCGGACGCGCTTCGGACGGCCGATCTTCGTCTCCGTCTCGCGCAAGTCGTTCCTGCGCGCGATCACGGGTCGTTCGGTCGAATCGATCGGCGCGGCCACCCTCGCCGCCGAGCTGCACGCGGCTCGCGCCGGTGCGGACTACCTCCGCACCCACGATGTCGGGGCTCTGCACGACGGACTGGCGATCTGGAAGCGTCTGGGCCTCTTCGATTGAGCCCCGATCCCCGCAATCTTCCGCGCCCTGTCCCGTTGCGCCCTGTCCCGTTGCGCCCCGCCCCGATCCGCTGCCCGCGACCGGTGTCGGCCCGGCCCGCTGGATCAGGCCCTCCTGTGCGGGCCAGTCAGGTAGGCGACCGATGGGAAGAGGAGCGCAACTTCGACGAGTCCGGGACGCCATCCGCGGCCGATCCGGGCGCCAGCCGCGCCGCCGCGACGACGAAGCAGACGAGAGCCAGCAGATGAGGCCAGCTGCCCTCGGGTCTCGGCGCGCAGGCCACGATCTGACTCAGGTCGATGGCTTCGATCATCGGCGCCCGCGCTCCCCAGTCCTTCTTCTTCCCGTCGCCGCCATCGCCGTTCCCGTCCCGCTCTTCCCGCTCGCTCCGCTCTCTCGTTCTCGCTCAGCCCACTCAGTCCGCTCGATGCGCCCAGCCGAAGGCCCGTATCGCCGCGTCAGCGAGCGACCGGACCTCCGACCAGCCGGGGTTGTCCCGATGTCCGCGCTCCGTCCAGAGCGAGGCATCGGCCGCTCGCACCATCGAAGATAGCCGCGCGTCCACGGACTGCAGGGCCTCGAGCTGCGGCTCGGCAGGCAGCGCATCGCAGCCTTCGATGAAGGCCGTGTAGGCCTCGTCGAACTCCACCACCAGATTCTCGACGCGGCCGGGGGTGGACTCTCGCACCGCGCCCGACGCGCCCGGCCCGACGCGGGGCGGCTCCGCCAGCAGGCTGAGCACGCGTTGGAGTCGCGCCGCAGGGCCGGCCGCGGCAACGGAAGAGGTAGACCGGATCGACACGGCCTCAGGTCCCCGAACGCGCTCCGTCGACACTCCAGATGCCGGCGCCCTGCGCAGCGATGAAGAGGAAGACGAAGCAGTAGAGCACGGCCGGCTCCCCCCCGTTCAGGATCGGGAGCAGGGCATTCGTCCCGTGCGCCATCCAGTAGGCGGCGGCCATGAGGCCGCTGCACAGGAAGGCAGCCCAGCGCGTGAACAGCCCGATCATCACGAGGATTCCGCCCAGAAGCTCGATCGGGCCCGCCACCCAGATGACGAAGGCCGGAGCGCCCGCCGGCATTTCGACCGGAACATCGAAGAGCTTCTGCGAGCCGTGCCAGAGAAAGAGAAAGCCGACGACGATCCGGAGCAGGGCGTAGGTCTGAGACGAGTAGGGGGCCATGAACGAGGCCATCGGGATTCCTCCTGAAGTGGTATGACGGACCGGTGGAAACCATCACGATCGCTGTGAGTCGGAGTCGGTTTCGCGGCGGAAGGTGCTTCCGCTGCGGCGATCCCGACCCCTTTGCGATCGGGCTCCTGCCTAGCGTGCGAGCTCCTTCGACCGACCCCGCGACTCGAAGGCCGCGCGGATTTCGGACCGATCCTGATCCGTGAGCGGACGATAGTCGCCCTCTTCACGGATCCAGACCGGATCGTCGCATTCCCAACGCTGCTCCCGAAGCACCCGCTTCAGGATCTTGTTGGTCTCGGTCGAGGGCAGCTCGCGAGCCACCCGGACGTAGCGGGGCGCCATCTTCGTCCCGAGATCCGACTGCTCGGACAGGAAGACGCCGAAGCCGCGGGCATCGAAGGTCGCCTCGGGCCTCAGGATCAACGAGGCCATGCAGTCGTCGCCCACGTCGGGGCTCGGAACCGCGTAGACCGCCGCCAGCGCCACGTCGGGGTGGCGACAGAGGATGCGCTCGATCGGTCCCGCCGCGACGTTCTCTCCATCCACCCGGAGCCAGTCCATGTTGCGGCCCGCGAAGTAGAAGTAGCCGGCGTCGTCGCGATAGCCGAGATCCCCGCTCCAGTAGATCCCCTCGCGCGTCCTCTCCTCGTTGGCCTCTTCGTTGCGCCAGTAGCCCTCGAAGCTCCGGGCGGTCTCGGTGTTGGCGATCTCGCCGATCGCCTCGTCGGAGTTCTGCAGTCGACCGTCCGGGGCGAACCGGGCCCGGGGACATTCGCGCCGGGTCTCGGGATCGAGGATGACGGTCCCGGGAGGCGCCACGCCCAGCGACCCCGGCGGCGAGTCCGGCGTGCGCGCGATCGCGATCCCGCCCTCGGTCGAGCCGTAGGAGTCGATCACCTCGCAGCCGAAGCGCGTGGCGAAGCGCGCCAGGTCGTGCTCCGCTCCCTCGTTGCCGAAGGCCACCCGGAGCGGATTGTCCGCATCGTCGGACGCCTCGGGCGTTGCCAGGATGTAGGTCAGCGGCTTGCCGACGTAGTTGAAGTAGGTGACGCCGTAGCGTCTCACGTCGGGAAGGAAGCCCGAGGCCGAGAACTTTCGACGCATCGCCCAGGCGCCCCCGACCGACAGGATCGGGGCAACCCCCGCCATGTGCGCGTTCGAGTGGAAGAGCGGCATCACGAGGTAGCCGACGTCCCGGGGCCCGAGCTGCCGCATCTGCGCCAGCATGCTGCCGGACATCGCCGTCCGCGCCGACGAGCAGAGAGCCGCCTTCGGCTCGCCGGTGGTCCCCGAGGTGAAGATCAGCATGTAGATCGCCGCTGGATCCGCGTCGATCCGGGGCACACCGGCTCCTTTGAAGGGCGCGAGCGCCTCGCTCCAATCGCGCGAGGCGACGTCGAAGCGACGATCTTCGGCGAGGCCGAGGTCGAGACCGTCGAGGAGCGGGGCGTGGCGGTCCTCGGTGATGAGGAGCTGGCAATCGGTGTGGCGGATGTCTCGCTGCAGACCGGCGCCGCGACGCGTGGGATTGATCCCGACGAGTGTCGCCCCCGACAACGCGGCCGCGCCGCTCAGGAAGAGGTACTCCGGCACGTTCTCGAGCAGCACCCCCACATGGAAGGGTCCCGGACGGCGCCAGGCCAGAAAGGCCTCCGCCCGCTCGCAGCAGGCCGCGAAGAGCTCGCGCCAGCTCCATTGCCGGTCCTCGAAGAAGAGCGCCGGTGAATCGTCGTCCGCCCGCGCCAGCAGGAGGTCTCGCATCGTCGTCGTCATCCGCTTCGCTCCGTGTCCCCTGATCCGATCCGCCGCGCCTTCGAAGGCGGTCGGTCGATGGTGGCACAATGGCGGCCGGAGCGCGGCGACGACCGGCAGCCGAACAATGGCGCGGGTGCCCACGCCGGGCTGGGACTCGAGCTCGAGCCGGCCTCCGAGGCTCTCGACCCGGGCCCGCGCGGCGGACAGGCCCAGCCCCATGCCCCCAGGCCGCGTGGTGAAGTACGCCTCGGTCGCTCTCCTGCACACGGACTCGGACATCCCGCACCCCCGATCCTGGACCGTGATTCGAAGCCAGTCGGTCTCCGGCACCGCATCCGCGGCCTCCCAACCGACCTCGATCCGAACCGGCTCATGGGATCCGGAGGCTTGCAGGCCGTTGTCCGCGAGGTTCACGAGCGCCGCCGCGAGTTCTCGTGGACGGCCGACCGTGAGACCGGGGACATGCGAGCGGATCTCGAGCAGACGACCGGGATGCAGTCGACGGACGGTCTCGCGAGCCTGCTCGAGAACCTCCTCCAGCGTCTCCTCCGACGTGCCAAGAAGATCCGCTTCGATCGGGCTCCGCCTCAGCGCCGCGGCACAATCCTCCAGCAGGGTGAGCGCATCCCTCGACAGCGCCGACAGATCCTCGGCCAAGGCCCGCAGCCGCTCCGGCGCGGTCGACGCTCTCATGAGCTCCCGAGCATGAATCTGGATCACGGCCAACAGCTTCGCCACGTCGTGCACCGTGGCCGCAAGACGATGCACGCAGACGGGGTCTGCGGCATACCGCTCCGAGCGGATCTCCGGTCGGACGCCGGACGTCCGCGTCCCGATCGGCGTACCATATCCGACCGCTCTCCAGGCTTCCTCGACCATCGGCCAATCTCCTCGCTTCGAGACGGGAGCCCGACATAGCAAAGCCATCCCGCGCCAGGCAGCCCATCTCGCGCGCCCCGAGAAATCCTGATGAAAAGCTGACGAACCGGCCCCGGCCGGGCGGCGAGGAGGCGACGCGCGAGGGGCTGTTTCCGAGCCCGCGAGTCGGGCTATCCTGGGGCGATGCCCATCCTCGATCGATTTCGGATAGACGACAAGGTGGCCCTCGTGACCGGCGCGGGTCGCGGAATCGGCCGCGCCACCGCGCTGGCCCTGGCGGAGTGCGGCGCCGACGTGGCGCTCGCCGCGCGCAGCGAGGATCAGCTCGAGGCCGTGGCGGAGGAGATCCGCAAGCTCGGCCGCCGTGCGCTGGTCTTTCCCTGCAACGCCGCCCGGACCGAGAATCTCGACGCCTTCGCCAGCCGGGCCCACGAGGAGCTCGGCCGCATCGACATCGTCGTGAACAACGTCGGCGGCTCGATGCCCAGGGCGTTTCTCGAGACGACGGAGAAGGACTTCTCCGGCGCCTTCCACTTCAACGTGACGACGGCCTTTGCGCTCTCGAAGGCGAGCGTGCCCTTCATGCTGGAGCAGGGCGGCTCGATCGTGAACATCTCGTCTTCGATCGGACAGATGACCGGCCGCGGCTTCGCCGCCTACGGCACCGCCAAGGCCGCGATGACCCATTTCACGAAGCTGCTCGCCGAGGATCTGGCGCCGAAGATCCGGGTGAACGCGATCGCGGTCGGCTCGACGGCGACCTCGGCACTCGAATCGGTGCTCACAAATGACGCGATCCACCAGGCCATGGTCGAGGCGACCCCGCTCAAGCGCCTCGGCGAGCCCGAGGACATCGCCCTCGGCGCGCTCTACCTGGCTTCGCCCGCCAGCGCCTTCGTGACCGGCGCCGTGATGGAGATCCACGGCGGCCTGCGCACGGCCAACCTCGAGCTGGGAATCGCGGACCTGTAGCCGGACATCCAGCCCGACCCCCAGCTCAACCGCCGCCCATCCCAGCCTGCGTGGGGATGGCCCACGAGCCGCGATGCCCCCGCGTCGCTGCGCCGACGCGCCGTGGCGCGGCGCTCACTCCGTCACCTCGAGGGTGCCCTCGGCGATCCGGGCCTCGATCTCGTCGGGGGCCAGGCCGAGCAGATCGCGGGCGATCTCGCGCGTGTGTTCGCCGACGAGTGGCGCCTGCTCGAGGTGGATGTCGGCCATCCCGCTGGCCCGGAAGCAGGGGCCCTCGAAGGCCATCCAGCCGAGCCCCTGCTGCTCCAGCCAGCGCGGGTAGCCCCGCGCCTGGAAATGCGGATCCTGCATCTGCTCGCGGCCGACGTACATCGGCGCCGCCGGCACCTTGAACATCTGTAGGGTCGACGTGAGGGTCTGCTTCGTCTGGCTCCGCGTCCACTCGCGAATGCGCTCGTCGATCTCGTCGTGGGCGGCGCGGCGGCCTTCGACATGGTCGTAGGCGGCCTCGCGGGCCCACTCCGGATCGCTCATCGCGCCGCGCAGGCGCTGCCAGTCGGCGTCGTCGCGGATCGTGATCGCGATCCACTGCTCCTCGCCCGCGCAGGGGTAGGAGCCCCAGGGCGCACCGCGCTCGTTGCGATTGCCGAGCGGACGGACGCTCCCCGGCTCGACGCCCTCCTTCAGCAGCAGATCTCCGATGATGTTGGCCACGACCTCGGCCTGGGCCACCTCGGCGTGACCACCGCGACCGCTGCGACGCCGACGCAGGATGCCGGCGAGGGCGGCCATGGCCAGCAATCGCCCGGCCAGATGATCCGGAAAGATCGAGCCGGAGCCGGCCGGCGGCCCCTCTTCGGCATAGCTCCAGAGATGGACCAGCCCGCCGATCGGCTGGGTGCTCGGGCCGTAGCCGATCCAGTCGGCCCAGGCGCCGTGGCTGCCGAGTAGCTGGCTGCTCGCCATCACGAGGCCGGGGGCCCTGCGCGCGAGCTCCTCGTAGCCGAGCCCGAGCGAGGCCATCGTCCCCGTCGAGTTGTTCTCGATCACGACATCGGCCTGCTCGACCAGATCGCGGATCAGGGCGCGGCCCGCGTCGGATTTGATGTTCACGCCGAAGCCCCGCTTCGAGCGGCTCGACGAGGCGAAGGAGCCGCTCATCTCCGTCGACATCACGACCCGGATGAAGTCTGGATAGCTGCGGCTCTCGACCTTGATCACGTCGGCGCCGTACTCGGCGAAAAAGCGCCCCGCCTCGACTCCCACGCCGCCGATCCCGAAGTCGAGCACGCGCAGCCCTTCGAGCGGTAGGCTGGGGTCCGGTCGTTCACCTCGAGGCTGTGGACGGGCGTCGGGCCAGAGTCCGCCCAGGACCCGCTCGTCGTGCTCGCCGGTCTCGGGCGCGCGACGGCGGAAGCCCATCCGCTCGCGATCGAGCTCGAAGAAGCCGGCTGCGATGGGGCCCGTCGCGTCGGGTGCGTACTCCGCTTCGACGAAGGTCCGTCTCGAGCGGAAATGCTCGTTCTCGAGTACCTCGCCGGGCTTCAGGACCGGCGTGCAGACGATGCCCCGCTTCTGGGCCTCGAAGGAGGCCTCTTCGTGGGTCATGGACTCGAAGAGATCGGCGATCTGTACGTTGAGAGCCTCGGCGATCTCCATCCGGCCGAGAAAGCTGTCGTAGCGGGGATCCTGAAGGTAGTCGGGGTTGCCCAGCCACTCGCGCATCGCATGCCATTGACGCGGTGACATCATCACCAGCCGGACGTAGCCCTCCTTGCAGGGGAAGATCGGATAGACGGGACCCGAGCCGTTGCGCACGGTCGCGCTGTTCTGTCCCCTCGCCTCGATCATGGTCGCGTTCGAGAAGGACCAGTCGGTCTGCTGCGCCAGCGCCTCCAGCACGGAGAGATCGATCGTCTGGCCGAAGCCCGTCCGCTCGCGCTGGTGGATCGCCATCATCGACGCGAAGGCGCCCATGATCCCGGCGATGTCGTAGGCGATCGCGCCCGGGGGCAGCAGCGGCTCGCGGTCCGGGACACCGGCCTTGAACTGCATGCCTCCGATCGCGTGGATCGTCGCGTCGGTCGCCTCCCAGTCCCGATAGGGCCCCTGCTGTCCGAAGTCCGAGATCGAGAGCACGATCAGATGCGGAAAGCGATCGACGAGGGAGGCCGGGTCGAGGCCGAGCGAGGCCATCCGGCCAGGTCGTTCGGACTCGATCAGGACGTCGGCTCGCGACAGGAGATCCACGAGCTTCTCGCGATCGGACTCGACCTCGAGATCGAGGGCCAGGCCGAGCTTGTTGAAGTTGCGATGAGCGAAGTAGAGGCTTCGTCCCTGCGAGAGCGGAGGCAGGCAGCGGGAAAGAGCCCCCGCACGCGGCTCGACCCGGACGACCTCGGCGCCGAAGTCGGCCAGGATCCGGCCAGCGAGCTCGCCCTTCTCATCGGCGAGGTCGAGCACTCGGATTCCGGCCAGCGGGGCTTCATTCGACATCGTGTTTGGCGACTCCTCGTTCGGGTTTCGGCTTCGGACGGACTCTGCGCAGTCCGTTGGGACGGAGCGCGACCCGACTGCTGCGCAAGGCGTTTCGGAGAACCCCGTTACGGTACTGGTCCGAACGGTCGGGAGCGACCGGAACCTTCCCGTTCTTGCGACCCGGTTCCGGGCGGTGCGGACGAGAGCACTCAAGGCAAGGGATCGGTGATCCGACTGCAATCTGGCATGAGCGGATCCCGGCGGCCCGATCTCGCCCCTCGGGATGCCGATTCCCCTACCTTCATCGGAGTGAGTCCATGGGAACCGCGGTCTGGATCGACAAAGCCGAGTTTCGGATGAGCGCGGAAGGCGAGGCCCGCGCCCTCGTCGCGTTGAAGCAGGCCTTTCCCTCGGAGCACACCTTTCTCGCGCGCGGCATCCATGACCGCCCCGCCGCCTACTGCGACCTCCTGAACGCCACCAGCCTGGCCGACGCGCTCCGCTGCGTCATCGGCCTCGGGGAGCACGTCATCGTCCGGGAGCTGCCCGGCGGCGGAGTCGGAGGGCTCGGCCGGGAAGGGATGATGGAGGAGCTGCCGGCGAGGGCGATCGCGCGCTTCTTCGCGCCGATCGCGGCCTTCGTCGAGCCCGGCAGCTTCATCGAGTTCGAGTCCGATCACGGCGCCCGTTCGACCCGCGTCGAGTTCCGCGACGGCACCATCCGGGTGGTCGAGCTCGAGCTCGGCTCCGACGAGGTCGGGGACTGGGGGGTGATCGAGCACGATCGGACGGAGATCCTACTCGATCCGACGCTGTAGCCCCGGCTTCTCGCGCCAGAGCACGGCTCGCGCGGGGGATCTCGTCCAGGGCCCTCAAGCCGCGACGTGATCCTCGATGTGGCTGAAGCTGGCAGGCGTCGCAGCCTGCCAGGCCCGCGCGAAGCTCGGGGGCAGATCGACACCGAGCAGCGCCCCAGGCTGGAGGTACTCGATGATCTCGCCGTAGTGCTGGGTCTCGAGCGCAGACACCCGACGCATGACGTGCCAGGGCCGCAGCCCACTCGGTGAATCGATCCCGGCGGCCCCCATCAGCTCGATCGCCGCCTCGACCGTGGCCCGATGGAACTGACGCGCCCGCCCCGACTTCACGGAGACGACCAGTCCCTTCTGCAGCGCCGGATTCTGCGTCGCGACGCCGACCGGACAATCGTTGCTGTTGCAGCGACGCGCCTGGATGCATCCGATCGACATCATCATCGCACGAGCCGAATAGCACGCGTCTGCACCCAAGGCGATCAGCCGAACCAGACCGAAGCCCGAGGAGACCTTTCCCGACGCGAGGATCTTCACGTCCTCCCGGAGGTTGCAGCCGACGAGCGAGTTGTGGACGAAGGTGAGGCCCTCGGTCAGCGGACAGCCCATGCGATTGGAGAACTCGATCGGCGCGGCGCCGGTTCCCCCTTCGCCGCCGTCGACGGCGATGTAGTCCGGCCGCAGGCCCGTTTCCACCATGGCCTTGCAGATTGCCAGGAACTCGCGGCGTTTGCCGACGCAGAGCTTGAACCCCACAGGCTTGCCACCCGAGAGGTCGCGCAGACGGGTCACGAACTCGAGCAGCTCGATGGGCGTGGAGAAAGCGGAGTGGCCGGGAGGCGAGTTCACGTCGACCCCGACCGGGACGCCGCGAATCTCCGCGATCTCGCGCGAGATCTTGGCCGCCGGCAGCAGCCCGCCATGGCCCGGCTTCGCCCCCTGCGAGAGCTTGATCTCGATCATCTTCACCGCGTCCAGGGCGGCGCGATCCCGGAAGGCCTCCGACTCGAAGCGACCCTTCCCGTCCCGGCATCCGAAGTAGGCCGTCCCAATCTGCCAGATCAGGTCTCCTCCCTGCCGATGATGGGAGCTGATCGAGCCCTCCCCGGTGTTGTGGGCGAAGCCGCCTTCGCGGGCGGCGATGTTCAGGGCCTCGACCGCCCGGCCGCTGAGCGCCCCGAAGCTCATGGCCGAAATGTTCAGGAGCGAGGCATCGTAGGGATGCGCGCAGAGCTTCTCCCCGATCCGGACCCGGGGATCGTCACTGCGGGGCTCGACCGGTGCAATCGAATGATTGATCCACTCGTAGCCGTCATCATAGACGTCGCGTTGGGTTCCGAAGGGCAGGGTGTCCCGCTCCCCCTTGGCGCGCTGGTAGACCACGGAACGCTCCTCGCGACTGAAGGGGCGACCGTCCATGTTCGATTCGATGAAGTACTGCTGGATCTCTGGGCGGATCTCCTCGAGCAGATAACGTGCGTGGCCGATCACCGGGAAGTTGCGCCGGATCGAACGCCTTGCCTGCAGCATGTCTACACATCCGAGCGTCACAATCGGCCCGACGATCAGCCACCCGAAATTCGCCAGCGGCCAGTAGTAGCTGGCACCGGCCACGCCCACGACGGCCGCCGCTGCCGTCGACAGGAAGATCGTGCGCGCGGAAACATCTCCCTTCGAGATGCCCCAGAAGGACAGGATCGAGAGGGGACCCACGAAGAGGAACGCGAAGAGAGCCGGAGGCCAGACGAGCGCCAACGAACCCAGGCAGGACAGCAGAATCACGTTCAGCGTGACGAGTAGAGCGCTCATACGATGATGCTCCGCGGAGTGACGGGGGGACGGGGGG
>CAYWGW010000036.1:0-26642 GCA_964457385.1 uncultured Spirochaetaceae bacterium
GCTCTCCGCCCTCTCGCAGCGAGTGCGGGAATCGGCGCTCACGGTCGTGGAGGAGTTTGATGTAGAGGGCTTCAGGACCCGTCGGATCGTCGAGATCCTGAAGGCGCTCGGCATCGCGGACGGCTCGGTGTTGATCGTGATCGACGAGCCGAATTCCCGCGTCGAGGCATCCGCGCGAAATCTTCCGGGCGTCGGTGTGGTGCGAGCGGAGGGGCTGAACGTCTACGACCTGCTTCGACACCACCATCTCCTGCTGACGAAGGGAGCGGTCGCCCGACTCGAGGCACGGCTGTCCCTCTCCCCGAAGATTGCGGCGAAGAGCGACGGAGAGACGAAATGAATCTGCACGACGTCATCAAGCAGCCGCTCGTCACGGAGAAGAGCAACATCGCCCGTGAGCTGCAGAACATCGCCAGCTTCCGTGTCGATCCGGCGGCGACCAAGCATGAGATCCGACGTGCCGTGGAGCAGCTCTTCGACGTGAAGGTGGCGACCGTCCGGACGATGCGGCAGCCGGGCAAGAAGCGTCGCGTGGGTAAGTTCGTCGGCCGTCGGCCGGCATGGAAGAAGGCGATCGTCGAGCTGGCGGAAGGTCAGTCGATCGAGTTCTTCGAGGGAGTGTGAACGATGCCGGTGAAGGTCTACAGGCCGACCTCTGCGGGTCGCCGGAACATGAGCGTCTCGGAGTTTGCGGAGCTGACGCGCGACACTCCCGAGAGGGCTCTCACGACGGGACTCGTCAAGAAGTCGGGCGGGCGGAATGCGAACGGTCGGATCACCGCGTACCATCGTGGTGGAGGTCATCGGAGGCGCTATCGCGTGATCGACTTCCGTCGCAACAAGGTCGGGGTTCCCGCGAAGGTTGCGGCGATCGAGTACGATCCGAATCGATCGGCCAACATCGCGCTTCTGCATTACGCGGACGGTGAGAAGCGCTACATCCTGGCGCCGGGCGGTCTCTCGGTGGGAGCGGCTGTCCTCGCGTCTGCAGACGCCGAGATCAACCCGGGCAACGCGCTGCCGCTGTCACGGATCCCCCTTGGAACCCAGCTCCATGCGATCGAGATGAAGCCGGGAAAGGGGGCTCAGCTCGTTCGTTCGGCCGGGACCAGCGCTCAGCTGATGGCACGGGAGGGATCCTGGGCAACCCTGCGTCTTCCGAGCGGCGAGATGCGCATGGTCCACGTGGACTGCATGGCGACGATCGGTGAGGTCGGGAACGCAGAGCACGAGAACCAGCGGATCGGGAAGGCCGGTCGATCTCGCTGGCTCGGCCGCCGCTCTCATACGCGTGGTGTCGCCATGAATCCCGTCGACCATCCGATGGGAGGCGGTGAGGGCCGGTCCTCGGGTGGCCGTCATCCGTGCACGCCCTGGGGCAAGCCCACGAAGGGGCACAAGACACGGAGCAACAAGCGCTCCGACAAGTACATCATCAAGCGACGCGGCAAGAAATAGGCGAGGCAGTAATCCATGGCACGTTCGCTCAAGAAGGGTCCCTTCGTCGACGTCAGTCTTCAGCGGAAGGTGGACAAGATGGTGGCGGGAGGCGGTAAGCAGGTCGTCAAGACCTGGTCGCGCCGATCCATGATCACGCCGGAGTTCGTGGGGCTGACGTTTCACGTCCACAATGGGAAGCTCTTCATGCCGGTATTCGTGACGGAGAACATGGTGGGACACCGCCTCGGTGAGTTCGCACCGACCCGTAAGTTCACGGGACATGCGAGCGACAAGAGGGTGAAGCGCTGATGGAAGTCAAGGCGGCACTGAACAACTACCGTGTGAGCGCACGCAAGGCGCGGCTGGTCGCGGATCAGATCCGAGGACGAGGTGTGGAGGACGCCCTGAATCTCCTCACGCTCTCGCCCAAGCGCGTCTCTGATCCGATTGCGAAGCTGCTGCGGTCAGCGGTGGCGAATGCGGAACAGAAGAACGAGAACCAGCACGCGGGCATCGAGATCGACAACCTCGTCGTCGCGCAGATCTTCGTGGACGAAGGTTCGAGCCTCTGGCGGATCCGTCCGCGCGCCCAGGGCCGGGCGTCCTGGGTACAGAAGCGGACCAGCAACATCAACGTCGTGCTCGCGGAGCGCTGAATCGTCAATTTCTCGACCTCGGGGTCGCGAAGGACCACGGACCACGCCATGCATGGCTGAACGTTCGTGGAAGGGAAACACAGATGGGACAGAAGGTTCATCCCTACGGCTTCCGGGTCGGCACCCTGTACGGGTGGCAGTCGAACTGGTTCGCCGAAAAGCACTACGCCCAGCAACTCCACGAGGACGTGAAGATCCGCGCGTTCATCAAGAAGAAGCTCTACCACGCCGGAATCTCGAAGGTCGTGATAGAGCGGACGGGCGAGAAGATCGTCATCAACATCCATACGGCGCGACCTGGAATCCTGATCGGGAAGCGGGGTGCCGAGGTGGACAACCTGCGCAAGGAGCTCAAGAGCTACACCGCGAAGGACGTCTTTCTCAACATCAAGGAGATCCGCAAGGCCGAGCTCGATGCACAGCTCGTCGCGGAGAACATCGCTACCCAGCTCGAACGACGCGTGGCGTTCCGGCGTGCGATGAAGAAGGCGATGATCTCGACCATGAAGTTCGGTGCCGAAGGGATCCGGATCCAGTGTTCCGGCCGGCTGGGTGGCGCGGAGATGGGTCGTCGGGAGTGGTATCGCGACGGTCGCGTGCCGCTGCATACGCTGCGGGCCGAGATCGAGTACGGCTTCGCGGAGGCGAGGACGACCTACGGGGTCATCGGCGTGAAGTGTTGGATCTTCAAGGGAGAGGTAGGCGATCGAGAGCTGCGACGCGGACCGTTGTCGCAGGATCATCGCTCCGAGGTGCCGAGGTAAGAAATGCTGCAGCCCAAGAAAGTCAAGCATCGCACGATGTTCAAGGGGCGCCTCCGAGGGAAGGCTTTGCGAGGGAACACGCTCGCCTTCGGCGACTTCGGTCTCCAGGCGACGACGTCGGGCTTCATCACGGCCCGGCAGATCGAGGCCGCACGAATCGCCATGACCCGTCACGTCAAGCGCGGCGGGAAGGTCTGGATCCGGGTGTTCCCGGACAAGCCGATCTCGAAGAAGCCCGCCGAAGTCCGCATGGGAAAGGGCAAGGGCAATCTCGAGGCCTGGGTGGCGCCGGTGAAGCGGGGACGCGTGCTCTACGAGATGGAAGGCGTCGATCCGCAGATCGCACGAGAGGCCCTGCGACTCGCCGCGCACAAGCTTCCGATCCGGACGCGGTTCGTCGAGCGGGAGGATTGAGCCATGAAGGTGACCGAGATCGCAGCGCTTTCCGAGGCAGAGCTCGAGCAGAAGGGCCGGGTGCTCCGGGACGAGTTGTTCAACGCCAGGATCCGGCAGAAGACCGGTCAGTTGGAGAATACGGCATCGCTCGGACGGCTGCGGAAGGACGTGGCACGGGTGGAAACGTTGCGGACCCAGAAGCGTGAGGCGGGGAAGTGAGCGAACGAGGCAATCGACGAACCCTGATCGGGACCGTGGTCAGCAACAAGATGGACAAGACCGTGGTCGTACGGGTCGAGCGGCTGGTCCAGGATCTGCGGTACAAGAAGTACATTCGACGCTATTCGCGCTTCATGGCACACGACGAGTCGAACTCATGCACCGAAGGCGACCAGGTCCGGATCATCGAGCATCGGCCGATGTCGAAGCGGAAGCGGTGGAAGGTCCAGGAAACGCTCCAGAAGGCGACGACCATCTGAGGTTGGCGGGTGTCCGTTCGGAGATCGGCGGCCTCGAGCCCGATTCGAGTCGGTGCGTTGGTCCAGAGGGCAGATCGTTGGAGCTCGTCGCGGACGGCTCCAGGGGAAAGAGATGATTCAGGCTGAATCGACATTGCAGGTGGCGGACAATTCGGGTGCGCGTCGGGTGAAATGCATTCGCGTACTCGGGGGCTCCCGACGACGTTTTGCTTCGGTCGGGGACGTGATCGTCGTCGCCGTTCAGGAGGCGATTCCGAACGCGCGGGTGAAGAAGGGCGAGGTGCGACGAGCGGTCGTGGTTCGCTCCAAGCGCACGATCGCCCGGGCGGACGGGAGCCACATCTCCTTCGACGAGAACGCCGCCGTCCTGATCAACAAGGAGAAGGAAGTGGTAGGGACGCGCATCTTCGGCCCCGTGGCCCGCGAGCTTCGCGGAGCGGGTTTCATGCGGATCGTTTCCCTGGCCCCGGAGGTCTTGTAGTCCATGTCCCTGGTGACGCCGCGACTGAAAGAACGATATCGTGACACGATCGCGCCCAGACTGCGGGAGGAGTTCGGCTACCGGAACGTGAACGAAATCCCCAGGCTGGAGAAGATCGTCGTGAACATCGGCCTCGGAGAGGCGACGACGAATCCGAAGCTGCTCGAACGCGCCGTCGAGGAGCTCGCGATGATCACGGGGCAGAAGCCCGTGATCCGTCGCGCCAAGAAGAGTGTTTCGAATTTCCGGTTGCGCGAGGGGCAGGCGATCGGATGCAGCGTGACCCTGCGCGGCGCCCGCCAGTGGGAGTTCCTCGATCGGCTGCTGAACGTGGCCCTCCCCCGGGTGAGGGATTTTTCCGGGGTGTCGGGGAAGGCATTCGACGGCCGCGGCAACTACACCCTCGGCCTTCGAGAGCAGACGATCTTCCCCGAAGTGGACTACGACCGGGTCGAGAAGGTCACGGGCATGAATGTCACCGTGGTGACGACCGCAAGAACCGACGCCGAGGCGAAGTCGCTCCTGACGCACCTCGGTGTTCCTTTTCGCAAATAGCTCGGCGCCTCGAGCGGAGTTGCCGGGGCCGGGGATACGAAGAGCAGGGAGAGAAACATCATGATGACCGACACGGTGGGTGACATGCTGGCGAGAATCCGCAATGCGGGCGGTGCGCGGCATGCGGAGATGAGCTGCCCGGCTTCGAAGCTGAAGGTCGCCGTGGCCCGGGTCTTGAGCGCCGAGGGCTTCGTCGGCGGAATCCGGGTCGGGGGGGACGAGAAGAAGCCCACCCTGACCGTAGAGCTCCGGTACCAGGACGATGGACGCCTCATGATCGAGGGCATGAAACGGGTGAGCAAGCCGGGCCGGCGGATCTACCTCGGCGCGGACGAAGTGAAGCAGGTTCGGGAGGGGCTGGGGATGGCGGTGCTGTCGACCTCTCGGGGCGTGCTTTGCGATCGAGACGCGCGCGCGCAGAAGGTCGGCGGCGAAGTGATCTGCGAGGTCTGGTAGACAATGTCTCGTATCGGCAATTGGGTGATCCGGGTTCCCGACGGCGTGAGCGTGAACGTCGGCGATGGAGCGATCGAGGTGAAGGGTCCGAAGGGGACGCTTTCCGGGCCGGTGCCCGAGGGCATCACCGCGGAGCTCGACGACGGACGGCTGGTCTTCCGGCGACCGGACGATTCGAAGCCGAGCCGCGCCCGGCACGGGCTCGCGCGCGCGTTGGCCAACAACATGGTCGTGGGGGTGAGCGACGGCTTCCGTCGGGGTCTCGAGATCGAGGGCGTCGGCTACCGAGCCGAGATGAAGGGCTCGACGCTGAGCCTGCTGCTGGGATTCTCGCATCCGGTGGAGATTCCCGTGCCCGAGGGTCTGTCGGTCACGGTGCAGGGAAACACGAAGCTGACGATCGAGGGGGCGGACAAGCAGGCAGTCGGACAGTTCGCGTCGGAGCTGCGTTCCTTGCGTCCTCCGGAGCCGTACAAGGGCAAAGGCGTACGCTACGAGGACGAGCGGATCCGGCGGAAGGTCGGCAAGGCGGGTTCCTGAACGGAGGCGGGCCTCCTCCTGAGCCATAGTGTCCGAGTGCGGGATGGTCTGATCGACATCCACGGAGACCAGGATCGAAATGAAGAAGAAGATCGTGAACTCGAAGCGTCGGATGTGGCAGGCGCGAAAGAATCGGACGCGCACTGCGTTGGACCGGAGTCGTCGCGTGCTCCTGACGGTCTACCGGAGTGGCAAGCACACCTACGCGCAGCTCGTCGAGAACGAGACGGGCAGGACGCTGGCTGCGGCCTCCACGCGGGATCCCGCGGTCGCGAGCGAGGGGTCGACTGGCAACGTCGACGCGGCCAGGAAGGTCGGCGAGGCGATCGCGCGGATCGCCCAGGAAAAGAGCATCGAGCAGGTAGTTTTCAATCGAAACGGGTTCCTCTACCACGGTCGCGTGAAGGCCGTGGCCGACGGCGCACGCGACGCGGGGCTTCAGTTCTGACATGGCAAACGTGATCCAATCCTCGACCTTGAACCCGAACGACTACGAGCTCAACGATCGGGTCATCTACATCAATCGAGTCTCGAAGGTAGTGAAGGGCGGGCGTCGCTTCAGCTTCAGCGCGCTGGTCGTGGTCGGAAACGGGCAGGGCGTCGTCGGCGTCGGTCTTGGAAAGGCCGGCGAGGTGCCGGAGGCGATCCGGAAGGGCGTGGAGAAGGCGCGCAAGTCGCTGATCCAGATTCCGCTGGTCGACGGACGGACGCTGCCTCACGACATCGTGGGCGTCGCGGGCGCAGGACGGGTTTTGATGCAGCCGGCCTCGCCGGGAACCGGCGTGATCGCGGGCGGGCCGGTTCGGGCCGTGGTCGAGTCGGCCGGGGTGAGCGATGTGTTGACGAAGACGCTCGGTACGAAGACGGCCCGCAACGTCGTGAATGCGGTGATGTCGGGCCTCAAGCAGCTGCGGGATCCCGAGGAGCGCCTCGCCCAGCTGGGTCGGAGTCGGTGATGGCCGGAAAGAAGATTCGTGTTCAGCTGGTGAAGAGCGTGATCGGCTACGACGCGCGTCAACGGGCGACCGTGCGGGGCCTCGGCCTGCGACGCATCCGTCACGTGGTCGAGGTGGAGGACACGAACTCGGTCCGAGGCATGATCAACAAGGTGGGCCACCTCGTGGTGGTTCTGGAGAGCGAGTGATGTTGAACGGACTCACGCCGCGCCCGGGGGCGCGCCATCGACGAAAGCGGGTGGGCAGGGGCCCTGGATCGGGCAAGGGCAAGACCTGCGGCACCGGCGTCAAGGGCCAGGGCACCCGGTCGGGCCAGAAGATCAAGCCGTGGTTCGAGGGCGGCCAGATGCCCATCTATCAGCGCGTGCCGAAGAAGGGCTTCCACAACCGTTTCAGGACCACGAACGAGATCGTGAACCTGGGCGATCTCTCGGTCTTCGGGGAAGGAGCGACGATCGATGCGCGGGCGTTGGCCGAGCGGGGGCTGATCCGGGGTGCGGGGGCGCCGGTGAAGGTACTCGCCGAGGGCGAGGCGCCCCGCGGCATCAAGCTGTCGGTGAACAAGATCAGCAGCGCCGCCAGGGCCAAGGTGGAAGCGGCCGGCGGCAGCGTGGAGATCGCGGGGTGATTGCCGCTCTCCAGAACATCGGGAGGATCGAGGAGCTCCGGAATCGGATCCTCTTCACGGCGGGCATGTTGGCGGTCTACCGCGTGGGCTGCATCGTCGTGACGCCGGGCATCAACGGTAACGTGATCCGGCAGTTCTTCGCCGACATGCAGGGGACCATGTTCGGCCTGCTGAACGTCTTCTCCGGCGGCGCCATGGAGTCGCTCTCGATTTTCGCTCTCGGCATCATGCCCTACATCAGCGCCTCGATCATCTTCCAGCTCCTGACCGTCGTCGTACCGGCGCTCGAGCGACTGAAGAAGGAGGGAAGCGAGGGCCAGAAGCGGATTACCCAGTGGACGCGCTATGCGACGATCGGGCTGGCGCTCTTCCAGAGCTTCCTGATGGCAATGGCTCTGGAGAACGGCCAGTTCGGACAGGGGGCGGTGCTGGAGCCCGGCTGGGGGTTCCGGCTGACGACGATGATCACCCTCACCTCCGGGACCGCTTTCATCATGTGGCTCGGTGAGCAGGTGACGGAACGGGGGATCGGCAACGGCATTTCGCTGATCATCTTTTCTGGGATCGTGGTCGGGCTGCCGGCAGGGATCTCCAATGTCATCGACCTCGTGCGCACGGATCAATTCAGCATCCTGGAGGTGATCTTCCTGGGCGTGATCGTGATGGCGGCGATTGCCTTCGTCGTTTACGTGGAGCGAGGCCAACGCCGTATTCCGATCCAGCACGCTCGTCGCGGCGGCGGGACGGCGGCCTCGTCGGGCATGAGCTACTTCCCGCTGCGGGTGAACAGCGCCGGCGTGATCCCGCCGATCTTCGCCTCCTCGCTGCTGATGTTCCCGCTGACGATCCGCCAGTACACCGAGAGCCCGGCTGTCCAGCGCTTCATCGACGATTGGATGGATCCCGGAGACATCATCTACAACCTCGTCTACGTCGGGATGATCATCTTCTTCTGCTTCTTCTACACCGCGATCGTCATCAATCCCGACGACGTCTCGGAGAACATCAAACGCTCCGGCGGCTACATCCCGGGCGTGCGACCTGGCCGGAAGACGGCCGAGTACATCGATGCCGTGCTCTCGCGGCTCACGTTGGTCGGCTCGATCTACGTGGCGGGGATCTGCGTGCTTCCGGTGATCCTATCCCAGCAGATGGGCGTGCCCTTCTATTTCGGGGGGACCGCACTGCTGATCGTGGTGAGCGTCGCGCTGGATACGATGGGACAGATCGAGGCGCATCTCGTTTCACGCAAATACGAGGGATTCGGGACGACCGCCCGGGTGCGGGGGAGGCTTGGGCGATGAGTGCGCGTCGAATCGTTCTTCTGGGACCGCCCGGTGCGGGCAAGGGAACCCAGGCCGCGACGTTGGTGGAGGATCTCGGGGTTCCGCACGTCTCGACCGGGGACATGTTGAGAGCGGCCGTTAAGGCCGGCACGCCGATCGGCCTGAAGGCGAAGGCAGTGATGGATGCCGGGGAACTCGTGAGCGACGAGATCGTGATCGGGATCGCCGAGGAGCGTCTTTCACAGGAGGACGCGCTGAAGGGCTTTCTGCTCGACGGCTTCCCCCGGACGATCGCCCAGGCCGAGGCGCTCGAGGGACTGTTGTCGAAGCTGGACATGGAACTCGATGCGTGTCTCGCCCTGACGGTCGACACCGATGCGGTCGTCGAGCGACTGCTGAAGCGAGCCGAGATCGAGGGACGAGCGGACGACAACGAGGCGACCATTCGCGAGCGGATGCGCGTCTACGATCGGGAGACGGCGCCGCTGCTGGATTTCTATCGGGAACGTGGGAAGCTGGTCGAGGTCTCGGGAATGGGAAGTATCGACGAGGTCGGTCGACGGATACGAGAGGCATTGGCATGAAAGGATTGGCGGACAGCGAGCAGGAGTAGGCAGCGTGAGCTTTGGCGAGCGGATCGCAATCAAGAGCCGTCGCGAGATGGAGCAGATGCGGGAGATCGGGCGGCATACCGCCGAGATCCTGCTCGAGCTCCGGGAGAAGGCGACGCCCGGAAGGACGACCGCGGAGCTCGACGAGATTGCGGCCCGGGCGCTGGAAAAGAGGGGCTTGAACTCTCCATTTCTGGGCTATGCTCCCGGGGGGGTAGCGCCTTATCCTGCGGTACTCTGCGCCTCGGTAAATGACGAGATCGTGCACGGCATTCCGGGCCCGCGCGAGCTTCGAGAAGGGGACATTCTCAGCCTCGACTTCGGTGTCGAGTCCGGAGGTTGGCATGGCGACTCGGCAGTCACGATCGCGATCGGGCAGACCACGCCCGAAGCGGAGCGGCTGATCGAAACGACCCGCGACGCCCTCCTGAAGGGCATCGAGCAGATGGTGCCCGGTCGCAGACTGTCCGACATCGGATACGCGGTTCAGTGTCGGGCGGAGGGGGAGGGGTTCGGAGTGGTTCGGCAGTTCGTGGGGCATGGCATCGGACGGGAGATGCACGAGCCGCCGCAGGTTCCCAACTACGGTCGGCCGGGCCGGGGGCCCAGGCTGCGGGCGGGCATGGTCCTGGCGATCGAGCCGATGGTAAACATGGGCAACGAGAGGGTGCGGATCCTGGACGACGAATGGACCGCAGTGACCGCGGACGGATCGTTGTCCGCGCATTTCGAGCACACGGTGCTCATCACGGACGACGGGCCGGAGATCCTCACCCGGATCGAGGGCTCGCATTAGGAATCGGGCGCCGGCTTCCCGCCAGAAGATCAGGCGAGGAAGAGTGTTCGGACGGACAGCGTGGGAAACAAGAGATGAAGGTTCGAGCATCGGTTCGGAAGATGTGTGACAAGTGTCGGATCATCCGGCGTCGGGGGACCGTTCGCGTGATCTGCGACAACCCGAAGCACAAGCAGCGGCAGGGTTGAATTCGACGATCGATCGAATGGACTCGAGTACCTGATCCCCTCGGATCTGCTCGACCAGAAGCTCCCGACCCCTCGATCGGGGACGGGCGAAACGGAGGATGATTCATGGCGCGGATCGCAGGAGTCGATTTGCCGCGAAACAAGCGGATCGAGATCTCGTTGACCTACATCTACGGAGTGGGTCGTTCGAAGGCGCTCGAGATCTGCGGAAAGGCTTCGATCGATCCGGGTACCCGAACGGAGCACCTCTCGGAGGCGGAGACGATCGCCTTGCGTGAGATCATCGAGCGGGACTACAAGGTCGAGGGCGACCTTCGTCGGGAGGTCAACCAGAACATCAAGATGCTGATGGACATCGGTTGCTATCGCGGGCTTCGCCATCGACGCGGACTCCCCGTACGGGGTCAGCGGACCCATACGAACGCGCGAACGCGCAAGGGCCCCGCCAAGACGATTGCCGGCAAGAAGATTGCCAAGAAATAACGGAAGCGAAAAGATAGATGGTTGCCAAGAAGACGAAGAAGAAGGTCAAGAAGAACATCCAATCGGGTGTGGCGCATATTCAATCGACCTTCAACAACACGGTCATCACGATCACGGATGTGGGCGGAAACGCCGTCGCCTGGTCGAGCTGTGGACAGCAGGGCTTCAAGGGATCGAAGAAGTCGACCCCCTTTGCGGCCCAGATCGCGGCCGAGGAATGCGCGAAGAAGGCCCAGGAACACGGCGTTCGATCCCTGGGCGTCTACGTCAAGGGACCGGGGGGAGGTCGCGAGTCCGCGCTTCGTGCCTTGCAGGCCGCCGGCATGAAGATCACGATGATTCGTGACGTGACACCGATTCCTCACAATGGATGTCGTCCTCCGAAGCGGCGACGCGTCTAGATCGCTCGATCTCTCATTCCCGGGTGTGGCCCGGGGCCAGGAAGACCAGGTATGGCAAGGTATACGGGATCTGTTTGTCGTCTCTGTCGCCGGGAGGGCACGAAGCTCTTCTTGAAGGGCGATCGTTGCTTCACCGAGAAATGCGCGATCGAGCGCCGGGCCTACCCGCCCGGCCAGCATGGGCAGGGTCGCGTGCGTTTCTCCGATTACGGAGTGCAGCTGCGGGAGAAGCAGAAGGTGAAGCGGATGTACGGTCTGCTCGAGAAGCAGTTCCGGAGCACCTACGATCGGGCCTCGCGGATGCGGGGGCGATCGGGGGAGAATCTCCTGATGCTGCTCGAACGTCGTCTGGACAACGTGATCTTCCGCCTCGGCTACGTGACGTCGCGAGCCGAGGCAAGGCAGCTGATCAAGCACGGCCATTTTGTCGTGAACGGCAAGAAGGCGCATACCCCGAGCATGCTCGTGAAGCCGGGGTGGACCATCGAGGTCCGGGACCGTTCTCGCAAGGTCGAGCGCATCAGTGGAGCGCTCGAGACCCTCGAAGGTCGGGCCGTGCCGCAGTGGCTCGAGATCGAGAAAGACGAGATGAAGGGGATGATCAAGGCCATGCCGCAGCGAGAGGACATCACGCTGCCCATCGACGAGCAGCTGATCGTCGAGCTGTACTCCCGGTAGAGGGAGCAGGCTCGGCGCTCGGGCAGCGAGAGCGACGATCTCGCCTGGCCCTGCTTTCCTCTCGCTGAGGGAATGAATGCAGGATGGATCGGTCTACCCGGGTCTGGGGGCCGGCCGGAATGCTGGAATGAATGAAGGACTGCCGTCTCTGGAATCGAGACGGAAGGGGGTTTTCCGATGCAAGACGAGGTCATCGCACGCAACTGGCGAGAGTTGATTCGCCCGCGTCGTCTCGAGGTCGACGAGGATACCCTCACCTCGACTTACGGCCGTTTCCACTGTGAGCCGCTCGAGCGGGGATTCGGGACGACGCTCGGCAATTCGCTGCGACGAGTGCTGTTGTCGTCGCTGCAGGGCGCCGCGATCACGAGCATCCGGATCAACGGCGTGCTGCACGAGTTCTCGACCATTCCGGGCGTGATGGAGGACGTCGCGGCGATCGTCCTGAATCTGAAGGACGTGCGGGTCCGGATGAACTCCCAGGGGCCGAAGACGCTTCGGGTGAGGAAGTCCGGAGATGGCATCGTGACGGCGGGCGATCTGATTTCGGACGATCAGACCGTGGAGATCGTGAACCCGGGACACAAGATCTGCACGCTCGGCCCCGAATCGACCTTCGAGATGGAGGCCACTGTCGCACTCGGTAAGGGCTACGTCCTCGCGGACAAGAACAAGACCGAGGAAATGGCGATCGGGACGATCCCGATCGATTCCGTGTTCTCGCCCGTCCGCAGGGTGAACTACACGGTGACCCCGGCTCGCGTCGGGCGCGAGACCGACTTCGATCGGCTCAATCTCGAGCTCTGGACCGACGGCGCGATCGAGCCGGCGGACGCCGTGGCCTTCGCCGCGAAGATCCTGAAGGAGCAGCTCTCCATCTTCATCAACTTCGAGGAGCAGGCCGAGCTTCCGACCTCCCATGCGGACGAGCCCGAGCCCCTGAACGCGAATCTCTTCAAGTCGGTGGACGAGCTCGAACTCTCCGTGCGCTCCGCGAACTGCCTGCAGAACGCCAACATCCGCTTCATCGGCGAGCTCGTGCAGAAGACCGAGGCGGAGATGCTGAAGACGAAGAACTTCGGTCGCAAGTCGCTCAACGAGATCAAGGAGACGCTTGCCAGTCTCGGTCTCAGCCTCGGCATGACGATCGACAACCTGCCGCCCCGCAAGGATCTCGAGCGGATGCGGGAGCAGCGCGAGGCCTGACATGAACCATCGAAAATCTGCCAGGAAGCTGGGACGGACCAGCGCTCATCGCAAGGCGTTGCTGCGTAACATGGTGACGTCGCTGCTCGAGCACGAGCAGATCCGGACGACCGACGCGAAGGCGAAGGAGCTGCGTGGGGTCGCCGACCGGATGATCACGCTGGGCAAGCGCGGCACCCTGCACGCCCGGCGCCAGGCGCTCCAGACCATCCGGAGCAAGGACGTGACGTCCAAGGTCTTCTCGGAGCTGGCCGAGCGCTATCGCGAGCGACCCGGTGGCTACACGCGCGTGATCAAGGTGGGGCAGCGGGTCGGTGACGCGGCGCCGATGTCCATCATCGAGCTGGTGGACCGTGAGGAGCAGGGGGGGAGCGCCTGAAACGGTCGGGCTCTTCTCGGGAAGAGGGCGGTCCGATGGCGGTCGAGCGGCCGGAGCACGACGCGGGAGACAAGTCCTCCCCCCTGGCCAGCCTGCTGCTGGGAGCCGCGGTGCTCGTCGCGGGCATCGTGCTCGTTTTTCGCAGCGACGTGGGTGCTCCGCCGGTGGTGCGGGGGGCGGCTGCGCCGGACTTCGATCTTCCGAAGCTCGAGACGGTTCTCCAGGCCGGTCCAGATCGCACACGGTCGGAGCGCCTCTCGCTCCGGGAGCTTCGGGGTCGGGTGGTGCTGGTGAACTTCTGGGCCTCCTGGTGCGAGCCCTGCGAGCGGGAGATGCCGGCGATGGAGCGGCTCCACGGATCGCTTCCTGGGGACGCCTTCGAGCTCGTCGCGATCTCGATCGACGAGAACTCCAGCGATGTCGTCACCTTTCAGGAGCGGATGCAGCTCTCCTTCCCGATCCTGCTCGATCCTTCCGGGCGCGTGTACGCGGCCTATCAGACGATGGGGGTGCCGGAGTCGCTCCTGATCGACGCCGAGGGGCGAATCGTCGAGCGTTACGTCGGGCCCCGGCAATGGGATGCGCCGGAGTACGAGGATCGGATCCGCGCCCTGATCGCCGCGGAGCGTCTCGTTCCGGCGGCCGACACCGACGCGCGGGAACGCTGAGCGTCCAGGCGCCCGAACCTGCTCGGCGCCAGCGAGTTCGGTACCTTCCCGAATGCCGTCGGCAAATCCGGAATGCTGCGGATGGGATCGCCGGTCCAGCGCCCGGCGGGTCGAGCGGGTGAGCAGCCGAAGGGGAACGGGTGAAGGGGAAGAAGTGAGAGCGCTTGCCATCGGGACGGTGCTGATCGCAGTCGTCGTCTTCTCCGCTTTGTGGAGCGAGCAGACCGGTCTCGGGACCTGGTACGCGCTCCGGAGCGACCTCGAGCAGGCGCAGAGCCGGGTGGCGGATCTGGCTCGGGAGAACGAGTCATTGCGGCGCGAGGTCGCGGCCCTCGAGGCATCGCCGGATTCCGTGGAGAGCGCCATCCGGGAGGATCTCGGATTGGCGCGGCCGGGTGAGGTCATCGTTCGATTCGGTGGGCGGGAGCGGCACGACCTCCCCCGCACGACCTCGGGTGGCTGGAGCCAGCGGGAGACGAGGTGAAGGAACGGCTGCGACGGCAGGTCGAGCTCGCACTGAGAGGGCTTCTCGATGCGGCGGGAGATCGCGCGGGAATCCCGGAGTTCGTGATCGAGGTACCGCGCCAGAAGGAGCACGGGGACTTCTCGTGCAATGCGGCAATGCTGTTGGCCCGGCGGCTGGGCCGCAACCCGCGGCAGATTGCCGGGGAGCTCGCCGAGCGACTGGGCGATGCGGGTGGGCTCGTGGCGAACAGCGAGGTGGCGGGACCGGGCTTCCTGAACATCACGCTCCTCGAGCAGGGCTGGCAGCAACTACTCCACGCGATCCTCGACGCTGGCCCCGCGTTCGGTCGTGAGCAGCGGTCCCGGCGCGACGAGCAGCGCGTTCAGATCGAGTTCGTGTCCGCCAATCCCACGGGTCCACTGTCGACGGGACACGGGCGGCAGGCCGTGCTGGGCGACTGCATCGCGCGTCTGCTGGAGGCGACCGGCTGGGAGGTCACCCGCGAGTATTATTTCAACGACGGTGGCCGCCAGATGCGTGTGCTCGGCGACTCCGTAAAGGCCCGCTACCTGGAACGCCTCGGTCGGGCGGCTGCGCCTTCGCCCGAAGCCCTCTCGAATCCCGAGCAATGCTGGGTCGGCGAACGAGACGGGCTCCCGGTCGTCTTCCCGAAAGACGGCTATCAGGGGGGGTACATCATCGACATCGCCGCGGAGATCGAGAGAGCGCATGGCGACGCATGGGTCGACGAGCCCGGCGACGGGCGATTCCGGGAAGAGGCGCAGCGAGTCATCTTCGAGGACATCACGAGGACGTTGCGCCGCGTCGGCGTCGATTTCGACGTCTACTACAACGAACGGAGCCTCTACGACGAGGGCAGGATCGAGGAGACACTCGCGGATCTTCGCGCGGCCGGCGTCATCTACGACTCGGACGGGGCCGTCTGGTTCCGAGCGACCGAGCGCGGGCTCGATCGGGACCGGGTGGTCGTCAAGAGCAGCGGCGAGCCGACCTACCTGCTGCCCGATATCGCCTATCACCGGGAGAAGTTCCGCCGCGGTTTCGATCGCGTGATCGACGTTCAGGGAGCAGATCACATCGAGCAGTTCCCCTTCGTCCGCGAGGGGGCTGCCGTGCTCGGTGTCGATCCGGATCGGATCGAGCTGGTGATGCATCAGTTCGTGACGCTCACGAGTGCCGGTGAGCGGGTGAAGCAATCGACGCGCCGGGCGACCTTCGTTACGGTCGACGAGCTCGTCGACGATGTGGGGGTCGACGTCTTCCGCTTCTTCATGATCGAACGGAAATCCGATGGTCATCTCGATTTCGATCTGGATCTGGCGAAGGACAAGAACTGGCGGAAGAACCCGGCCTACTATGTCCAGTATGCCCATGCGCGGACCCACGGAATCGAGCGCAAGGCTTCCGAAGCCGGTCTCGCCATGCCGACGCCCCACGCCTTCGACGCCGGCCGGCTGGATCTCCGGGAGGAGATAGATCTGGTCCGCAAGCTCGCGAGCTTCCCGGAAGTCGTCGCGAGAGCAGCGGAGAGCCGCGAGCCCCATCACGTGGCCTACTACCTGCGCGAGGTCGCTGGGATGTGGAATCCCTATCTCCAGGACGGGGATCGCCATCGCGTGATCTCTGAGGATGTCGAGCTCAGCGCAGCCCGGCTCGGGCTGGCCCTCGCGGTGCGCCACGTCCTGGCGAGCGGACTCGGCCTGCTCGGGGTGAGCGCCCCGGAGCAGATGTAGTGGGCGGGGCCCGTGGCAGAGGGCTGCGCCCTGGTGGCATCGTCCGTTCGGCCGGTCGCCTCGTGTTGCTGGTTGGACTGGGCTTCGGAGCCGGGTTGGTGATCGGGGTGCTGTCGGAGGAGCCGACGCTGCTGGCGGGTCATCTGCGCGGGGAGAGCGAATCCGTCCGTCTCGAGGCGCAGGCCGAGCTGGAGGAGCCCACGGAGGAAATCTCTGAGGCGGCGGGCCCGGTGCAGGCGAGGCGTCTGGCGCTGCTCGAAGGGCGGCAGCCTGGGGCGGCGGAAGAGGGTTCGACTCCGGAGGTGGCGGCAGCACCTCGCGAGCGGTCCGAGATCCAGCCGACCGCTGAAAAGGCCGCCGAAGCGATCGTGCCGGTGGCCGGGCGTTGGGCCATCCAGGTCGGTGCCTTCTCGGATTCGAAGTCGGCGACGGGTCTCGCGATGGGTCTTCGGTCGAAAGGTTATCCGGTGGAGCTGATTCCCGCGACGGAGGACTCGAGACGCTGGAGGGTTCGGGTCCAGCCCGTGGAGGGCAGGACCCGGGCAGAAGAGCTGGCCGATCGGTTGAAGCGTGAAGAGCGGCTGCCCACGTGGTTGATCTCCTTGGGGGCGGACGCAGGCTCATGACGCGGGAGACCGTTCGTCGCGCGTCCGGTACGCCGCTTCGAGTCGGCGTGCTCGGCGCAAGCGGCCAACTTGGCCGTTGTCTCGTACGCGAGACCCTGGCCGCGCCGGATCTGGCGCTTGCCTTTGCGACGACGCGCCGGGAGGTCGATCTCGGTGAGACGGATCGGGCAGAGGCCTGGCTCGACGACCGGGAAGCGACCGAAGACGTCGGGGTGGACGTCGTCATCAATGCGGCTGCTCATACGAGGGTGGATGTCTGCGAGAGCGAGCCGGCCCAGGCCTATCGGGTGAACGCCCTCGCGCCGGCCGAGTGGGCGCGCGCGCTCGCTGCCCGGGGCATCCGGTTCATCCACGTCTCGACCGACTACGTCTTCGCAGGAGACGGGCGACGCCCCTATCGAGAAGATGATCCGAGCGATCCACGGACCGTCTACGGCACGAGCAAGCGCGCGGGCGAAGTCGGCGTGCTGGGAAGCGATCCCAGCGCCCTCGTCGTGCGGACGAGCTGGGTGTTCGGTCCTGGCCGTAACTTCGTGACGGCCATACTCGAGCAGGCCCGTAAACGAAAGACGGGAGAGGCCGACGGCCCGTTGCGCGTCGTGGACGACCAGCGCGGCTCTCCGACCTCGGCGGCGGATTTGGCGCAGGCCCTGCTGCAGATCGCCCGCCGAATGGGCGAAGGAGAGCCCGGACTCTCGGGTCTGCTCCACCTGCGAAATGCCGGTGAGACGACCTGGTTCGGATTCGCCCGGGAAATCCTGAGGCTCGCGGGCTTCGAGGAGGTCGCGATCGAGCCGGTCCCGACGTCGGCCTTCCCGACCGCCGCGACACGACCCGCCTACTCGGTGCTCGATTGCGGACGGGCGCGTGCCCTGGGTCTCGAACTGCGGCCGTGGCCCGAGGCGCTGGCGGATCATCTCGCCGGCCCCGACCGACCCGAAGCGGTCCTCTCGGAAGCCGGGCAGTGCGCTCCGGCCTCGCTCTCGTCCATTGTCGCGTCGGAGCACCGGAGGGCCGGGGCTCAGGAGAAACGGGGATGAGCGTCCCGCAGTCTCGCATTCGCAACTTCTGCATCATCGCGCACATCGATCACGGCAAGAGCACCCTGGCCGACCGTCTGCTCGATGCCACCCACGCACTTTCCGCGAGGGAGCGGCGCGAGCAGTTTCTCGACAACATGGATCTCGAGCGGGAACGCGGGATCACGATCAAGGCGCAGACGGCGCGCATGACCTTTCCGGCCGCCGACGGACAGGACTACATCCTGAACCTGATCGATACACCGGGCCATGTCGACTTCTCCTACGAGGTCTCGCGGGCGCTCGCGGCCTGCGAAGGCGCCTTGTTGATCGTGGATGCGGCCCAGGGAATCCAGGCCCAGACCCTCGCCAATGCCTACCTGGCGGTGGACGCGAATCTCGAGCTGATCCCGGTCGTGAACAAGATCGACCTGCCTTCGGCGGATCCGGATCGGGTGGCCCAGGAGATCGAGGACGTCGTCGGACTCGATGCGGCCGATGTGCTGCTGGTCTCGGCCAAGACCGGCGTGGGCGTGGAGGAGTTGCTGCAGACGATCGTCGATCGCGTTCCCCCGCCCTCGGGCGATCGCGAGAAGCCTGCCCAGGCCCTGATCTTCGATGCCTGGTTCGACCCCTACGTGGGGGCGGTGATGCTCGTGCGCATGATGCACGGAGTGCTGCATCGGCGCGAACGCATTCGCTTCATGATCGCGGGTCACGAGCACGAGATCAGCCGTCTCGACGTGATCGACCCCAGGCCCCGGAGCGTCGAGAGCCTCTCGGCGGGGGAGGTCGGGATGGTCGTGGCCGGCGTGAAGAGGCTCTCGGACGTACAGATCGGCGACACGATCACCTCCGCCATCAAGGGGGCCTCGGAGCCGCTACCGGGCTTCCAGGAGGTGAAGCCGATGGTCTTCGCGGGCCTCTATCCCGTGGATGCGGAGGACTACGAGGATCTGAAGAGCGCCCTCGAGAAGCTCGAGCTGAACGATTCCTCGTTCAACTACGAGCCGGAGACGAGCGCGGCCCTGGGCTTCGGGTTTCGTTGTGGCTTCCTGGGGTTCCTGCACGCCGAGATCGTGCAGGAGCGGCTCGAGCGCGAATACGATCTCGATCTGATCACCACGGCACCGACCGTCCGCTACCGGGTCGTGCCCCGGGATGGCGAGACCTTCGAGATCGAGAGTCCGGCGGCTCTGCCCGAGCCGAGCGAGATCGACGAGATCCAGGAGCCCCTGGTGCTGGCGACGATCCACGTCCCGTCGGAGCATCTGGGCGCGGTGCTCGGCCTCTGCCAGGATCGCCGGGGAACCCAGAAGGACATGTCCATCCACGGCACTCGCGTGCAGGTGCGCTACGAGCTGCCCCTGAACGAGATCGTGACCGACTTCCACGATCGGCTGAAGAGTGCGACCCGCGGCTACGGATCCTTCGACTACGAGCTGCTGGGCTTTCGTCCCGCGGATCTCGTGAAGCTCGACGTGCTGGTCAACGGCGATCCGGTCGATGCGCTTTCGTTGATCGTGCATCGGGACAAGGCCTACGCCCGCGGCTCCGAGCTCGCTCGCAAGCTGAAGGAGTTCATTCCACGCCAGCAGTTTCCGATCGCGATCCAGGCGGCGGTCGGGAGCCGGGTGATCGCGCGGACGACCGTCAAGGCGCTGCGCAAGAACGTGCTCGCGAAATGCTACGGTGGCGACATCACCCGGAAGCGGAAGCTGCTCGAGAAGCAGAAGGCCGGCAAGAAGCGGATGAAGATGGTGGGCTCGGTCGAGATTCCGCAGGAAGCGTTTCTGGCGGCACTTCGACTCGACGACGACTGAGCTCCGACGGACGCGTCTGGAGCGGAGGCAGGAGGCGCTGTGCCCGATTCCGAGAAGGGGCCCGGCCATGGGCGGGTCCGGGACGAGGGGGCGGAGGATCGGTCGGGAATGGATCGGTCGGGGGAGGATCAGGGAGGAAGCACCCTGCGCGTCGTCGTCGATCAAGTGGTCACGCTCGCGATCGCGATCGCGATCGCCCTGGCGATCCGGCATGTGCTGGTCGAGCCCTTCCGGATTCCCTCGGGCTCGATGTTTCCGACGCTGCTGATCGGCGATCATCTCTTCGTCAACAAGCTGGCCTACGGACCCCGGATTCCCTTCACCGACATCCGTCTACCGGGGCTGCGCGAGCCGAGGCGGGGAGACGTCGTCGTCTTCGAGGTTGGACGCCCGCGCGACCGACAGGGACGTTCGGGCATCAAGCCCGTGGACCGGTCCCCGGCAGGCACGCCCAGCGAGGATTTCGTGAAGCGGCTGATCGGTCTGCCCGGGGATACGATCACGCTGCGAGATGGCCGGGTCTGGGTGAACGGCGAGGTCCAGCCGCTCTGGACGAGTGGCGAACGTTTCGTCGACGACTCCGGAGACGTTCTCCGCCTGGCATACGAGGATCTCGGGGACTGTCGTCACGCCGTGCTCGACGATCCACGAGTCGACCGGCTTCATCGCGGCACCTTCGTCGTCGAGCCCGGTCGTTATTTCATGATGGGCGACAATCGCGACAACTCGAACGACAGTCGGGCCTGGGGCACGGTGCGCCTCGAGGAGCTGAAGGGGCCGGCCTTCGTGCTCTACTGGTCCTGGGATGTGAACGGCAACATGCTCTCCTTCTTCAATCCGTTCAACTGGGTCACCGCCGAGAAGCGCTGGGATCGGGTATTCCAGCGCGTGAGGTGCGATTCCACAGGGCAGGATCGCCCGGCGCCGGGCGCCGTGCTCGTACCTCCTCCAGCGGGCTGACGGCGGGCCGGCGGGCCGGCGCGATTGCTTATCCCGCCGCGCGCGTTACCCTCTGCCGCGATTCCCAGGGTCCTTTAAGCCCGTCCAGCGAGGCGGGGAAGGACGGAGGTCCAGGCTTGACGCACGCGAAGGTCTCTCCGACTCCGGCAGACGCCGAGCCGACCGCTTCCGATCGTGCCCCCGAGCATCCTGGCGAGCGAGTGCTGCTCGATGATCGCGCGATCCGTCGGGCCCTGATGAGAATCGCCCACGAAATCGTCGAGCGGACCGAGGAGCCCGAGCGGCTCTACCTCGTCGCGATCCCGAATGGCGGGGTCCCGCTCGGACGCATTCTCGTCGACAACCTCGAGAGTCTGATCGAGCAGCGGATTCCCCTCGGCATCCTCGATACGACGCTCTACCGGGACGATCTCTCGACGCGCGGGAGCCGGCCGCGCCTGCGCCGGACGGAGATGCCGTCGTCGGTGGACGACCGGGTGGTGGTACTCGTCGAAGACGTCGTGAGTACGGGGCGGACGATCCGCGCCGCGATGGACGCCCTGATGGATTTCGGCCGGCCCGCGCAGGTCCGGGTGGTTTCCCTCGTCGATCGGGGCCATCGCGAGCTCCCCATCAAGATCGACCATGTAGGCAAGAACATCCCGACACAGCCGAGGGACAAGGTGATCTTCCGGCGCGCCGGAGGATCCGCGAGCGAGGAAGGCGCGAGTGGTGAAGAATCGCTCGGCGCCGACTCGACCGAGTTCGAGATCGTCGTCCGGGGAGGGGCAGGCGCATGATCGGTCGGGACTTGTTGGGCATCGAGGACCTCACCCGGGCGGAGATCGAGCTGATTCTCGAGACCGCCGAGCGCATGCACGAGATCGGAACCCGCGAGGTGAAGAAGGTCCCGACGCTGCGCGGTCGTACACTCATCAATCTCTTCTTCGAGGCTTCGACACGGACCCTCGCGAGCTTCGAGATCGCCGGCAAGCGGCTCGCCGCGGACGTCGTGAACTTCTCGGTCTCGGGCTCGAGCGTCACGAAACGAGAGACGTTGCTCGATACGGCCAAGACCCTGGATGCGATGGATCCCGATTGCGTGATCGTACGACATCAGGTCGCGGGTGTGCCTCATCGCCTGGCCGAGGTGCTCGAGGCGCCGGTGATCAATGCCGGCGACGGCGCGCACGAGCATCCCTCGCAGGCGCTGCTCGACATGATGACGGTGGTCGAGGAGAAGGGGCATATCGAAGGTCTCACCGTCACGATCATCGGCGACATCGCCCACAGCCGGGTGGCCCGTTCGAACATCTACGGTTTCACGAAGCTCGGGGCCGAGGTGCGCGTCTGCGGACCGCCGACGATGCTTCCGTCGGGCATCGAGAGCCTCGGCGTCAAGGCCTATACGAATCTGCGCGAGGCAATCGAGGGCGCCGACGTCGTGATGGCGCTGCGGATCCAGATGGAGCGCCTCGAGGGCGCCTGCTTCCCGAGCGTGCGGGAGTACGCCTCGACCTTCGGCCTCGATCGGGCGAAGCTTCGTTATGCCAAGGAAGACGCGATCGTGATGCATCCGGGGCCGGTCAATCGCGGGGTCGAGCTGGCCCACGATCTCGCCGATCATCGACCCAGCGTGATTCTCGATCAGGTGCGCAACGGCGTGGCCCTGCGGATGGCGCTGCTCTACCTGATTGCCGGCAAGCCGGCGGGGTCCGAGCGGGGGAACCGGTCGACTACAGAGATCGCGGGGGGGCGCTAGCCGATGTCCAGGCTGCTGATCCGGGGAGGGCGGATCCTCGATCCGAGCCGGGAGCTCGATGCGCCCGGTGACTGCCTGATCGAGGCGGGCCGGGTGGTGGCCATCGGGGCGGGACTCTCGGGCGAGGGGGCCGAGGTGCTCGAGGCCGAGGGCGCCTGGATCGTGCCGGGACTGATCGACATGCACGCCCATCTGCGGGAGCCTGGCCAGGAGTACAAGGAAGACCTGGCTACGGGCGGAGCAGCTGCGGTCGCCGGTGGGTTCACCCAGGTGGCTTGCATGGCGAATACCGAACCCGTCAACGACGACCCCTCCGTGACCCAGTACATCCTCGATCGGGCCGAGAAGGATTCGCCGGCGCGGATCCGCCCGATCGCTGCCGCGACGCGGGGACTCCGGGGGCAGGTGATGACCGAGATGGTGGCGCTGCGGGCGGCGGGCGCCGTCGCCTTCAGCGATGACGGCGAGACGATCATGGATTCGGCCGTCATGCGCCGGGTGCTCGAGTACTCGCGGCTGGCCGATGCCCCGGTCATCGTGCACGCCGAGGATTGCCGTCTTCGGGGGGCCGGTGTGGTCCACGAGGGTGCGGTCGCAACGCGTCTCGGGCTGCCGGGGAACCCGGCGGCCGCCGAGGAGATCATGATCGCGCGTGATCTGCGCCTGGCCGCCCTGACCGGTGCTCATCTCCACATCGCCCACGTCTCGAGCGGGGGCTCGGTGGAGCTGATCCGTCGCGCGCGGGATCAGGGCCTGCGGGTGACCGCCGAGGTGTCGCCCCATCATCTCTTCCTCACGGACGAGACGACCCGCGGCTTCGATACGAGCACGCGGGTCGCACCGCCCCTTCGCAGCGAGGCCGACACCGAGGCGCTTCAGCAGGCGCTGGCGGAGGGGGTGATCGACGTGATTGCGACCGACCACGCCCCCCACGCGGTCTACGAGAAGGAGGTCGAGTTCACCCTCGCGCCGCCCGGGATGATCGGCCTGGAGACGGCGGTCGCCGTGACCCTCGAGCTGGTGCACCGCGAGATCCTGACTCCGCTCGAGCTGATCCGACGGCTCTCGACCTCGGCGGCCCGGATCCTGCGTCTCGAGGGCGGCAGTCTGGCGGATTCGGCGCTGGCCGACGTCACGCTGATCGATCCCGAACGCGTCTGGACCTACGACCCCAGCGAAGGATTTTCCAGGAGTCGGAACTCGCCCTGGGCGGGTCACTCCTTCCGGGGCCGCGTGACGGCGACCGTCGTCGGAGGGCGCCTCGTCTACCACCACGAGAAGGGAGCGCTGATCCGATGAGTGCATCCACGCGCGAACCGGCCGCGGGCCAGGATCTGCTCGGTCGGGCCGCAGCGCCGGCGGCGCTCGCCCTGGCGGATGGCACGATCTACCGCGGTCGGGCCTTCGGCGCCCGGACCGTCCGCTCGGGCGAGATCGTCTTCAACACGAGTCTCATGGGCTACCAGGAGATCACGACCGATCCGTCCTACGCGGGCCAGATCGTGACCATGACCTACCCCCAGATCGGCAACGTGGGGGTGAACGAGGCGGATGCCGAGTCGGGCCGGGCGTTTCTCTCGGGCTTCGTCGTGAAGGAGCTCTTCGAGGAGCCCAGCAGCTGGCGGGCCGAAGGCTCCTTGAACGACTTTCTCATCGAGCAGGGCGTGCCGGGGCTCTCCGAGATCGATACGCGCGCCCTCGTGCGCCGGATCCGGGATGGGGGCGCCCAGGTAGGCGTGTTGTCCACGGATCCCGCGGTGCAGGCAAGCGAGGATCTGCTCGAGCGCGCGCGTCGGGCGCCGGGTCTCGACGGGGTCGACTGGGTGGCCCAGGTGACCTGTGAGGCGCCCTATCGTTTCGAAGAGGGTGTCTGGTCGGGCATCTCGGGTCAGCTGGCACCTGCCGAACGTCCGAAGCGCAGGCTGAAGCTGGTGGCCTACGACTTCGGCGTGAAGCGGAACATCCTGCGGCTGCTGGTGGAGCACGGCTTCGACGTCACCGTCCTGCCCGCAACGACCCCAGCCGACGAAGCCCTCGCATTGGAGCCCGACGGCATCTTCCTGTCGAACGGACCCGGTGATCCCGCGGCGGTGGCGGGCGTCCAGCCGATCGTGCGCGAGCTCGCCCGGCTGCGGCCCCTCTTCGGCATCTGCCTGGGCCACCAGATCCTGGGATTGGCCCTGGGCGGACGGACCCGCAAGCTGAAGTTCGGCCATCACGGCGGCAATCAGCCCGGGAAGGATCTGGCGACGGGGCGCGTCGCGATCTGCGCCGAGAATCACGGCTACGCGGTCGATGCCGATTCCCTGCAGCAGGCCGGGGAGCCGATGGAGATCACCCATCTCAACCTGAACGACGGAACGGTGGAGGGGCTCGCCCACTCGACGCGCCCGCTCTTCTCCGTTCAATACCATCCCGAGGCCTCGCCGGGGCCCCACGATGCCGCGTACTTCTTTGGCCGCTTCCGGCAGATGGTCGAGCGCAGCGCCGCCGGGGAGTCCGTCACGGGCTCGGAAATCGCCCGAACAGAGCAGGCATGAGCCGGGCCGGAGGATCCAGTGCCGAGACGAGATGACATCCATACGATTCTGGTGATCGGCTCCGGGCCGATCGTGATCGGCCAGGCCTGCGAGTTCGACTACTCGGGGACGCAGGCCTGCAAGGCCCTGCGCGAGGAGGGCTATCGCGTCGTCCTCGTGAACTCCAATCCCGCGACCATCATGACCGATCCGGAGACGGCGGATCGCACCTACGTCGAGCCGATGACGGTGGCCTCCATCGAGCAGATCATCGCGGCAGAGAAGCCCGACGCCCTGCTGCCGACCCTCGGCGCCCAGACGGCCCTGAACCTCGCGATCGGCCTCTCCGAGGCGGGTGTGCTCGATCGCCACGGCGTCCGCCTGATCGGTGCGAATCTCGAGAGCATCAACAAGGCCGAGGACCGGGAGCTCTTTCGGGCGGCGATGGATCGCATCGGGCTGCGAATGCCCGAGTCCGGAATTGCCAAGACCGTCGCCGAAGCCCGGGAGATCCTCACACGGGTGGGGCTGCCGGCGATCATCCGGCCGAGCTTCACGATGGGCGGCAGCGGCGGCGGCTTCTGCCAGCGCGACGAGGACTTCGACCGGATGGTCCGCTGGGCCTTCGAGCAATCGCCGACTCGTCAGATCCTGGTCGAGCAGAGCGTGCTCGGCTGGAAGGAGTTCGAGCTCGAGGTGATGCGCGATCGGGCCGACAACGTGGTGATCGTCTGCTCGATCGAGAACTTCGATCCGATGGGCGTGCATACGGGGGACTCGATCACCGTCGCCCCGGCTCAGACCCTGACCGATCGCGAGTACCAGGAGATGCGCGACGCGGCGGTCGCGATCATGCGGGAGATCGGCGTCGAGACCGGCGGCTCGAACGTGCAGTTCGGCGTGAATCCCGACGACGGGGCGCTGATCGTGATCGAGATGAATCCGCGGGTCTCGCGCTCCTCGGCCCTGGCGTCCAAGGCGACGGGCTTCCCGATCGCCAAGATCGCCGCCAAGCTGGCGGTCGGATACACCCTCGACGAGCTCCAGAACGACATCACCCGGGAGACCCCGGTCAGCTTCGAGCCCACGATCGACTACGTGGTCACGAAGATCCCGCGCTTCACCTTCGAGAAGTTTCCCTCCGCCGACTCGGAGCTGACGACCCAGATGAAGTCGGTGGGCGAGGTGATGGCGATCGGGCGGACCTTCAAGGAGAGCTTCCACAAGGCCATCCGCTCCCTCGAGATCGGCCATGCCGGCTTCGAGCCGCCGGATCTGCCCGAGGGCGAGGCGGGCGAGAAGGCGCTCTGGGACCAGATCGACACGCCCCGACCCGGACGGCCCTGGGCGCTGGTCGAGGCGTTGCGCCGCGGGGCCAGTGTCGAAGAGCTCTACGAGCGGACGAAGATCGACCGCTGGTTCCTGCGCAATCTGGCCGAGATCGCGACCGCCGAGCTGCGACTCGGCGCGGCCAGCGAGGCGCAGCGCCGGGAGTGGCTGCGTCCCGCCAAGCAGATGGGCTTCTCCGACGCGCGCATCGCCTCGCTCTGGGAAACGACGGAGCCGGCGGTCCGCGCGCTGCGACACGAGCTCGGCATCCGCCCGGTCTACAAGCGCGTCGATACCTGCGCCGCCGAGTTCGAGGCGCATACACCCTATCTCTACTCGACCTACGAGGACGAGTGCG
>CAYWGW010000037.1:0-26353 GCA_964457385.1 uncultured Spirochaetaceae bacterium
GCGCGCTGGAGATCCGGATCCGACGAGGAAGAGTCGGAAATGCTGCGGGAGCTCCTCGTTTTCGGCCTGGATCGCAACGAGTATGCGATCTCCGTCGAACGGGTGCGCGAGATCATCCGCATGCGTCATCTCACACCGATCCCCCGTGCACCCGAGTGGCTTCTCGGGATCGTGGCGCTTCGGGGAGAAGTCGTCGAGGTGGTCGATCTCCGGCTCAAGCTGGGGCTCCCCGTCGTCGCCAGCGATCGCACGACGCGGATCCTCGTGCTCCATGGAGACGACGACCGGGTGACGGGCGTGCTGGTCGATTCCGTGAGTGAGGTTCATCGCGTTCCAGAAAGCGAGATCCTGGCGTCTCAGGGATTCGAGATCGCTGCCGTCGTCGAGATGTTCCGCCGACGCGACGGTTTCGTCTCCATCCTGGACGTGGATCGCGCCCTCGAGGTCCGACATGGCTGAAGCCCTTTCGGACATGCTGGACGCGTCCAACGTGAATCTCGCCTGCTTCGACGTGCGAGGCTCGACCTACGCAATCGAGATCGGATCGGTTCGCGAAATCGTGCGGACCACGGAGATCACGCCGCTGCCCAATGCGCCGGAGCTGATCGAGGGTATCGTGGATCTGCGCGGCATGGTCATCCCCGTGTTGGACCTGTCCCGCGCCCTCGGGCACGGAGCCGGTGATCGGGGCTCGCGTGCCCGTATCGTCGTACTGGATCTCGACGGTCTGATCCTGGGGCTTCTGGTGGATGCCGCGACCGACGTCCTCTCGATCGAATCGACCCGACTCGAAGACGTGCCGGATCTGGCGGCCCAGGCCGGCTACGACGTAATCCGACACGTCGTCCGGCGATCCGGCGAGCCGCCGGTGATGGTGTTGGCTCTCGAAACCCTGGTCGAGCGCGTCTACCGGTCGGCCATCCCAGGGATGAGCGCAGCGAAGAGCGGACCCGGTTCTTCGGAGGGTTCAGCATGAGCCAGATGGGTGGGGAACGACGGTCCCGCATCTTCGGGAGACAGTTCCGCCGGATCCAGTCGGTAGCGTCCCTGCCGGCGCTCGTCGGCGTCTTCGGTTACATGCTTCTGCTGACGGACCTGTCCTTCTCGGAGTGGACGACCTGGTGGACCTGTCTGATCGTCTACGGCAGCGTCGTGGGCCTGATCTTCGAACGCCTTCATCAGCGGCAGCTCGCTCCGATCCGAACCTACCTCGACGGGGAAGAAGGGGATGAAAATCGGTTGGAGGCGGCCCGCGCGGCCTTCGCCGTGCTCGTGGCGCTTCCGATTCGCCTCCAGAGATGGGAGTTCGTCGTCAATGCTCTCCCGGCGCTGATCTTCCCTCTCGTGCTTGCAATGCTGGGCCATTCCGGCTGGCTCGAGTGGACCCGGATCCGGAGCTATACCCTTGCGACGCTGGTGGCTTCCCTCTTCTCATCGGGGCTCACCTTCTACTGGCTGAAGACCCGCTTCGCCGATCTCCGCGCGGAGCTGGCCTCTGCGGCGGGGGATCCGGCCGATCGCGCGGGTCTGATCGAACGCCTGTCTCTGGTTCAGAAGCTCCGGTTCGCGATCCTGGCGCCGGCGTTGGCGAGCATCCTGCTGATCGTCAACGTGGTCTACGACAGTCTGGGATTTGCTGCCGAGGAGACTGCAGCCGCCTGGAGTCAGAGGGCGCTGGACGCGGTTGCGGGCGGCGATCCGGAGCTGTCCATCGCAGAGAGGGTGGGGCAGCGGCTTCCCGATCGATCGCTGTGGCCGAACCCGATGGAGGTCCGGGAGCTCGATCCAGGCACGCGCCTCGTCTCGAGCGACTCCGGTATCTCCGACGCCGTGATCGAGATGCTCGACGAGAGACTCGAGCTGGATTCGGTGGTGTCCGGACGGCTGCTGCCGGATCACGGTCCCCAGGTGGGCGCCTATCGAGTCTCGGATGGGGGCAGGATTCTCGTCGCCGTCATCGATCGGGATCAGCTCGACCTCGCGCTCGGAAACATGAGTCAGGCCGTGATCTGGGTCTGTCTCGCGATGGTGGCCTGTGCGCTCGCGATCGGCCGGCTGGTCTGCCAGGACCTCCGCAGCGCTCTGTCGAAGCTCCGCACCGAAGCGGATCGCATGGCTTCGGGCGATCTGCGCCCCGGAATCGTCTTCGAGTCGGAGGACGAGCTCGGCGATCTCGGACGGGCGTTCGAGGCGATGGAATACTCGTTGCGAAACACGATCGGGAGGGTCAGTACGGCGGCGGATCGCGTCGAGCGCACCGCGGGCGACGTGGCCGCAGTCGTTCAGGCGCTGGCCACCGAGAGTCGCGAGCAGTTCGCTCGAACCCAGGTCGCCAACGAGCTGATGGTATCGATCAACGCGCAGGCCCAGGACGTATCGAAATCGGCGCGGATCCTGAACGAAAAGATCGACGAGTCCGGCAGCTCGGTCCTGGAGCTGGGCGCGGCGGGAGACGATTTGAAACAGACGGCATCGATCTTGAGCGCGAAGGTCGAGGAGGTCTCGGAGTCGATCGAGCAGATGGTTCGGAGCGTCAAGGAAGTAGGAATCACCACCGAACAGCTCTCCCAGGTTTCCGAAGAGACGTCGTCGAGCATGGAGGAGATGGCGAGCGCGATGCGTGCCGTCGATGCGTCGGCCGAGACGACCAGGCGACTTTCCGGTGTGGTGATCGAGAAGGCAGAGCTCGGTCAGGCTCGCGTCTCCCAGACCATCACGGGGATGGATGCGATCCGAGAGGCGACGGATACGGCGGAGCGGGTGATACGAGGGCTGGGGGCACGGACCGGAGAGATCGACGGCATCCTGGACGTGATCGACGACGTCGCCGAGGAGACGAACCTCCTGGCCCTGAACGCGGCGATCATCGCGGCCCAGGCGGGCGAGCAGGGCCGTGCCTTTTCCGTCGTGGCCGACGAGATCAAGGATCTCGCGGATCGGGTCCTGGCCAGTACCAAGGAGATCGGTGGACTCATCCGGGCCGTGCAGGACGAGAGCGAGAACGCGATTGGTGCGATCGAGGCAGGATCCAACAGCGTGATGAGCGGTGTGGACCTCTCGGCCGAGGCAGGGCGGACGCTGGAAGAGATCACCGACGCTTCTCGCGAAAGCGGAACCCGCATCGCGGAGATCGTGACCTCGGTTCAAGAGCAATCCCGTGCTGCGTCGCACGTCGTCGGCCTGATGGAACGGGTGCGTGAGTCCGCCGAGCGCATCGCATCCTCCGGACAGGATCAGGGTCGGAGCCACGAGGTGGTCTACCGATCTGCGCTCACGATGAAGGAAGTCGCGCAACAGGTTCGAGCGACCACCGAAGAGCAGTCCAGGGGCTTCCGGAGAATTCGCGAGAACGTCGAGGGCGTCCGTGGCACGGTCGAGCAGATCGACGAGGCACTGCAAGGTCAGTCGCAGGCCTGCGCCGAGGTGGCCCGATTCCTGGAGCACGTCTTCGAGGGAACTCGAACGAACGAGGCGTCTGCCGAACGCATGGGAACGGCGATGCAGGAGCTCGTTTCCCAGGCGGAAGCACTTCGGGAAGACGTGAAGTGTTTTCGGATTTCCTGATGGCGGCCGGAACCGGGCGTCCGAGATGCGGAGGTGGTCGATGATTGCTTGCTGTCCCAAATGCAGTGCCCGTTACCGCGTCGATGCGGATCGGGTCGGAGTGGATGGGGCGAAGCTTCGCTGCACGAAGTGCGCAGCGGTCTTCCTCGTGCGCGGCCCGAAGCCCCGGGAGGTGGCACCGGAGCCTACCCCCGTGTCCTCGCCGGTCGGGGAGACGATGATGTCCCAACCGGACTCCTCCGAGGCCGTCGCAGATCGGGTCGATCGCGAGCGCCTGGTTCTGATTGCGGATCCGAACGAGGAACGCGCCAAGCAGAGCGCGACTGCGATCTCGGAATGGGGATTGGTTCCCTTCGTCGTGCATGACGGCGTCGACGCGATGCTGGCGATCCAGAGGATGCTGCCCCGCGCGGTCGTACTCGATGCCGCACTGCCGAAGATGTTCGGATTCCAGATCTGCGAGGTGATGAAGCGGAACGACAGCCTTCGCGAGATCCGTGTGGTGCTGGTCGGCGCGATCCATCACCGGGATCGCTATCGGCGGGATCCGTCGGATCTCTATGGCGCGGACGTTTATCTGGAGCAGCCGGACCTGCCCGATGGGCTGCTTCCCCTGCTCCGTGACGCCGGCATGCCGGTCCGGGATGACACGGGTCTGAGCTCCGAGGTTGCTGGGAGGACGATGCCCGCGCCGACGTCCGCGCCGACACCCGTGTCCGCTCCGCCGCCGAGCCCGCTCTCCCGGCCGCAGGAGGGATCCGTGTCTGCGGACGACGATGCCGAGCGAATCGCCGAACGCGAGCGTGCGGCTCGACTGGCGCGCATCGCAGTCTCCGAGATGCTCCTGTACCAGCCGGAGAAATTCGATCAGGCCAGTCGGGACGGTAATCTCGAGCAGGTTCTCGACCTCGAGATCCAGGAGGCCCGTGCCCTGCTTCGCCAACGCATCGGTGAGGAGGTGCGAGGCGAGCGCGACTTCATCCTGGACGAACTCCGAAGGGTCGCGGCGGAACGGGTCGGGGCTTCGTGATGATGATGCCGACCCAGACCGAGCGGGCGTCGATCCTGGCCGGGCTCGAGGATTCCGACGAAGAAGTGCGTCGCATGGCGGTGGAGCAGCTGGCGCTGCTCCCCGATGCCGAGGCGATTCCACTGTGGGTCGACCGTCTTGGAGATGGGTGCTGGCGGGTGCGGAAGGCCGCGGTCGCTGGCCTCGTGGCCTGTCGCAAGGATGCGGTCGTGCACGAGTGTCTGATCGAGGCTCTGGCGGACGGCGAAAACCCGGGAAGGCGCAATTCCGCCTTCGAGGCGCTCGTGGCCTGCGGAGCGCGGGTCACCCGACGACTCGTTCGCGAGCTCTCCAGGGATGACGCCGACGTGCGCAAGCTGGTGATCGATGCGCTGGCCGCGATCGGGGATCCGGACGCTCTCTCAGGGCTGGTCGAAGCGATTCGAGATCCGGATCCGAACGTCCGGGGCGCCGCGGCCGAGGCACTCGGCGTCGTCGGTGACCAGAGCGAGGCGGGACGCCTGCTCGATACCGTGAGGGAATCGAGCGAGGAAGTGTTGGTCCGGCTCTCGGCCCTGCGAGCGCTCGTCCGCATGGAGGCCCGGGTCGACTGCGGGGCGCTCGCGGAGTGTCTGGAGCATCCCCTGCTGCGTCCCGCAGCGCTCGAGCTTCTCGGATCGTCGGAGGACCCGGCCGCGGCCGACGAGCTTCTGAAGGGTCTGAGCTGCAGCCGGGCGTCGAGTCGTGAGGCTGCCATCGGAGGCCTGCTCCATCTGCTCGGTCGGCGTGACGGCGCCGCAGCCGAAGAACTGAAGGGGCGCATCCGCGAGGGCTCTGCCTCCGCCGACGATCTGGTGGAGTTCGGCTGTCTACGACTCGAGACTGCGGACCTCGTGCTGGGAATGAAGCTGATTCAGTTCCTGGGCCTGATCGAGGATGCCCGTGCCGTGCTGCCGATCCTTCGGGCGGGAGGCGACAGCGCGCTGAGTGGCCTCACGGAGATGACGCTCGCCGGCTTTGCCGAGGCCTTCGCCGAAGCGCTCGAGCCGGTCTGGGAAGAGCTCGACTTCGATTCACGGGAGAGGGCTTGTCGCGTCCTGGGACGTACGAAAGGGGATCGTGCAGAACGTCTGCTCGCCGATGCCCTCTCCGGTCCGGATCCCGAGCTGCGCTGCGAAGCCGGATTGGCTCTCGGGCGGGGAGGCTTCGTGGACCGGGTATCCGATCTGGTTCGTGCCCTAGAGGCTGCGGCCCACGACGACGCACTCGAGTCCCAGGACGAGGTGGCGGCGCTCGTCGAGGCCCTCGTCGAGATGGCGGGTCATGCCGACGCACGGGAGGATGGCGGCGCGCCCCAGATCATAGAGATGTTGTCGGATCGCCTCGGAGACGCGCCGGAACCCGTGCGGCTCGCGATCGCTCGAGTCCTCGCGCGGATCGGAACCCGACGCGACGAGCGGATCATCGGATACCTCCTCAAGGACGAGTCGCCGGCGGTGCGACGGGCGACGGTGAAGGTCCTGACTCTGTTGGAGTTCGACCGGGCGGAGGAGCCCCTGCGCCTGGCGCTGGGGGACGAGGCGGGGATGGTCCGAATCGCGGCCGCGGAGGTCCTGGGCGAATCCGGAAGGCTCGAGGCCGTCACGGATCTCGAGCCGCTGCTGATGGACGAGGATCCCAATGTCGCGGCCGTGGCTCTGCGGGCAGTGGGGAGATTGCACGCCGGATCCCACGCGCCTTCGGAGGGCGTCTACGAGATGATCCGCTGGTCGATGGACGCATCGCCGATCATCGCCCTTTCGGGCTGCGAGGCATTGTTGGAGATGGGCGGATCAAGGGCGGGCGAGTTCGCCTCGATGGCGCTCGAACGACCGGAGTCGGACGTGGTCCGTGCGGCCGTCGCCTGCCTCGGCGCACACGGTGGCGACGACGACCTCGGTCGGTTGATCGACCTCGTCGAACACGACGACTGGTCGGTCCGAGCCGAGGTGATCCAGCTGTTGGTGGATCGCGGCGTACGTCGCAGCCTGCCCGCGATGCTTCGCAGGCTCGAATCCGAGAGAGACGATTTCGTGCGCGAGGTCCTGCTTCAGGCGATTCGCAGGCTGGAGGAGTGATAAGGTCGTCATGAGTGCCGCCCACTCGAAGCTGCAGCTGACGGACGCCGAGTTCCGCCTCTTCACGGATCTTCTTAGGCGGCGATGCGGGCTGCATTTCGACGAGGCGACGCGATTCCTGGTGGAGCGGCGTCTCGGACGGCTTCTCGAGGAATCGCAGGCCGCTTCCATGGCCTCGTACCTGTATCAGCTTCGAAGTGGCCCGAACTCCGAGGAGGAGTTCTGGCGGATCATCGACGTTCTGACCACGAACGAGACCTATTTCTTCCGGGAACGCTCGCAGCTGACCGCATTGGTGAACGAGGTGATTCCGCAGGCAAAGCTGCGTGCCACCCGGGGTCGGCGTCCGGTGTCGATCTGGTCCGCAGGCTGCGCGAGCGGCGAGGAGCCCTTCTCGGTCGTCATGCTGGGAATCGAGTCCGGGCTCGTTCCCGGTGTGGACTTCCGGGTCTACGCCTCCGATATCTCGCGCGCCGTGCTGGCGAAGGCACGTCGTGGAGTGTATCGCGAGGCCTCTTTTCGCGAGACGGAGCCGCTGCTCCGACAGCGATATTTCGTCCAGAAGGACGGGCTGAACCGGATCTCGGACGAGGTGAAGCGGTACGTCGACTTCATGCACATGAATCTTCTGGACGAAGCAAAGGTTTCGTTGCTCGGGACGATGGACGTGATCCTGTGTCGGAACGTGATCATCTATTTCGATGCAGAGACGAAGAAGCGTGTCATCAAGACGTTCCATGACAAGCTCGCTCCCGGTGGCTATCTGCTGCTCGGACATTCCGAATCGTTGATCAACGTGACGTCGGACTTCGAGCTGAAGTCGCTGGAGCACGACCTCGTCTACCGTCGCCCGGTCTCCGGCGAGGAACACAGCGATTCCTGGCATGGCCTCGCGGCGATCGGTATCGCCGAGGGCGAGCGTCGCGAGGGTGAGCGATGACGCGGGTCACGCCGATCCGCGTCCTGGTGATCGACGACTCGGCCTTCTCGCGGCAGACGATCACGCGCATGCTCGAGACTTCACCTTTGGTCGAAGTGGTCGACGTCGCGCGTGACGGGGAAGAGGCTCTAAGGAAGACGCTCGAGCTCAAGCCGGATCTGATCACCCTGGATCTCGAGATGCCGAGGATGGATGGCTTCACCTTCCTTCGGCTGGTGATGGCGAAGCGTCCGACACCCGTGATGGTGATCAGCAGTCGCGTGGGTGAGGACGACGTCTTCAAGGCACTCGATCTCGGGGCCATCGATTTCATCGCCAAGCCGACGAGGCTCGCTACCCCCGAACTCCACGAGATCGAAGAGGGACTGATCCGGAAGGTCCACGCGATTCGGGAGCTGCGCATCGACAAGGTTCGGGAGCGTGTGCGTTCGACCCGGCCGACGGTGGTCTCATCCATCCCGAACGAGCGACCGAGAGACACCTCCTGTCCGGTGGTGATCGGGGCCTCGACGGGGGGCCCCGCGGCGCTGACGCAGCTGCTGTCTGCCTTCGAGCGGGTGCCGCCGCGGGCGATCTTCGTGGCTCAACACATGCCGGGCGGATTCACCCTGGGCTTCGCCGAACGCCTGGATCGGCTGACTCGCTTTCGGGTCCGGGAGGCGCGCGGCGGCGAAGCCGTCGAGCGCGGAACGGTCCTGATCGCACCGGGCGGCGCCCACCTGACCTTCGAGTCGCGAGGCTCCGGGATCGTGACGCGGCTCGAGGACGGTTGCGACGGGGACCGATTCGTCCCCTCGGTGGACCGGCTCTTCTCGAGTGCCGCCAAGCATTTCGGATCCCAGCTGCTCGCGGTGGTCCTGACTGGCATGGGAGACGACGGTCGTGCAGGTGCGTGTCAAGTCAAGCGCTCCGGAGGACGAGTCATTGCAGAGTCCGAGGAGACGGCCGTGATCTATGGAATGCCGAGACAAGTAGTGAGCGCAGGTGCCGCCGACCGCGTCCTGCCCCTCTACGAGATTTCCACGGCAATCGGGGCAGGGCGGGGACGCGTCCGCGCCGTGGAGCCCTCCAGTCGAGGTCGATCATGAGCGATTGGGACGAGCGAGAGGGTGCGGATTGCGGTGAGGCCGTGCTGGCGATCTTCCAGCGCGGTGCCGAGTTCACGCGCCATCTGCTCGACGAGAACGCACGACTTCGGCAGGAACTCAACGGAGTCCAGGTGCGGCATAGTCAGGCGGCGCAGAGCGACGTCGAGTGGGACAAGCTCCGACAGGAGCTGATCGCCCGGATCGAGGAACTCGAGAGCCAGAATCAGTCGATTCTCGAGCAGCTGGAAAGCGTCTCCGGCGAGAATCAACAGTTCGCGGAGCGCTATGTCGAGGTCGAGGAGGAGAACAACAACCTCGCGAATCTCTACGTCGCGAGCTATCAGCTCCACTCGACCCTCGATCCGAGCGAGGTGGTGAAGGTCATCCTCGAGATCGTGATCAACCTGATCGGTGCGGAGATCTTCGCGGTCTATCTCTGCGAGGAGGAGGGCGAGGGTCTCGGCGCCGTTGCGTCCGAGGGCGAATCGGTTTCTGCGTTCCCGACGTTCCGTCTCGGAGAGGGTTTCGTCGGTCGGAGTGTCGCCCGGGGAGAGGTCGAGGTAGGGGATCCGTCGGTCGTGGGTCGCGCACCGAGCGTCGGAGGAGAGCCCGTAGTCTGCATCCCCCTGCACGTGGATGAAGAGCCGGTGGGTGCGATCGTGATCTACAAGTTGCTGCAGCAGAAGGAGGGATTCGCGCCCCTCGACCACGAGCTCTTCACGTTGCTGGCGGGGCATGCAGCGACCGCGATCTTCGCGTCGCGACTCTATGCGCAATCCGAGCGCAAGCTGAGCACGATTCAGGGATTCATCGACCTGCTGACGAAATGAAGACGGACGACGCATACGCGCTTCCGTGCATTGAAGCGAGGAACTGGAAATGGACCGTCACCGCATCCTGATCGTCGAAGATAGCCCGACGATGAGACAGCTCCTGGTCTTCGCCTTGAAGAGGATGAAGAGTGTCGACATCGTCGAGGCGCAGGACGGAATGGACGGCCTGCGCAAGGTGACGAGCGACAAGTTCCATCTCGCCTTCGTGGACATCAACATGCCCGTCATGGACGGATTGAAGCTGATCAGCCTGATCCGCGGCGAAGCAAACCTCGCGAACATGCCGATCTGCGTGATCACGACCGAGGGCGCTCGAGAGGATCGCGAGAGGGCGATCTCGCTCGGGGCGAACGAGTATCTGACGAAGCCGATCCAGGCAAACAAGGTGCTCGCGGTCGCGAAGAGTCTTCTCAAGATCGAAGGCTGAGGCCGCGCTCGTCGCGATCGGGACGCGCCCTCGGCGCCGACCCGGCCCGACCGGGCGGCGCATGCTATCGGTCTGTCATGCGAGCTCGTGACCCGACGCGCCCTCGGCGCCGACTTCCCGTCGTCGTCGCCCTGGCCCTTCTCGCCGTGGGGTGCGGCTACCGCAGCCTCGTGGGGCCGGGACTCGACGCGGAGGGTCTGGCCCGCGAACCGGTCCGTCTGACGGTGATGTCTTTACGCAACGATTCTCCCGAGCCCTGGCTCGATCGGATCGTGAACGATGCCCTGCGTCGGGAGATGACGACGCGTGCCCGCTTTCGGGTCGTGGACGATCCCGACGGCGCGGAGCTGGTCCTGAGGGGTCGGATCCGTCCCCTGAACATCCGAAGCCAGAGCTTCTCGAGCTTCGTGGCCGCCCTCGAGTTCGCCCTGACCCTGCAGCTCGACCTCGAGATCGTGCGGGGCGAGGGCGACGTGGTGCGGCTCGACCCGACGATGCTGGCCGCTTCGGACGTCTACCTGGCGAGTGCCGATGTCGAGGTGACGCGAACGAACCGCCTCGAGCTGCTGCGGCGGCTCTCCGACCTGCTGGCGACCCGGGTCGCGGATGCTCTGGAGCTGATGGAGCGGCCGATCGTCGATCCGGAGACGGGGGGATGATCGTCTACGATCTGCTGCGGGAACTCGACGCGGGCGAGCTGCGACCGGCCTATCTGCTGGCGGGATCCGAGCCGCTGCTGCGTGACGATGCCTGGGCGGCGCTGGACCGTGCGATCGTCGGCGACGCCGCTCGTGACTTCAACCTCGACCGGCTCGAGGTAGGCAAGGTCGCCGCGGGCCGTCTCGAGGAGGTGCTGGGGATCCTGCCGATCATGGCTGCCCGGCGGCTGGTGCTCGTGCGGGAGCTCGAGGGAAGGGGCGCCAAGATCGACGCGGCTTGGGCCGGGGCGTTCGAGAAGGCGTTGCCGCGGGTGGTCGCGGAAGGGACCAGCGTCCTGGTGGTGGTGACTGCCAAGGTCGACAAGCGACAGAGGTGGGTGAAGGCGTTCCGGGAGCCCGCCGCTCGGGTCGACTGCGAGGCGCCGACCCGCTCGAGGGAGCTCGTGCAGTTCCTGGCCCGGGAGGCCGAGCGCCAGGGCGTGCGGCTCGAGGTCGAGGCGGCCGAGCTGCTGGCGGAGCGGGTCGGTCCCCAGCTGCTCCTGCTGCGCCAGGAGGTCGAGAAGGCGGCCCTGCTGGCGGGGGAGGGTGCCCCGATCGAGCGCCGACACGTCGAGCAATCCGTGGCCTCGATAGCCGAGGAGCCGGTCTGGGATCTCACCGACGCGATCGGGCAGGGACGAAGCGCGGACGCGATTGCCCTGCTGGCCCGGATGATGAACCAGGGGGCTCCGGCCCCAGCCGTTCTCGGCGCATTGGCTGCGCATTTCCGCAAGCTCGTACGCGTCGGGACCGGCGAGCCCCTGGGCGGTCCCCCCTTCGTCGTCCGCAAGCTGGAAGATCAGGCCCGACGGCTGCCGCCCCGAAGGCTGGTCGCGTGTCTGCGGGCCATCCATCGAGCGGACGTCGAACTCAAGGGCGGGAGTGTGCTCCCCCCCGAACGCGCTCTCGAACAGCTCGTGCTCACACTGGCGTCTTGAAGTCCTGTCGGCCAACTCGCCGGACTCAACTCCGGGAATCCCGGCGGACGGCCAGGGCGCGGCGTGGGGGTGCCTGGAGGCAGTCTCTCAGCCTGCAGTCTCGGCGAGCGTGATTCGGTTGAGGTGCTTCGCCAGCCGTCCGACGCTGCGGTCGGCTCGTTGCTTCGGGATCACGCCCTTCGTCGCGGCGCGCCGGATCTCGCGTTCGGCGGTTCGAAACGCCTCGGCCGCCCGTCCGGGCTCGCCTGCCTCGAGCGCTTCCCGACAATGCTTGACCACCGTACGCATCCGGGTCCGGACGTGCTGGTTGCGCTTGCGTCGCTTTTCAGATTGGCGGATTCGCTTCAGAGCGGACTTGTGGTTGGCCAAGGCGGCCTCTCCTCAGGGGTTGGGGGACGCATCATAGTGGGCGAGGTCGATATCGTCGAGCCCATGGGCACAGTGCCTCGAGACATCCCGGCCAGCGTCACTCGGCCCGTGGGGAAATGCTTCAGAGGGCGCCGCCAACGGCCGATGACGAGGTCGGGGTGCGCGCACGCAACGCGCATTCGGAGGGGAGATTCGCTTGGTCCGGATCCGGTCGCTCGTGCTCTTCTTCGTCTCGCTGTCGGTATCCGGCTCCGTCGCCGATCTCGCGCGTGCGACCGAGGATCAGCTGTCCCCTGTTCTCGCAGCGGCCGCGGCCTCGCTCGACGCGTCGGGCGAGGATCCGTGGCTCGCGGAGGAGGGCCCCGCCGTCCCGGTGCCAGCGCTCGGGCAGCCGGCTCGCGAGGTCGTGCGCCAGAGCTGGCAGGCCTCGGCTCCCACGCCTCGCGCCCGCGCCGCGGCCCTGCTTCGGGCACGCCTCGAGCTCGGTCTCGGTGACCTGACGGCGCCCGCGATCGCGCTGCTCCAGGAGCCGTCGACAGAGGAGTCGGGGCTCTCGGCCCAGCTCGCCCGAAACCTTGCGCCCGGCGTGCCCGCGATCCAGGTGGCGGCTGCTCGATCGTTCTGGGCTGCGGGGGAGACGGGCTCGGCGATCGCGGCCTCGATCGACGCCTGGGTGGCGCTCTACCGGGATCTCGGCGCCCGCATCTGGCTTCTCGGGAATCTCGCGATCCTGCTCTGGGCCGTGACGCTCGGGGCGTCCTGCGCCTTCATCACGTTGGCAGCGCTGCGGGTGTTTGCGCATGCCGCACATGATCTGGGGGACGTCTTCTCGATCCGGACGCCGGCCTTCGCGCGGATGGCGGCGCTGACGGCTCTGTTGCTCGTTCCGCTCGTGCTGGGTGAGGGGCTGCTGGGACTCGTACTCGCCCTCTTCGGGCTGGGCTTCGTCTACGGGACGGCACAACAACGGAGCGTGCTCGGACTCGCAGCGGTGCTGCTGGTGATCGGTCTCCATCCGATCGCGCAGCTCGTGTCGGTCACGAATCGGATCGTCGACCGGGACCCGATCGCCAGGAGTGCGACCGCGGTCCTCCAGGGGATCGAATCCCGGGCCGATGTAGACCGATTGCGGGCGGCCGAAGAAGAGGACCTGCTCGCGGCGCATTCGATGGCATACCTCTTTCGCCGTCAGGGATTGGACGAAGAGGCACTTCGACGTGTGGACTCGATCATCGAGCGATCGCCCACCGATCCCGTGGCTCTGACGAATCGAGGCAACCTCGCCCTCCGTCGCGGTCGCACCGAGGAGGCGATCGACTACTACCAACGCGCGCAGGCGGTTGACGACTCGCCCATCGTGCTCTTCGATCTCGCCCGGGCCTACGGTCAGGTCTTCCGGATCGAAGAGCAGGAGCGGACCCTCGCCCGGGCGCAGTCCCTCGACGACGATCTGGTGGCAACGCTCCTGGGCTTCGACCAACCGGATCTGGTGGCGGATCTCGAGGTGCCTGAGTCGCTCTTCATCGATCGTTTCCGGTCGCTTGCCCTCGAGGAGGGCTCGAGTCGCGGCATCGCGGAGGCGCTCGCGCCCGGCCGTCTGGGAGAGAATGGGCTGGTGTCGGCGGGCGCCTTCCTGCTGACGGCCCTGCTCGCCCTTCTCTGTGCGGGGCGCTGGGATCATGCGAGCTGCTGCCGACGCTGTGGCGACCGGATCTGCGGCCGCTGCGCGGAGACGGTCTGGAGCGAGGAGCTCTGCGAAGACTGCCATCATCTCTTCCAGAATCCGGCGGGCACGGATCCGACCCTCCGTCGGAAAAGACTGGAGACGCTCGCGCGCAGGGAGTCGCGTCTCGGCCGTCTCGTGCTGGCCTCTTCGTTGATCGTGCCCGGAGTCGCAGGGATGGCTGCACGACGTCCCGATCATTCGATCTTCGGGCTCCTGCTTTTCGGCTGGTTCCTCGGCTGGGTGCTCTGGCCTGCCGGGGTGTTCGTCGATTCAGTGCGAATGGGCGGAATGGCTTTCGTCTGTCTCGCGATCCCGGGCATCCTCTCCGGGCTGGCCTACGTGGCCGTCGTGTTCGCCAGTCTCGTGGCGCGCAAGCGGCTCTAGGAGAATCGATGTCGTCCATCGCCCTGCACGGCAACCTGCGCGACTTCGGCATCGCCGAGGTCTTCCAGCTGATCGGTCAGCAACGCAAGACCGGAACCCTCGAGGTCGACGGAGAGGAGGGGGCGATCTTCCTGGTCTTCGACGGGGGATGCGTCGTGCGCGGTGGTCCGGTGGACGCTCGATCCGAACGGGAGCCCCTGGGTCGGCAGCTCGTGCGGGCTGGCTACCTGACGAGGGAGCAGCTCGCGAAGCTGGAACGGGAGAGCGCGCGATCGGCGCGACCGGTTCCGGACCTGCTGCGGGCAGCGGGACTGATCGAGGCGGACACGCTGGCAGAGGTCCAGCATCTGCTGACCCGGGAGACGGTCTTCGACGTGATGCGCCGTGCCAACGGGAACTTCCACTTCAAGGCAGAGCCGGTCCGCCACGATACGCCGCCCGAGCAGCTGCTCGGCGCCGAGCAGATCCTGATGGATGGTCTGCGCATGCTCGACGAGTGGCAGACCTTCGTGGATGTGGTGCCGTCCGAGGACGCCGTGTTCCGTCGTGTCGGCGACGCCGACTCGGTACGCGGCCTGAGCGCGGGCGAGGTCGATGTCCGACTCGAGAAGGCCGAGCGGGTGTTTCAGCTCGTCGACGGCCGCCTCGACGTGCGCCGCATCATCGACCTCTCCCGGATCGGAACCTTCGAGGCGACCCGGGCCCTGGCGGAGCTTCGCCAGGCCGGTGTGATCGAGCTCGTTCCGACGCCCGCCCGAAGCACGAGGGCAACCCGCACGGTGCGAACTCGCAGACGATTCGGGGTTGCTTTCCTGCGCGCCGCGCTGGGCACGGCGTTGCCCTGGCTGGCGCTCGGCGCAATCGCGGCGAGGCTGCTGGAGCCCCTGGATCCCTCCGGCGGTCTCCCCGGATCCGCCATTCCCGACCCGACTCTCGACCAGCTCGGTGCGCGACACGAAGTGAGCCGGATCCGGACCGGGCTCGAGGTCCATGCCCTGCGGACGGGTTCCTATCCTCGCACCCTGGAGGAGGCCGCGGGTGAGCTCGCGGGCCTCGGGCATTCGTTGACGCCAGAGGCGCTCGGCGACTATTATTATCGGGTGAGGGACGGCGAGGTGGTCTTGCTCGCGCCCATGTACTGACGCTTCGCGCGCATCCCCCCTCTGGCCTGGCGATGCGAATGCGAAGCCGCTTCCAAGGCGGCCGTCGCCATTCGGCTTCGGTTGGGACGGCGGCGCCGGGCCGCCGGGTCCGTCGGAAGCCGAAACGAGGATGCCCAGCTGGCTTCGGAAATCACGGCGACCCACCAGAACCTCACCTTCGACGACAATGCCATGGCCGTCTCGCTCTACGGGGCTGGCGAGCAGACCCTCCGTCTGATCGAGCGCTCGATCGGCGTCGGCATCCATGCCCGGGGCAACGAGCTTCGGATCGAAGGCGATGCCGATCGCGTCGCACAGGCTCGTCGGGTGCTCGAGGAACTCTACGCCCTGCTGGAGTCGGGACGCGGCGTCCGCCACTCCGACGTACGGCACGTGATCCGGATGCTCGGCGACGAGCCGGAAGTCCAGCTCGCGGACGTCTACGAAGACGTGCTGGCGCGCGGCCTGCGGAACGTCATCCGCGCCAAGAACCTCGCGCAGCGACGCTATGTCGATCTGATCCAGAAGCACGACGTCACGATCGCCGTCGGGCCGGCGGGAACCGGCAAGACCTACCTCGCCATGGCCATGGCCATCGGGGCCTTCCACCGGAAGGAGATCTCACGGATCATCCTGACCCGACCGGCGGTCGAGGCGGGGGAACGACTGGGATTCCTGCCCGGCGACCTGGCCGAGAAGGTCGATCCGTACATGCGCCCGCTCTACGACGCGTTGCGCGACATGATGGACATGGAGAAGGCGGCGCGCCTGATCGAGCGGGGCGTGATCGAGGTGGCGCCGCTGGCCTTCATGCGCGGCCGCACCCTGAACGACTCCTTCGTCATTCTCGACGAGGCCCAGAACACGACAGGCGAGCAGATGAAGATGTTCCTGACCCGTCTCGGCGAGAGCTCGAAGGCCGTGATCACCGGCGACGTGACCCAGGTCGATCTGCCGAGCAGCACGGAGAGCGGCCTCGTCGAGGCGTCGCGCGTGCTCGCAGACGTTCCGGGCATCGGCTTCATGGCCTTCTCGCCGGCGGACGTCGTGCGCCATCCGCTCGTGCAGTCGATCATTCAGGCCTACGACCGGGCCGCCGCGAACGCGCTCCGGCGACCGACCCCGGGGCCCGGGCCGAAGGCGAACGACGAGGCCGGGGGCCCTGGATGAGCGTCGCCCTCTCCGGACCGCCCGCTGGGATCCGGGGCTCGGGAGTGGATGTCGGCGCCTTGCGAAGGCGAGCGCTCGCGATCCTGCGGGCCGTGGGCGAGGCTCGCGCCGAGCTCTCGGTGGCCCTCGTCGACGACGCCGAGATCGAGGCGTTGAACGGTCGCTGGCGAGGTCAGCCGCGGGCGACGGACGTGCTCTCCTTCTCCCTTCTCGAAGGGGATTACGCAGATCGTCGCGGCGGGCTCCTCGGAGACGTCGTGATCAGCGTCGAGACCGCGGCGCGGCAGGCTGCGGAGCGCCATCGGTCCCTGGACGAGGTGGTCGCCCGGCTGCTGCTCCACGGTGTACTCCACCTGATCGGATACGACCACGAGCAGGACGACGAAGCGCGTCTGATGCGTCGAGAGGAGCGGCGGATCTGGCGGTCGCTCTCGTGACGACTCCGATCGGGCAGCGCCCGCGACGTCTCGCCCTGGTGGCCCACGCGATCGCGACCTTTCTGGCCTTTCCGCAGGAGCTGCCCTTCGGTGGTGCGATCGATCTCGGGCTGCTCTTCGTCTGGCTCGTGCCCGCCACGCTCGTCCTGGGGATCGATGGGCTCGCGCCCGGGCGCGCCGCGCGTGCCGCGTTCCTGGCGAGCCTGGCGGGTCATGCGTTGCTGTTCCACTGGTTCTTCGTGGTCACCGTCGTCTACGGCGGCATGCCCTGGGGACTCGGGCTGCTGGCGCCGCTGCTGCCGGCGCTCTTCGTTTCGCTCTTCACGGCTGCCTTCGCGGCACTCTGGGTCTGGCTCGGATCGCGTGCCGGGGACTTCGGCGCAGTCGTGCTCGGCGCCGCGCTCTGGGTCTCGCTCGATTGGATCCGAGCGCATATTCTCGGCGGCTTTCCCTGGGCCACGCTCGGCTATGCGCTCCATCTCGATCTGCCCCTGCTCGGGATCACGCGCTGGACGGGGGTCTACGGGCTCTCCTTCGTGGCCGTCGCCCTGGGCCTGGCGCTGGCGCGGGCGCTGCCGGCGCACGGGCGGAGGGCGGCCGGGCCCCGGCGCGTGGCGGGCGGGGTGGCGATCGGGGCCGTGCTGGCGCACGGGCTCGGGCTGCTGCTCCAGAGCGCGGAGCCGGGCGTGGTCGAGGAGGTCCGGATTGCAGCCATTCAGGGCAACATCGATCAGCGCGAGAAGTGGAGCGAGGATCGCCGGGAGCAGATCCTGGGGACCTACACGAGCTCGAGTGAAGAGGCCGTGGGTCTCGGGGCGCAGTGGATCGTCTGGCCCGAGACGGCGGTGCCCGGACTGCTCGAGGCGGATCCGGCGCTGTCGGCTCGGATCGGGCGTATGGTCCGACGCAGTCGGGCGGATTTCATCGTCGGGGGCATGGGGATCACGCCGGATGCGACGGGTCGACGGATCCTCGCCTTCTTCGATTCGGCCTTCGTCCTCGATCGGCGGGGCAGGGTCGTCGACCGCTACGACAAGACCCAGCTCGTGCCCTTCGGCGAATTCGTTCCCTTGCGCGGGCTACTCGGGCATGTCTTCCAGGCGCTCGCCACGGGGATGGCCAGCAACGACGTCACGCCCGGGCGGGCGCCGAGGGTGAGCCTGATCGACGCGGGGCCGAACGCGCGGCCGCCTCTGCGGGTCGGCGTTCCGATCTGCTACGAGCTGATCTTCCCCCACCTGGTCCGCCGTTTCGCGGCGGAAGGGGCCGGCGTCCTGCTCGCGATCACCAACGATGCCTGGTACGGTCGCACCGGAGCCCCCCATCAGTTCCTGGCGATGACGGCCCTGCGTGCAGCCGAGAACGGACGTTGGGTGGTGCGTGCGGCCAACACGGGGATCTCGGCGATCATCGACGCGCGAGGCCGGGTGCGCGAACGGACGTCCTTGTTCGAACGGGCGGTCCTGGTCGGAGACGTGCCCGTCGTGCGCGCGGGCGGGCTCACGTTCTACGCGCGCCACGGGGATGTATTTGCCTGGAGCTGTCTGGGGCTGGTCCTGGTGAGAATGGCCTGGGTGCTGATCAACGGGGGCCGCATCAGGCTCGCGAGACGAAGAGAGGGTCGGATTCGATGAGTCGCGACAGTTTGTCCAAGAAGGGATCGGAGAGGAGATCGGAGATCGACGGTTCGGAGCTCAGCGAACGGCTGCAGCGTCTGCGAGCCCGCTTCGACGGATTCCGGGGGCGTCTTTGACGTAGCCGGACTGCGGGCCCAGCTCGAGGAGCTGGAGGTCGAGATGGCGCGCCCCGATCTCTGGGACGATCCGGAGGTGGCCCAGGACGTGGGGCGTCGGAAGAACGCGGTCGAAGGTGAACTCGGGCTTCACGATCGCATCGAGTCCGCGCTCGACGATGCCGAGGTGCTGCTGGAGCTGGCCGAGGAGGCTCGGGACGAGGCAACGCTTCGAGAGGTCGCTCAGAAATGCGGCGAGGTCGAGACCACCCTCGAGGCGGCCGAGCTGCAACAGCTCTTGAGCGGAGAGTACGATGCGGCGAACGCCCTGCTCTCCATCAACTCGGGAGCGGGTGGCACGGACGCGTCGGATTGGGCAGAGATGTTGCTACGCATGTACCTGCGCTGGGCCGAGCTGCATCACTACAAGACCGAGATCCTGGACATCCAGGCGGCCGAGGAGGCGGGCATCCGGAGCGTGACGCTGCGGGTCGAGGGCGAGTACGCCTACGGCTACCTGAACACGGAGCAGGGTGTGCACCGCCTCGTGCGGATCTCCCCCTTCGATTCTGCGGCCCGCCGGCACACGGCCTTCGCGAGCGTGACGGCGGTGCCCGAGATCGATGATTCCATCGAGGTCGAGCTCGACGAGGGCGACCTGCGGGTCGACACCTATCGTGCCAGCGGCGCCGGGGGGCAGCACGTCAACAAGACCGACTCGGCGATCCGGTTGACGCATCTGCCGACGGGCATCGTGGTGCAGTGCCAGAACGAGCGCTCGCAGCACAAGAACCGGGCCATGGCCATGAACATGCTGCGCGCCCGGCTCTTCGAGCGACAGCGCCTCGAGCATCAGGAGAAGCTGGAGAAGCTGACGGGCGATCGGCAGGACGTCCGCTTCGGAAGCCAGATCCGCTCCTACACCCTGCATCCCCAGCAGCGGGTCAAGGACCATCGGACGGATCTAGAGATCGGCAACGTCGACGCCGTGCTCGAGGGCGACCTCGACCCCTTCATTCGTGCGACCCTGCTGGCCCAGGGTGCCCAGCTGCGGGCCGGCTCTCGAAGGGCTTGAGAGGAACGGTCTGAAAACCATGGATCTGCTCGCGAGTCTCGAGAACGCATCGAGCGCCGTCGGCGGCGGTGTCGCCGTGGGCTTCATCATCACGCTCGCCGTGGGCATCCTCGTGATGACCCTCGTCTACCTGGTCTCGGCGTTGCTCGTGCTCGATCGGTTCGCACGGGTGGCGGCGGGTGGGGTGCGCATCGTCGCGGCGTCGCTGGCGGTGGCCCTGTTGGTGGCCCTGCTGGCGACGATGGAGAGCGTGCCCTCGGATTCGGTCTTCACCTGGGCCGAGTGGCGGGAGTTCTTCGGTCAGCGATTGCTCTTGAATCTGGTCGCGTGCGGATTCTTCGTCGGTCTCGCGCTGCTCGCGACGCGCTGGGCATCCCAATGGCGGTTGTCGTTGGCAGCAGTGGGGCTGGTCGCCGTCGGGCTCGGGCTGATGTTGGGAGGCAGCGGATCACGCTCGCTCGCCCCGAGCGTCTGGGTCGTCGCCGTCGGCCTCGCGTTGCTCGTCTGGAGGCTGCGGCGATCGAAGCCGGACGTCGTCGGACCGGGGATCGAGACGCTCACGCGGCTGACCGTGATCGCGCTGCTCCCGGGCGTCGTCGTCGCCTTCCTTCCCCTCGACATCGGGACACCCTCTCTGGCCGCCGGGATGGTCCTGCTCGCTCTGCTGCCGCTGTTCGTGCTGTTCGGGATGATTCCCCTGGCGATCGCGGGATTTCTCTCGATGCGCCGCTCGGTCGAGTGGTTCATCGCGATCCGCTACCTGATCGCCAAACGACGCCAGGTCTTCATCTCGGCGATCACCGCGATCTGCGTCGTCGGGATCGCGGCCGGGGTCTGGCTGATCATCGTCGTGCTCTCGGTCATGAACGGCTTCGAGCAGACCTGGCGGGACGAGATTCTCGGGAACCGGGCCCACTTCACGGTCCACAGCAGCTTCGGCCCCTTCGAGGCGAACGAAGAGCTGCTGAAGCTCGTGAAGAGCGTGCCGGGGGTCGAGGCGGTCAGTCCCTATCTCGACGCCGAGGGCATGGTGCGGGGAGGCCGGGGGCAGATCTCGAGCGTGCGTCTGCGAGGGATCGATCCCGACACGGTCGGTCGCGTGACCGACCTCGAGCAGGACCTCGTCCGGGGAAGTCTCGCTGATCTCCGGTCGGGATTGGACGACGACGGGGAGCCGGGGATCATCATCGGGAATCATCTCGCGCTCTCCCTCGGTCTCGACGTCGGAGACGATCTGCTGTTGATCTCGCCTTTCGGAGGTCCGCCGACCCCACTCGGCCCCGGGCCGCGGCTGAAGCGGTTCTCCATCGTCGGGATCTTCGAGTCGAGCTTCTACCAGTACGACGAGGTCTACACCTACACGTCTCTGGAGGCCGCGCGCGACTTCCGCAAGGCGGAAGACGTCGTCGACGGCATCGAGGCGCGCACGACGGACTACTACCGATCGGCGGCCGTGGGCGAGCTCGTGACCGGGGCTCTCGGGTACCCCTACTATACGCGGGACTGGAAGGAGGTCTTCCCGGCCTTCTTCCAGGCGCTGAAGACCGAACGGGTCATGATGTTCCTGCTGCTCACGATGATCATGGTAGTGGCGGCCTTCGTGATCGTCGCCACGCTGATCATGATGATCATGGAGAAGTCCAGCGACATCGCGATCCTGAAGGCGATGGGGGCCGAGGACGCGATGATCGAGCGGATCTTCGCGCTGGAGGGCACGTTGATCGGCCTGGTGGGCACGCTCCTGGGCGTGGCTGCAGGGATCGCGGTCACGGGGCAGCTCTCCTGGCTGCAGAGGCGCATCGAGGTGGTGACGGGGATCGATACCCTGCCGGCCAGCGTCTATCAGTTCTCCGAGCTGCCCTCCAGGGTGGATCCGGTGCAGGTCATCGGAGTGGCGGCGATCGCCATGATCCTGTCTCTGGGGGCCACGTTGCTGCCGAGTCGGCAGGGCGCGCGGATCGATCCGGCCGAAGGCCTGCGACATGAGTGAAGGATCGGTTTCGGATGAGCTCGGGACGATGGGTGTGCCGAGGGAGCGTCTGGTCGAGATTCGGGCTCTGGGTCGGTTCTTCGAGACCGGAGGAGGCCGGATCGACGTGCTGCACGGCCTCGATCTCGACATCGACGAAGGGGATCGGATCGCGATCGTGGGCCAGTCCGGTGTCGGAAAATCGACGCTCCTTCACATCCTGGGCACCCTCGACCATCCGACCTCGGGGCAGATCGCCTTCCGGGGCGAGGATGTCTTCGCTCGCAGCCGCTCGGAGCTCGCGGTCTTGCGGGGACGTTTCCTTGGTTTCGTGTTCCAGTTCCACCATCTCCTGCCCGAGTTCTCCGCGATCGAGAACGTCATGATGCCCGGCCTGATCCAGTCGATCCCGGCCGAGGAGATGCGCGCCCGGGGCGAGCGGATGCTGGCGGATGTCGGGCTCTCGCATCGGGTCGATCAGGCCGTCGGCAAGCTCTCGGGCGGCGAGCGGCAGCGCGTCGCCGTGGCTCGTGCGCTGGTGCTCGATCCGCCGCTGGTGCTCGCGGACGAGCCCACGGGCAATCTCGATCCGGCGACGGGCGACCAGGTGGCGGAGCTGCTCTTCGAGATGAACCGGACCCGGGGGACGACCCTGGTCGTCGTGACCCATAGCAAGCGCATGGCCGACCAGCTCGGGCGCGTGCTGGTGTTGACCGGGGGCCGGCTGGTCGAGGGCGCGGCGGGGTCGGCCGTCGTCTGAGACCCGAAGGCCTTGCCGGCTTGAAACGGGTAGGACCGTCGCATACGCTACCGCCGCTTCGACTCTTTGGCCGACACGAAGAGGGGTCACGGCCCGAGACCGTGCGGGGGGAAGTTGCAAGGCAACGTCTGGACGCGTCGGGGGCTCGGGGTCGTCCTGGCGGGTGTCCTCGGGATCGCCGCGCTGGCTGCCCCTGCGCAAGACGCTCGGCCGGCGAACCGCGCGCCGCTCGAGTTCGGCGCGATCGAGGCGGAGCCGGCCCCTGCGGCTGATCTCCAGATCGCGGTGTTGCCGTTTCGCTTGAATAGCGCCGATGGCCTGTCGTTTCTCAGCCAGGCTCTCGACGAGCTGCTCGCGGCCCGGGTCGAGGCCAGCGGCGAGGTGGGCGTCGTCGACCGGGAACGCCTCGCCGAATTGCTCGGCACGTCGGGCCAGACGGGACCGGAGCTCTCGGATGCAGAGCTGCGTGCCGTCGCCCGGCAGCTCGATCTCGATGCGATCGTCGCCGGCAGCCTGACCGAGCTCGCCGGCCGCTTCAGTCTCGACGCCCGTGTCGTGCCCGTCGAGCGCGGTGGATCGACGCGCAGCCTGGTGCTCACCGCGAGCAGCGATCGGGAGCTGCTCGAGCGGTTGAGCGAGCTCTCGAACCAGATCGTGGCGACGGTGAGAGGCGACAAACCCGACCGCATCGTCGCGATCCGATTCGAGGGGGCCGGCGAGATCGAGCAGGAGCTGCGGGCGATGCTGACCCTGGGGCCGGGGGCGGTCTTCGACTCGGCCGAGTTCGAGGCCGACCGCCGGAGGATCACCACCGATCCCCGGGTGGCGAATGTCGAGGGTCGATCGATCCAGCGGGACGACGGAATCGGTCTGGTGTATCGGATCGTGCGCGCGGAGCGCCTCCTCGGGGAAGGCGTTCGCCGGGTCGGCGATACCCGGATTCGTGAGCTGGAGATCCGGGGGAACCGACGCGTCGAGGCGGACGCCATCCGCGCCCGCATCCGCTCGCTCGAGGGCACCCTCTACGATCCCGCCCAGATCGCGCGCGACGTGCGAGCCGTCTTCCAACAGGGCTTCTTCCGGGACGTCCGGGTCTACACGGAAGAGACGGCGGAGGGGCTGCGACTCGTCTTCGAGGTCGAAGAGAGCCCCGTCGTCCGCGAGATCGCGATCTCGGGCAACGACAATCTGGATGGAGACAAGATCCGCGAGATCCTGACGCTGACGACGGGCTCGCCGCTGGATTTTCCGTTGCTGAGGGAGAACGTGGATCGCATCTCCGCTCTGTACCGGAGCGAGGGCTATTACCTCGCCCGCGTCGACTTCGAGATCGAGCCGATCACCGAGGGCTCGATTTCGATCAACTTCGAGGTCGACGAGCGGGAAAAGCTGAAGCTTCGGGAGATCCGCTTCGAGGGCAACGAAGCCTTCTCCGACTCGGAGCTGCGCGAAGGCTTCACGACGAAGACCTGGAAGTTCTACTCCCTGGCCACGAGCTGGTTCGACAAGACGGGCACCTACTCCGAGCCGGTCTTCCTGCGGGATCTGCGGCTGGTCGAGAAGAAGTACGCCGACAACGGCTATGTGCAGGCCCGGGTGAGCGAACCGAAGGTGGACGCGAACGAAGAGGGACTGTTCATCGACGTCGAGATCGAGGAGGGGACTCAATTTCGGGTCGGCGACCTCGTCGTGCAGGGCGACGAAACGATCGACCTGGAGGCCCTGCGGAAGAAGATCCGCCTGGACGAGGGCGAAGTCTTCAGTCGGTCGGATCTCACGTCGGACGTGGAGACGCTGGAGGCGCATTACACGGATCGCGGATTCTTCTTCGCCAACGTCTCGCCGATCACCCAGTCCGATCCGGAGACGAATACGGTGGACGTGCAGTTCACGGTCGAGAAGGGCCCCCTCTACTTCGTCCGGAACATCGACATCCAGGGCAATACCCGGACCGTGGATCCGGTGATCCGTCGGGAGATCCGCCTCGTCGAAGGCCAGCTCTACTCGGCCCGGGCGCTGCAGGTGAGCAGCTTCCGGATCCGACGGCTCGGGTTCTTCGAGGACGTCGCCTTCGAGCCCAACACGACGGAGGATCCCTCCCAGCTCGATCTCGACGTCAGCGTGGTCGAGCGCCCGACGGGCTCCTTCAGCTTCGGGGCCGGCTTCTCCTCGGCCGACAACTTCATCTTCACCGCTTCACTCGCGCAGGCGAACCTCTTCGGCCGTGGCTACGGTGTGAATCTGTCGGCCGACATCGGAGGCAGGTCGCAGCGCTTTTTTCTCTCGCTCACGGATCCGTACTTCCTGGGTACGACCTTCAGCTTCAGCGCGACGGCCTTCCTGACCCAGATCCAGTTCAACGACTTCGAGCAGACCCAGACGGGCTTCGAGGTCGCCCTCGGACATCCCCTCACGATCGACAACCGCGCCTCGATCGCGCTTCGCTACGGCTTCTCCCAACGGGACGTCTCCCAGCAGGGCAGCCAGAACGCCGTCGCCTCTCCGATCGAGCGGCAGATCCTCCAGGAGAGTCAGAGTACCAGCCAGCTCGGGCTGTCGGTGGGCATCGACAAGCGCAACGACCGTTTCGCTCCGACGGCGGGCTACGCCGCGAACGGTTCGATCGAGTACGCGGGACTCGGGGGCTTCTCGAACTTCCTGAAGCTTCAGGGTCAGGGCGCCTATTATTTCGGTGCGCCCGACTGGCTGCTGGATCGGTCGACTTTCGTCCTGAGCACGCGGCTGGGCTTTGCGCTGCCCTTCAACTCGGTCGGGGACTTCGATCTCGGCGTCTCCGGCTCGACCATTTGTGCCGATCCGACGAACTGCCTGAACGCGGGGAACCTCGACGAGATCGACGACGACATCACCCTTCCCCTGACGGAGCGCTACTTTCTCGGCGGTCTCGGGCGGGCCCAGCTGCGGGGCTTCCAGGGCCGCTCGGTGGGTCCGAGGCGAGCCGAGCTCCGCTTCACCGACGTGGGTTCGGGCCGGGTCTACCATCCCGTGGGCACCCGGCTGATCAGCAACCCGGCCAGCGGTCAGCTCGCTGCGGTCTGCGACGATGTCGCCTTCAACGGCAACTTCGGAAACGGGAACGGTGTCTGCAACTCGATCGGTGACAAGGCAATCGACGACTTCGACGACATCAACGAGACCCAGGTGATCGGGGGGTCGTCGTTCATCAGCAGCAGCTTCGAGTATCGCTTTCCGATCTCCGAGCAGATCGGCTTGATGGGGGTCGCGTTCGTGGACGGGGGCAATGCCTTCGCCGAAGGCGAGGTGTTGTTCGATGCTTCGGAGTGGCGCTACGGTTACGGCGGTGGCGTGTTGTGGTTCTCCCCCTTCGGCCCACTCCAGCTCGTGCTCGGATTCCCGGTGGATCCGCGATCCTTCGAGGACAGTCCGGTCTTCGAGTTCTCGGTCGGCGGGCTCGGCCTGTAGCGGCCGTTCAAAACCGGCGAAAGGCTGCGAGAGGCGGCGGGAGGCGGCGAGAAGAGACACCGTCGAGCCGGGCCGACGTTTGACGGGCGATGACGACACGCGAGGAGCGCCCCAGTGGCGCTCCAGCCAGGGAGTGGAATGCAATGCGAATGGGTAGGTCCGTACTGGTCTTGACGGCGATGATGCTGCTCGCCTGGGGCGTCGCGGCGACGACGGATCCCGTCAAGATCGGCTTCGTGGACGTCGAGAAGGTGCTGGCCAGCGTCGACAAGGGAAAGGCCGCGCGGGAAGAGCTCGAGCGCAAGCGGAGCCAGGCCGAGGAGCGACTGCGGCCGATCGTCGAGCAGCTCGAGACGATTCAGAAGGAGCTCCAGGCCAAGCAGTTCGTGATGTCCGAAGAGGCGGTGCGCGCCAAGCAGCTCGACATGGCGGAGCTCAAGAACCGCTACGAGACCAAGGCCAAGGAAGAAGAGGGGCAGTTCAAGGTCGATCAGCAACGCCTGATCGGCCCGCTGCTCGAGAATCTCGAGT